>JAZKAM010000046.1:0-4766 GCA_040389145.1 Pseudomonadota bacterium
CTCCAACTGTACTCACCAGAGAAGTAGCTGCAACAGCTGAACAGAGAGAAACCAACAAGGCCGCCTCTGATGCTTTACTCAGACGCCTATGGGGGCAGCAGCCTTAATACAGTCAAGACGTACCCATGTACGCATCTATCACAACTGTGCTGAACCCAAAGCAGCACAGTTTGTCTGCATCACCCCTATCCATTGCTAACACTTAACCATTCCGTTAATTAGCCAGAAAACCAACAACGTATCACTGACTTAATTCCAATAGAGACTCAACGCCGGACGTGCTAGAATTAACGCGTACATCCTCGCGCGACTGGGCCCAACATGAATCATATCTACAGCAAATTCATCACGAAGGAACAGCGTAGCTTTAACGTATTTGATGTGCTTGTTTTAATTGTACTGTTTGCTGCATTGTGTGCCATCACCTGGGGCGCAGGCCAAATGGCCCAGCCATACAAGTTAGGCGAACAGCTTGCAATATCTTTATCTCCCAGTGCTTTGCCTTTTTATGCGATCCGCACCGTCATGCGTATGTTTCTTGGACTATTTTTGTCCTTTGTTTTCACCTTCACGGTCGCTACCCTGGCAGCGCATAGTAAACGTGCGGCGCGCGTCATTATTCCCTTCATGGACATCATGCAGTCCATTCCGGTTTTGGGTTTTTTATCGATATCCGTCGTCCCCTTCATCTTATTATTCCCAAACAGCATGTTGGGCCCTGAATGTGCCGCAGTCTTTGCCATTTTCACAGCACAGGCTTGGAACATGGCCTTAAGCTTCTATCAATCACTGAAAAGTATTCCTAAAGAATTGACGGAAGCAACGGCCATGTTACAACTGTCACCCTGGCAAACCTTTTGGCGGCTAAAGGTACCTTTTGCTATGCCAACGCTGCTCTGGAACACCATGATGTCTATGTCGGCAGCCTGGTTTTTCGTGGTTGCCTCTGAGGCCATTCACATCTCAAACCAGTCTATTTATTTACCAGGTATTGGTTCTTATATCCAAGTTGCATTAAATCAGAACAACCATTGGGCTATGTGCTACGCCGTGATCACCATGTTTATTGTGATTCTGATCTACGACCAGCTTTTTTTGCGCCCCCTATTGTCCTGGAGCGAACGCTTTAAGGGCATGAATGCGAACGATCGGCCCATACAACCTTCTTGGTTTTTATCTTGGTTACGACAGGCGCGTTGGCTAAACAGCTTTTCCGACAGGCTCGACAACCTTAAAGACTTATTCCTCAATCCTTTGCATGAACGAAAATACCCCATAAGACAGCGCAGCAAACGCGACATCATCTGGCCAAAATTCAAAAATTACTTATCTATGGCCATATGGAATGTCCTATCTGTTGGCATTTTAGTTTGGAGTCTACATAGTGTCGTGTTCTTCGTGCTGCATGAACTTCCGCTTTCTGAAGTAAAACATGTCTTTTTACTAGGCAGCTATACCGCCCTCAGGGTCTTTTGTTCTGTTGTGATTGCTTCGTGCATTTGGGTACCCGTTGCCACATTAATTAGCTTGCGTCCAAAGTTGGCACAGAATGTACAAATTATTGCTCAATTTGGCGCGTCCTTCCCAGCAAACATCTTATACCCCCTATTCTTCGCATTCATGGTCAGATACCACCTCAGTCTGGAATGGTGCTCCGTAATCTTAATGTTTTTGGGGACGCAATGGTACATTCTTTTCAACGTCATTGGCGGCGCCATTGCCATTCCAAACGAACTCTTTTTGGCCGTCAGCAGTTATAAAGTACGCGGTTGGCTATGGTGGCGCCGCTTTATGCTACCTGCGGTATTCCCTCATTATGTGACAGGCGCTATGACAGCGGCAGGCGCTTGTTGGAACGCCTCTATTTTGGCGGAAATCATTCAGTCTGGAGACATGCATTTGGAAGCAACGGGGTTAGGGGCTTATATCACGCAGGCCACCGCAACTGGTGACTTCCCACGCATTGCACTCAGTATTGGCGTCATGTCTTTGTACGTGATTTTGTTCAACCACCTGGTCTGGCAAAAACTCTACCGCCTGGCACAGGAACGATATTCAGAGAGTTAAATCATGCAAAAAGCTATGGACTCAGCCGCTACTGCTACGGATAACACCACCATGTTTCATCTGGAACACATTTGCCAAGAATTTAGAACCAGCGATGGTAAGTCGCTGAAGGTTTTAGATGACGTCAATTTGGTGATGAAGGATTATGAAATCATTGCTTTGCTTGGGAAATCTGGTGCAGGAAAATCCACCCTATTGCGTATCATGGCAGGTCTGCTCCCCCCTTCCAGCGGTACCATACTATACCGAGACCAACCTATCATGGGCCCTACGCATGGCTTGGCCATGGTATTTCAAAATTTCGCGTTGTTACCCTGGCTCACGGTATTAGAGAACGTAGAATTGGGTTTAGAGGCCCAAGGGGTGCCTAAGGCAGAGCGGCGTAAACGGGCGCTTAAAGCTATTGATACCATCGGCTTAGACGGTTTTGAGTCTGCGTTTCCTAAAGAATTATCGGGCGGCATGCGCCAACGTGTAGGTTTTGCGCGCGCCTTGGTTATTGAGCCTGAATGCTTACTGATGGACGAACCCTTTTCTGCTTTAGATGTGTTGACTGCAGAAAGCTTAAGAAACGACTTAATCGATTTATGGATGGAAAAACGCACCAAACTTAAATCCATACTCATCGTAACGCACAACATTGAAGAAGCGGTGCTTCTGGCGAACCGGATTTTCATTTTCAATTCAAATCCGGGTAAAATTCGCGCTGAGCTCAGCGTAGACACACCACTACCACGCGATCCTAAACAGCCCTATTTCCGCAAGCTGGTAGACGATATTTACACCTTAATGACCAGCAGCGAAGGTGACTTGGTCACCCGTACCGCTGGCCGCATCAAAGTCCCTCGCACCTTGGATGTATCGCATCGTCTGCCTGATGTAGAAAGTTCTGAAATTGTTGGGCTTATTGATGGGTTATGGCAAGGTGGCGGCGCGCCACGTGGACCAATTGACTTGCCATTGCTTGCCGAAACCTTGCGCATTGATAACAATAGGTTATTGCCCATTGCAGAAACCTTGGAAATTTTGGGCTTTGCCAAAATTGCACAAGGGGACTTTTCGCTGACCGACATCGGTGCACATTTTGCAGCAGCTGATATCTTGGAACGAAAACAAATTTTTGCTGAACAATTAATTCAGCACGTTCCGCTCGCAAAACATATTAGAGACATGCTTGCATCCGATCCGCATCATGTGAAAAATGAAGAGGTAATTCTTAAATCTCTGGAAAGCTCCTTATCTGAAAATGAAGCAGACCGCGTGTTAAAAGTCATCATTGACTGGGGCCGTTATGCAGAAATTTTCGCTTACGATTATGATTCAGGTAACCTGAGCTTTGAAAATCCGACGGAACATGTATGATCGCAACGTCGCCATCGTTTGAAGCATTATCTACCTATGCAGAAGCGCATTCTAAGCAAGGCGACCAGGCTTTGGTCGCCTTGTCAGCAGAGTGCCAAAGCCTATCTTCAAAAAGCTGTGGCCCCATTGTTGGCCGATTACTAACCCTGTTAGTCAGCACAAGCCAATCAAAAATGTGCTTAGAGCTAGGAACTTGGTTAGGCTATTCTGCGTTATGCATTGCAGAAGGCTTGCCTTCTGATGGTCGTCTAGTGACCTGTGACAGCGATATACGAACGCACGCCTGTTTAGAACGTTTTGCGCAACATCCTAAAGGCAGGCAGATTGAACTGCGGGTTCAATCTGCCCTTTCGTTGCTGGACACTTGGACAGAGCCCCTAGATTTTGTGTTTCTGGATGCCGATAAAGCCAATTACCCCCTTTACTATGAGCGTCTAATTCCTTTGATCAAAGTCGGCGGGTTATTGGTGATTGACAATATGTTGTGGTCCGGAGCCGTGTTAAATCCGCAACATGCCACTGACCGTGCGATCGACACCTTAAATAAAACCATTGTACAAGACGCTCGTGTAGACAATCTTTTATTGACCATTCGTGATGGTCTACAGGTTGTACGCAAATGCAGCGCATAGCCACCTACACTTTTTTTTTTCTATGGTTGTGCTGCGCTACAGCCCATGCATTAGAAACATGCATCGTCGACATCCGCGGTATTAGCCCCATTTACGAGAATAATGTCCGAGCAGCGCTTTCGTTATTGCACATGGATCCTACTGCACAGATTAGTGAACCACACATTCAAGCCCTAGCCGTAAAAGGAGTCGGAGAAGCCAAAACTGCATTGGTCCCTTTTGGCTACCTACAACCCGAAATTACCGTAACATGGCAGCAAAGCCAAGAGCAATGGATTGTGCTGTACGATGTCGTTCCTGGACAGGCTACCGTCGTTAAAACACTACAGGTACTGCTAAAAGGTACAGTAACCAATGACCCCTACCTAAAAGACATGTCTTCTTTCCATTATTTGCATCCTGGTGACGTAATGAACCACGTGCTGTATGAGCAAATGAAAGTCGATTTACTGGATGAAGCAGTACGCCAAGGGTACTTGGATGCACGGTGGGTACAACATGAAGTCCAGATTAGTCCGAACTTACGTGATGCGCATATCTATCTGCATTTAGACTTAGGCACACCCTATACCATTGAATCTATCGACATCAATAAAAACTATTTTAATACACACTTCTTGACTGGGTTTCTCAATGTTCATGTTGGCGATCGCTATATTATTGAGAATATCCTTAGCACTCAAAGCAGATTAAACAGTAATGGGT
>JAZKAM010000047.1:0-1781 GCA_040389145.1 Pseudomonadota bacterium
TTGAACCTGGCTGCTGTTCTTCAGTTTATTCGCGGCCAACAGGGTTGTAACACTTGTCTGATGTTTTTGCGCAATCTTCAATAAGGTGTCACCGGGCTTTACATGGTATTCCGTAGTGTTGACCCAGCTTGTGCCATCGAATTTTGCTACACGCACTTCAAAACGCTCTGCATGGGATAAGGGTAGTAACAGATGGTGCGGCCCGTATTCATCTGGGTGGGTCGCCCAGCGTGGGTAGCCTGGATTTAAACGATAGACTTGGCGTAAATCAATACCGGCCAATTCTGCCACAAAAGCTAAATCAATTTGTGTGCCTATATCTACCGCTTTGAGTGCCGGCTGGTCGGCAACATGCGGCAAGGAAACTTGATACCGCTTAGGGTGTTTGATGATTTCTACTAAGGCTAGTAGCTTAGGTAAATAGTCTCGCGTTTCTTGAGGGAGTTGTAAGTCATAAAAAGTGGCAGGCCTGCCTGCACTTTTGTTTTTGTAGATGGCCCGGGCAACAGTTCCTTCCCCTGAGTTATAGGCGGCTAATGCCAATAGCCAATCGTTATCAAAGCGTTGGTATAGGTAATATAGGTAATCTAACGCTGCTTCGGTAGACGCCACTAAGTCTTTGGCGCCATCGTACCACCAGTCTTGTTGTAGGCCCATGCTTTTTGCTGTAGACGGAATCAGTTGCCAAATGCCGGCAGCTTGCTCGCGCGAAACGGCAAACGGGTCAAAGGCACTTTCTACCATGGGCAATAAGGCAAGCTCCATGGGCATTTGGCGTGCTGTAATGGCTTCAGAAATCAAATACAGATAGGGCTCAGCACGCGTGGCTAATTCTTGAACATGGTGTGGCTGATGTGCATAGCGGTGTAGGTGGTGCAGAATACGTCGATTATTGGTGTCATAACACAATTCAAAGCCATTACGCATACGTTCCCATACGGAAACAAACTGAGCCACTTCACGCCGATGGCTATCGCCCTCAAGATGGGCCAAGCGACGCATGGTCTCTTGCTCTAAGGTTTGGGTATCTTGCGCCCAATTGGTATTCATATCAACAGATTGAGGCGAATCAAAAGAACAACCCGATAATACCAACAGAATGACGACCATAAATGGCTTCATCGCGATCCTCTATAACGGTTGTGGTGGGAAGAAAGGGACATCAGCTTTAATGCTGCGCAGCAAATTGATGCTCAGGTAAGCGGTTGGATATTTGTGTGATAAGCAGAATAACTTAAGAAAAGAATGGATGGACAACTCCTTGACCCAGCCTGCTAGCGCGGCAAATGTTCCTTTTGGCACGATAAGCCAGCAGGCCGAGAATTGCAAGAAGCCGTGCTAAAATCAGTGTATGAGTGATTTAGCAAACAACGCCCAATCATGGGTGCATACCGATCTGGGCCATCAGGTCATTGCTGCAGAGCAGGCAACACTTGAGTCCGTGTTTAGCCATCTGTTTGGGTATTACCTCGTTCAGATTGGGCATCCGTTGTTTGGTAAAGTGACCCAAAGCTCTTTGGTCAATCATCGCGTCTTTGTAACAGAAATCCATGAAGGGCAACCGCATGAGGGGGATAGCATCGTATTGGCTAGCCCAGAAGCGCTACCCATTGCCTGCAATAGTGTGGATGTGGTGTTCTTGCCCCATATTCTGGAAAACCTCGCCACGCCTGCGCTGGCCTTACGTGAAGCCTATCGGATACTCAGACCCGAAGGTCGTTTGGTGGTATGCGGTTTTAACCCGTGGTCCTTATGGCCACGATGGGCAAGGCATGCTCAGG
>JAZKAM010000048.1:0-6880 GCA_040389145.1 Pseudomonadota bacterium
TAAAAAATTAACTGACTTAGCGAAATTTATTGATGAAAACATTAGGATTTCTGAAAAAGCGACAGAAAGTGCTTCAGTTGAAAATCCTGTAGCAACCATGGTGGTAAATGTTTTTAATGCAACCATCGTAGGGCTATGCGGCGTAGAATCATCGAATTCCGCGCACTCAGCTGTGCAGAAAAACTGGCTCAGCTTCTTAAATAGCGGAGCACCTGATGTTACCGTTAAAAAAACGCTTCTCAATATTTTAGAGCAGAAATTAATTATGATGCTCGGCAAGGAAATCAAATCCCCTGACGATGATAAGACTGCGACACCTTTATATAAGTTTTCGCGTCTTGTTGAGCAAGCTCAAGGATACTCCAGCATTAATGCGCTTTATCAGTTAAGCAATATGGTTCATAAACGCAGTGTGGTGCCAGTTAAAAGAGTAAGGCCTGTACAGTTCAGTATTAAAGATTTTGCCTTTCTTCCGCTTACGGGTGCTGAAGAAAAACCTATCAATACCATGCAAGATTTTGTCTCCAAGCTCAAAGCAGTATTCTTTGCTAAAATAACTGAACGCAACAATGATCAAATAACAGCAGAATGTGACCACCTAAAACCAGAAGAGCTGAGCCTACTACAGGAAAAAATCAACAGTCTACCGCTGGATAAGGCGGATGTTACCCATGATGCGATACTTTTTTGCTGGGTAAATCCCTATAATAATAGCCCGACATGGATGTCCGAGTTGAAAGAGTGGGCAGGTATTGCGCAACCGCTGGCTGCTGCTGAGCCTACTGTTCGCACCCCAACGCCAAGACCTAGATAGTGCTGCCTGTATTGGGTTTTTGCTGCTGCATGATGGTATGCCAGCGCTTAAACCCAATAATGGCTAAAAAGATATAGCCAAAGTGAACGGCTGCGTTAAAAGGTAAGCCAACATCTGCGTATAGCACGACCACCATCATGTTAATAAAAAACCAGAAGATCCAGTTTTCCATGATTTTGTAGCAGAGAAGACATTGGGCTGCTAGGGCTAGCGTTGCTGTAGTCGAATCCATAAACGAGACTGTGGAGTCGGTATAGCAGCAAAGCAGGGTGTTTAATGCCCAGATACCTACACCACAAACCGGAATCAGAATCGCCCGTTCTTTCCAAGATAGATAGCGGATGGGTAGAACCTCATGTTTCGGCCCTCTTTCACGCCACGTATACCATCCATATACCATGGTAACAACGAATACCAATTTTAAGCCTACCTGTGCATATAGGCCGCGGTCAAAATACAAAACTACCTTAAGGACAGTGGACACCAAGCCGAATAGCCAGGCGATACGACTGACACGCACAAATGAAATGGTACAGAGTAGAGATAAGCATGCACCAATAGGGTCTAGATAAGTAGCCAGCATAAATCAACCTATAGGTTTATACGGCGTCTATTATGGCGAAAGACACCGTACGTGTGAAGAGCGCGCGTCTTACGGATTGTTGTTTCCTTTCATTTCAGCACGCCATTTTCTGTAACCGAGGAAAGCGATAACCGGGTAGGCAACATGGATGGCTGCATGAAATGGCAAACCAACCGATGCATGGGTATAGAATGTAACGATGCTACTCACAATCCCCAAAAGCCAATGTTCGATGATCTTGTTACAAAGCATATACTTAGTACAAAGCGCTACAATGGTAATGAAAGCATCAAGGTAGGGTACAGTTGAATCGGTATAATGATTCAATACATAGCCCAATATGGCCATGGAAATACCGCATAGCAGAGCAAAAACAACCAGTTCGTTACGGGTTAAAGAGCGGACCTTCAACTCCTCACCTGCTTTATTGGGGTATTTCCAACGATACCAGCCATAAAACATCATGACAATGAATATGCACTTTAAGCCTACCTGGCCATACATCCCACAAATGTAATACAAGACGGCCTTCAAGACCGTGGCAACCACCTCTAATGCCCAACCACTGCGCTTTAAACGCACAAAAGCCATCACGCCAAATACGGACAAAATGGCGGCAATAGGATCTAAATAGCTTACAAGGGCTGTTAGATTCATAATGACACCTCTTAAAATCTGGATTAAAGCCTCAAGCCACCGGAAAATTGATAGGTGAGGTTACTATTTAGTAGACCAGCATTATATCAAATACACGTGCGAAAAAATTTTGTGGATACACGCAAAATGTGTGCAAACCAGTGTGGCTGCACATGAATTCCTGTTTGAAACGCAATCAATTTATCGTTCTGAAAATCTGTTAGCATTATTTATTCAAAAAAATACTCTAACAGCTCGAGCTAAACCAAGGTCAGGAGTTTAATGCAGTGTCTTTAGTATTGTGCGCGCCTACTCTTAAGATATTCTAGTAAAAAAACTTTTCCAGAAGAGTAGGCGCGTAGCTCGGTACCAATTTCCCATAATCAAAAACAATAATACGTGAATCTTAATCCCTTATCCTCGATGTCTTGGCAAATCATTTTGGTCAACAAGACCATGCTTGTCATTGCTGATCAGCTTTTCGTTCCAAGGCAGTTGTCGATACACGCCTTTTTCAACGATATTTAAGAAGGGAAATTTAATGATTTCGAAGAAGGGCGAATAATCGAAGTCTCTCGGTGTAAAAAGTCTTGGATTTCTTGCAACAAGCTCTACATCACCGTTCTCGGATTCCACAATTGCAGGCAGAATAGGGAAGGAGACTGAGCCAAACGCTTCTGCAATAACCGTTGAACACACGGTACGTGTATAGCTACCAGGGTGGTTTGAAAAGATACTAGAACGCCAACTCCTAGGTACAATACTCCAGGGTAGTAAAAATCGCGCCAAATCAAAAATCTGACGTACGTCGTAATCATCGCCAAGCCTATCAACGCAATGGGCTATGGCAAGTTGTGCATCACGCCGGGAAATTCCGGACGGTCGACAGATGCGCACATGATCGTTCTTATAGATGGATAGGGGAGAAACAATGGTTCCTTGTCCCATCATACCTTCAATGATGAGCTGTTCGTCTGGCTCACCTTGATAAAATTCCGCGACCTTTTTTCGTAAGTCTGGATCGTCAATATCATGCAGCCGGCCAATATAGATGGCCGAGTGTGTCCATGGGCTTTGCGTAATCACTCGAATCACGTCACTGACTGGAGACCGACCTTCTACCAAAACCACATCGCATGGACGCAATTCGTAGCGAATGCGTTCAAAATCACACATTGGATACTCAAAAAACCGTCTGTCTGTCGTCAGCCAGTTCACCAGTTTCTTATGCAAGCCCGTTAAACCTATCATAGGCCACCCCAAAGCAATGCAAGTGCATCTCTTTCATAGTAGGAAAAAAAAACGAACTTAGCGAAAAATAAGCGGCTTTGGGGTGATTAAGGGTAGGGCGCCTCAGTCTTGAGGCGCAATAGTCAGTGGATCGAGCTCAACCTTTTCGATTTTGTTAAACTTCTGACAAATTTTCTCCGCAGAAATGTTTACTTCATCAGCATCTTGGGCTGCCTGATGGATATGCTTAGTAAGCTGGCCCATTCTTTGTTGAAATCGATGAACATCCTGACTTAATGCTTGGATATGCTGTTTAATAACATGCACCTGTTGCTGCGTTGCAATATCTTTGAATACAGCACGTACAGTTGTCAATATCGCCATCAGTGTACTTGGTGACGTTAACCAAACGTGTGAACGATGCGCCATTTCAACTAAATCTGGATAGTGGTTGTGGATTTCTGCAAAAATTGCTTCGGCCGGGATAAATAACAGCGCACCATCCGCTGTTTCCCCAGGAATAATATACTTATTGTGTATATCCAAGATATGTTTGCGTACGTCTTGTTTAAATGCGGTAATAGCTTTGTTGCGCTCATTCTCAGATGCGCTTAAATTCATTGAAATTTGATAGTTTTCTAGCGGAAATTTTGAGTCAATAGCCAATGAACCTGTAGGTTGTGGTAGCTTTAGCAAGCAATCCACACGCATACCGTTAGATAATGTATGTTGCAAGCTAAATGCTGCCTCAGGAAGTTGATCACGGAGCAGGGCAGCCAACTGTACTTCACCAAACGCACCACGAGCACGCTTATCTGAAAGTAAACTCTGAAGAGAAATCACATTATTGGAAACATCGTCCATTTTTTTCTGCGCTTCATCGATCAAAACCAAACGCTTTGTAATGCCATTAAATGTTTCATTGGATTTTTCATACCCCTGAACCAATCTCTGTTCTATCTGTTTTTCTAGCGTATTTAAGCGGGTTTCTTGATTGCGATTTAATTGATCTAACGTGCCGTGCAAGTGTTGTTGATGCTGTCCCATAGCACTATGAAACTGCTGTACCAGCTGCATGAAATTTTGATCCATGTTTTTTTGTGCAGATTGTAGCTGTTCATGCCATTGATTTTGTAAGGCAAGCGTAGACTGCCACAAATCATCTTTTTTCGGCTGACTTTTCAACTTAAAGAACAAAAAAACGGCCAAAATAGCCAAAAATAGTAGAACAATTACCAGTATCAGTCCGTAAAACATTGTATCCTCAGCGCTTATTTAACCTGTGCAGTGTAGCAAGTAAGCAAATCACACACTAGGCTTAAGCGCGATTTCCTCAAGTTTGGCTATACTGTGTCAGTGAATGTGCTTAGGTCAATAAAGTAGGGGAGTTCTATATGCAAATCATCCTTAATTACTTGGTTGTGCTACTTAGCTTAATCGGTTTGGATTTGCTTTGGTTTAGCTGTTACGGTGCATCATATTTTCGCAGTAAAATCGGACCCTTGATGCTTACAGATGTTAATTTGGCTTGTGCCTTTTTCGTGTATATCATCATGACGATTGGTTTCGTCACTTTTGTCATAAAACCATACCTAAATGAATCTACTTTGAGCAGCATCTTGCATGGGGCTTTATTTGGGTTCATTTTGTACGGGACTTATGAAGGTACCAATGGCGCCATTCTAAAAGAATGGTCTGTAGGTGTTATGGTCTTAGATACAGCTTGGGGTACCTTGGTTGGCGCCATTTTGGGCGGCCTTGGTCACCACCTTAAATTCTGAGCTTTTTTGGTCCAAAAATCGTTCAGATCGAGCCTAGACCTCCTCAATTTGACTTCCCCTTCTACTATCATTAGTATGGGTGTACTAACGAAAGTTGATATATAGTTAAGGTTGGGGGACCTGTTATGGACAACAAAAAGACCGCACCAATCGCTCCTCTTTTTGAGACAATTGATTCTTGTAACTTCACGTCTCTCGAAAATATCCTCACAAAATCTCCTGGCTACAACCAGTCTGGTGAACCCAACATGTTGGGCGCAAACTCTGACGCACAAGCCATCAATACATTCTTACGAGATTACCGAACAGCCAAACTTACCTACCGCTCTTACCTCAAAGAAATTGAACGTCTACTGCTTTGGTGTTTGCACGGACAAAAAGTTGGACTCTCTGATTTGAAGCGTGACCATATCATTGCATACCGTGAGTTTCTGTCCGATCCACAACCAAAAGAAGTCTGGTGTGGTCCACGCAAACCCAGAACACTTCCGTGTGGCACACCCAACCCACAATGGCGCCCTTTTGCCGCCCCACTCTCCCCTCCTAGCGTACGCAAAACGTTAAGCATTTTAGACAGCTTTTTTAGCTATCTGGTGCAAAACAACTACTTCGCTGGGAACCCTATGGCCGTAGACAAACGGCGTAAAGGAAAGAAGTCCAACAGCACTGACCGCTGGTTGGAACGCGATGAAATCATCACTACGCTAGAAGCCTTAGATGAGCTTGCACACAACCTCTATGAGTGGAAGTTTGAAGTGATCCGCGCCAAGTACATCATTCTTACATTGTTCTACACGGGACTACGGTTGGCTGAACTTACCCACCACACCATGGGTGACTTTATCTTGATCGAAGATGCTTGGTATCTGAAAGTCATCGGTAAAGGTGAAAAAGAACGCAAGATTCCTGTCGTGGATGAATACCTAGATGTCGTTGCACAATTTAGACGCGCCCTTGGCCTCTCTCCCCTGCCCCAGTTTGGAGAAAAGACACCACTCGTTCCTGCACTAGAAACGGAAGAAGCTTTATCAGACAGCCGTGTCTGGCAGATTCTAAAATGGGCTTTTTCCAAAGGCGCAAACCGCTATGAATACCTAGACGCTAAACATAATGAAGAGAAACAAAAGAACTTCCACAAGGCATCCAAACTGAGAAAAGCCTCAACCCACTGGCTACGGCACTCTTATGGTACCTATTTAGTCCGCGCGGGATGCCCTATTGAAAAGGTAAAGGAACTGATGGGCCACTCAGATATATCGACCACGATGATTTATGTGCATATTGCAAAAAGTGATCTGCATACTTCTGCAAACAACCTTTCCCTGCATAAAGATTTAGAGAATGATGTAGAAGAAGATGAGGACAACTAAGAAACCAAAATATGCAAGAATTCACCTTTTGTTAGAGATATCCAGCCTGTCCTTATACTGCTAGAAGCCAATAAGCTATTCGCTCAAAAAGATCGCACATACCGGTATCAACGTGACGATATTTCATCTATCACATTGATACTGGTTTAATACAATAAAACATACTAAATTTAAGGTTTGTTGGTAGTAACGCCAACCACTGCCCTATCTTCCGCTTTTGATGAACCCAATTGCTCTTCAGGCTTAGACTGACCAACAAGCAGCGCTGCTGTCGGTGATACTGCGTTGTCCTCAGTATACTGCTTGTCCACTGCATGGTCTGTTTTACTGTGTGCTTCATTGGATTGCTCCTTTAGTCGCAACTTCAGTTACATAATCTCGAATATCACGGGTTAATTGCTTCATAACATCATTTATAAAGCTCCCATTATTCATCCGACTATCGAAGCTATACCCGGATTTCTTC
>JAZKAM010000049.1:0-1561 GCA_040389145.1 Pseudomonadota bacterium
TGCTAACCAAAGCATACGTATGCCCATTATGGAATTAGCCAAAAAATTTAACGTGTCTCGCCAAACCATTGGTGGTTACTTGGCTGCCATCAAGCGGGCTGGTTACATCGATTATGAAACCGATGCACGCTACAACTCTACCGAAATACGCTACCGTGTCAGCGACGCTTTAGCGGCACGTTGGGCAAAAGAACCTAATCGTTCTGGCAAAGGCGAAGCAGCCGCTGAGCCAGCATGTTCTGAGCCACCTTTAGATACCCCTGAGCCACCAAAACCAACAAAAAAAGCTAAGGTAGCTAAGCCATCCACTGAAGCCATGGTGACACAACCTGCGGTTGCAACTCCGGTCAGCTCGCTGGAAACCACGAGTGCTTGTATAAATTCTCAACCAACCGTCCTCATGCCTATTCCAAGCATGCCTACGTATATCAACAAAGCACCCATTCCAAATTATGTTCAAGAATCACCGGAGACAGAAGTACGCTTAGAGTATTGCGGTCGCCGCTTCCCGATTGCGGTTCAACATATTTTTGGCCTGGTCACCGCTTATCGACAACGCACCGCGGCTTTTTATGCACGCTACTCGGACAAAGCTATGCAAAACAGTTTGTTTGGACAAGTAATGAGCGGTTATAACATCGCGCGCTATGAAGACCAGTTAGTCCTTGCGTGCGTCCAGTGGGTAGAAGACTACGAAAAACGCGCGTTGACAGGCCAATCTCAATCAGCAGCTGTGTCAGCAGTCGTGTCACCACCTGTAACGCCTGTAGTCACTTCCCCTGCCCCGATTAAAGCGGTTACGCCAGTTGCTGTGCCTGTAATCAAAACTGTGCCTACCTCTGCTTCTCCACCCGCTAAAAAAATCTTTATCCAACCCTTGGCCAGTTTACCTACCGGTGATGAATTAACGGAACTGGTCGAACAGACGCTCTTGGACTTGCGGCAACAGAACAAGCTGGCCAAGGGTTTATATGAGGTATCGGTAGCGCAGTTGGTTCAGGAGGCACTGTTTTACATTCAACAAGACAGTGCCCGAACCCCACCTGAGCGCTGGGCTATGGTGCAACGTTTGTGGATGAGTGGTGCATGGACTAGCCCGCGGGGTACCTTGGCTGTGCAAGCCAAAGCGCGCGAGTCCGCATGGGCAGACATGAAAAAATTAGAGCAAGCGCAAGCACAGGTGATTGTTTCAGCCTTAGAAGCTGCCGTTGGATACAACTTAGTACACCGCGTTGGCGGCAGCTGTTACGGTTAGCCGCCGCTAGGTTTTATCTAAACAACGTGTGATCAAATCTCGTTTCCGCTGTAACAAGGTTGCTTGAATTTGTGTGCTCGGCCAGGCTTGCTCTTCTTTGGTTAAGGTAATGGTTTGAACATACTGTTCACCGATAACTCTCAGTAGATTAGCCAGGTCACCATGCCCTAATACAGGCAGGATGTTACATACTGCTTTAAAACGATCAGGCGCACGCCGTGGGTCCGCTTCATTCAGCCAAGTCAAAATACCGTCCACCGTATGTGAGACACGGCGTGCTTCAGATAACGCCTGAGCAAGGCTGGC
>JAZKAM010000049.1:1571-5550 GCA_040389145.1 Pseudomonadota bacterium
AAACGACTGTGAAGCTGCCGCAGCACACTGTTGGGTAGCGATGAAACAGAACACGCCCATCGACATTCTGCAACGGTAGGTTCGCTTGGTGCGTGCACATTACTATTTGCTTGAACATAGGCTTTTAAGTCTTGTAACACAGGTGTCCAGTCTTGAATTTCAGGGAACAGTACGGGTAGTGCATCACACACCTCCAGTACCTCAAAAAACATGTGCGGGCTTGGGGCAAGCATCGCTTTCATCAACTCTTTCCACACACGCTCTGGCGTTAATGTGGCTAGCTCACCTTTCGCCACCATATTTTGCATTAAATGCAGTGTTTCTGGCGCTAACGTAAAGTGAAATGGCTCTAGTGTGGCGGCAAAGCGCGCTACGCGCAGTACCCGCAGCGGATCTTCTACAAATGCTGGAGATACATGGCGCAATACCCGCGCGTTTAAATCGCGCATGCCGCCATACGGGTCGAACACTTTGCCATCTGATGATTTTGCCATAGCATTTATCGTCAAATCCCGACGCATTAAATCTTCTTCTAACGTGGTAGATGGCTCAAAATGGCATATAAAGCCGGTGTGTCCTGTGCCAGCTTTACGTTCTGTACGAGCTAGCGCATATTCTTCATGCGTTTTTGGATGCAGAAAAACCGGAAAGTCACGACCTACAGGTTTATAGCCTTGGGATGTGAGTGCATCAGGTGTGCCACCCACCACAACCCAATCTCGTTCTTTGATGGGTAACCCTAGCGCTTCATCACGAACGGCACCACCTACTTGGTATATTTGCATCAGCTTCCACTCCGGTATAGACGGCCCCAAACTTGGCCTGCTTGGATTTCACGATGTAACACCCAGCCTTCAGGAACCGTAATGGGTGGACAATCACGCTCTGTTTCAATATAGCAGTAAGTGGGGGTGTAGCCTGCTTTTGTTAATTCCACCAGGCAAGGCGTGACTAACCCCAACCGGAACGGTGGATCGAGAAATATGATATCGAAATTTGCACCGGTATTCGGATGCTTTTCCAAGAAATGCGTTACTTCCATTTGATGTATATGCGCTTGCTGTCCAATAGAGGCATTAAGCACCTGTGCATTCTCTTTAAGGGCTTGAACCGTATCGGGTGTCTTATCTACAAATACAACCTCACGCGCCCCTCTCGATAGCGCTTCAAAGCCGAATGCACCGCTGCCTGCAAATAGGTCTAAGCACCGGGCGCCGCATATTACTGGCATTAACCAGTTAAACAGTGTCTCACGCACGCGGTCCGGCGAAGGTCGTAAGGCTAGAGACTCAGGGAACGCCAGTTGTCGGCCTCGCCATTGCCCAGCAATAATACGCACATGACCAATGGGCTTATGTTCCCCGTTTAGCTTGTTTCTCAAATCTCGGCACCCCAAAAACACCCTGCTCTAATCATAACAAATTCATAGAGTGGTGCCTAAAAAGTAGCGAGGAGGGGCATAGTGAAAAGCTCTGCAGCATCCTGCAATTTTGTCTTACAGAAATTGACACAACTGGGATATTAAGGTATAAAACTAACCTTAGAGTACCAATAACAAATAATTTTGAATTTCAACTAAATTAATAACATTTCTTAGGTGTAAGACAACTATATAGACCGTGAATCACCCTGCTTAACCTTACAAGGCAACCATTTATTTAATAACTATTTTAAATGCTTTGAAGGGATATCCAATAAACCGATCCAACGCGCAATCCAAATTTGGAGTAAATAATGAAAAGACCTATTACCGCTAAAGATTTGATGCAACTCAAAAGCAAATTCAATACTCAATTTGCAAAACATCAAATACCATTTGGATCAGCGTATACCACTCGTCAGAAAGATGAACATCTTGCTGATCTAGTGATGCCCGAGCTTTCTAATTTAGTTAAGAATTTAATGGATAGGCCTGCAGGTAAGCCGTGTGTTTCCCGAGAAAGAATACTTTTCACAACACCACATGCTGGTGTTACTGAAGCATTATCTGCCTTGTTAGTGAATGGCCAGCTTACCGAAGCAAGCCTGCCTAAACTGTACGAATTATACAATCAATACCGCACCTTCCCTGTGCACGCTAACACAGAAGATGCTCTGTATGCCGAGCTGAGCATACTGATTGCATTCAATAGTTTTATAAACGAACACATTGCATGTCTTGAAGTTGATGACACCCTTCCAGGTTTCAGTAAAGAAAAATCAAATGAGCTACGATGTTTTTATATTACCACTCTTGAAGAGCATATTATTCTTATTGCGCAAGCGATTTTTTTAATTGGAAATGAATCATTAACCAATTTAAACTTTAACACTGCCTCTGTCAAATTCGATGGCATGTCATCCCAGGACAAACTAGCATTACAAATGTTTTTAGAAGCAAACCTTCCAAAGACAATCGTTCGACCTGGTGAACATTCAGATGAGGCGCTGCGCGACAATGTGCACAACCTCATAGAGAACATCACTTTTCTTTTAAGATCCATTCAACTATACCCGATCCTGGACATCTGTTTTTCAAATCTCATCATTCAGAATACTTTACTTTATCGGTTTCGACATACCGCAACTGGAGTGCAAGACCAGTCGCATCTGTTCGCAATCCATTCACTCATTAATTTTCTTCAGAATAGTGCCCTGGATATCCAACCAAATATTGGTGACATACTGACTGAATACCCAATGCCTGAAAAACCCGAAGGTCAAGCGCATTCGTTATTTGCCATGATGGCCCTATTGCAAGAGATGTCCGTTCCAGATATATATATTGGCTTGGCTAAGACCGGGCTCCTAAGACAATTGGAACGGAACAATCATCTAGACATTATTGATGCATGCGCAAGATTGTTAGGAAGCTTTTCAAACACGCTTCAAAACAGTAGAGATAGTTTATTTTTAGACGCGATAGAAACTTACTACAAGACAATAAATTTAGAACCCCACAGAAAACAACAGGTCACCCGATTGACCAGCGATAGGTTTTTCTTCCCATTCCCGTCTATTCTACGAGGCATACAGACGCTTCCTTTATCGGAATCTCCTGCTGCACTGGCAGAAATAGTTCAGAGAGATTCAACGTCACTGTGCGCCAATGCCACACCTGATACCATGCGCATTGCTTGTCTTGCTCTCTACCACAGCGCGTCCTCAGTTAGCGCGGATGTTACCTCAGCCAAATCCTCACACCCAAAGAAAATACTTTTGTTTGGCATAGCAAAGATGTTATCACAACTTGTTATGCAGGTAAGAAAAATAAAGGGTAACGTTACTCCAGTAGAGTTGCATGAGGTTCGATGCAAAATTATATTCTCCATGTTTCTATACGAAAACTATACTAAAGAACAAGTATTATTTTTTGATAAATATTTTGGTCACACATTGGAAGGTCTCGAACACCTAGGCGATCTACCGGCTGCACAAAAAGACCTGCTGACACACACCACCTCACTCCGCGTCCAGCTATTATCGCAGTATCACAGAAAAGCATTTCTAAGTGGTCACAATCTATACTTTCGAGAAGCACCTTCCACTTTAGAAGCAGATAACTTATTTTTTGAACAACTGTGTTTCATTGTCGGCAACTTGCTTCTCTTAAGAAGAGCAGAACTTGCTGAAACATTAATTCCGTGCTTCCACATGATTCCAAATAAAACGCTTCGTTTGAGAGCACTGATGTCCCTTCACAATGTGTTAGAAAGACATTCACCCCATCTTCTGGAAGAAAAAGAACCGCATTCGAGAATTTATACCGCATTATTGAAAATGACAGATAAAGGAACCAGCGAAGAAGAGTTCCGAACATTTTGCAAAGATATTGTCTTAAAATTGAACGCTGAACTCCCACCTACCCATCGTATTGTTGACCCATTTGAAACATATGTAATAACTGAGCTTGAAACGCTTAGCCATCATTTTGTCAGTATTGATACACAAGAGAAAACTCAAGCTGCTTTGACACACTTAAAGTCATCAAGCTTCAGCC
>JAZKAM010000049.1:5560-8131 GCA_040389145.1 Pseudomonadota bacterium
AGTTGTTGAAATGTATACTAAATTTAAACAGTCACTCACACAACCAGTTGATGAAGCAGCGGACACAAACGTATTCGACGCGCTGCTATTAGCACCACTTCCTAGATCAGGCGATACAATACAATCATTAACCACTGTCACGAATGCATTATTACGTCAGTCAAAAGCAGTTGAGCTCAAGCCATATCCTGATAAAATCACTAAAGATGATTTATTTAAGACAATAAAATCCAATGTAGATTCAGTAAAAAAATCCAAGCTAGGCAGCCAAGATACATTATCTTTTATCAATGCACATCTTGCACTGATTAAAAAAACCACAGATCCAATCCACCAGATTGCTTTTAAGGCAGTTATTGTCGCCGTATACTTAGAACACGTCCGAAGAATTGCATTGAGCGCGGTTCAAAAATTCAACTTTACCGAGCACAAGGCGACTGCAAAGCCAGCTTTGCTCACCTCTTTAAATGCCAGCCTTATTTCAACACTTAACACTACTGATTATCTCAACATGAAAGATGCAATGTCCGCATTAGTTCAGCAGCTGCGCATCGCTTGCTTTGCCGGCACGACCAATCAGAGCATGTTAGACATTGTGCGCAGATACATACCAACTGACCTCATAAATCGAATGAAGCCACATAACAAAGACCTACCTTACAAACAAACGGAATGTGATGATTATAACGCTTGGTTTGATAGCGTAGTCGCCTCGCTACTGGCAACACCAGACATCGCTGCTGAAATAGATCGCTGTGTTGAAGCAGTCATGACACCCGTAGTCAAACCTACTCCACGCGCAAAAGATACAGTAGCCCCACAACCTATCCCACAAGTTGCCGCTGAACCAGACTTCCTTGACTTACTTGAGTCTCGAATAAAGGAAGTAAAACAAATTGAAGTCGGCGATATCCGTGTACGTCCAAATGTTCGTCCCACCCCATTAGAGCTTGCTGATGAGTACAATACACTGCTACCTACATTAACTGACCCCAAACATAAGCTCGCTACTAAAGCTGCTCTGGTTTCACTATATCTGGAAGACCTAAACCGTTCTCTTGAAAGCCATGCTATGCAGATTATTGAAGAATTTGACTTTAGTAAACACACAGCATCTACGGCGTCAGATATGTTGCCAAGGCTAAAAGATAAATTTAATCGCTGGTTTGATCTCTCCTTTCAGCCCGTTCCCCCAAGAGTAAAGGAAATTAGGGGCACCCTAATGTGGCTGCTGCGTGAATTACGTATGGGTTGCACTACAGGGTCTACTATTGATCGACCTATCGAGATAGTCCGGCGTTTTATGCCTAACGATGCACTCATTAGTTTAATTGTTAAGTATGCTGAACAAAATCTATGTGCGGATAGTGAAATATGCTCTGATGACGTTCGCACTGTTTTAGAAGGACGTCGCCTCTCATCTGATGCTGAACATCGACAGTCTCTTACAACCGAACCTGCGCTAAGAGAATATACTCGTGAACTAGGCTATCACGGCCAGTGGCTTGGGAATGAACTCTGTAGCCTTTTTGAAACGCCTCAACTATCTTCCCAAATCACACAGCGCCTCGAGGCAGCACGGCTACTACTCCAAGATGATTGGAAACCGGTTGCTCAAACAACTAAACCGCAATCAGTAGCAGCTGCTACATCCCAAAAGCCAAAGCCTGGTAAAAAGGCGGCAGCCTCACAACCTGGAAGCGCCGCGACAGGATCACGTCCTCAAGCTCCAGTATTATTGTCCAAGACATCTGCTTCTGGTGCGCCAACTGCCTCAAAAGCGGCTACGCCCACAACTACAGCACCAGATCTGAAACAACCTACTTCTTTCTCCCCAAGTCAGACAGTAACAGCAGCAAGTGCGACATCCGCATCAACACCAAAGTCCGCAGTAGCATCACTCCCTACAGGCTCTGTTTGGGGGAAGCAATCCACACCAGCACCAACACCAGCACCAACACCAGCACCAGCACCAGCACCAGCACCAGCACCAGCAGAGCCTGCTATAACATCAGGCGCTAAGGCAGACGAGAGTCAAGCTCCTCAACAGCCGAAAGCTTCAGAAGCAGAAACGGCACCAGTAGCCATACCTTCACAGCCTGTGCCGGGGACTACTGCAATAACTACACCACAGCAACCTGCCCCAACAGTGCGCGAACCAGAGGGCTCAACTGCTGACTTACTGCCTGCTGCTGCAACACCAACAGCGAAACCAGCCGGAACAGGAAAAACCATCCTCTGGAAAAAAGGTGCAAAACCTGGTCAGCCAGGACGAGTTACAGTCAAACCTACTAACACTGAAAACGGAAGCGGCAAAATAATTCCAACAAGTGAGAGTGCATCCGCGCCGAACACCACCCCTGCAGCTGACATTGCATCCCAAAGATCAGACGAAGCCAGCCCTGCACAGTCACAACCAGCTGAATCCGCAACACCAGCCACGGCCACCGTTAGTTCTGTAGTCTCCGCCTTAAAATCAAGCGCACCAGTCGTGACCTCGCTGCCTCAAGCAGCTACAGGTGATACCTCTGCTCAAGAAAATGGATCCGCTACGACAGCGCCATCCAGCCA
>JAZKAM010000049.1:8141-12230 GCA_040389145.1 Pseudomonadota bacterium
TTTCGAGTTGGCGCCCCCAATTTTGTACCTTTGCATGATTGTCCCAACGCCCTAATCACGCTATATGGCCGAGTGGCTCCCGATGGAACTGTGTTTGTGTTTGGCCAAGGAGGCTTTCCGGTGCCCGTTGCTACGATAATTCCAGATGGACCAAACGCTACAGCTCCTCACAATTCTTTTCCCCGCAGAAAGAAATAGCTGTCATTAACATCCTCCCCGTCTAACGTTAGGTGGGGAGGATGTTAAATCTCTTAGCTTAGCCCTGATTTTTGTACCTTTGTCTGCGCTTCTTACCATAAAAGTCACGCTGGACGCTCGGGTGTTCATGGAGCGGTATATCTAACCAGCCCTAGGCTATGCGCTCCCTGTTGCTGCGCTAAATCCCGCGCCCCTTAGACACGAAAAAAGTGCTACCTCGTCTTCCTCCCCCCCTTCTTCTCACCGCAAAAAGAAGAAGTAGTTGGGTTATTGACATCCTCCCCCGCCTAAAGTTGGGGGATTCTCAACGGCGAAGGTAAACAATAGCTCTTAAAGAGGTTATTGTTTACTTGTTAAAATTTCCGCCCAATGTTGACTCCCACGCTGAAGATCGCTATAAGGAAGCTTATTTTTAGTTTTGATAACAAAAGTACTTTGAATTTTGACTAAATAAATAATGGAACAGATACAAATACTTGGGCGTTCAGTCCATTTCTAGAATACGAATCGCTGGACCCACCCTCTGTAGATATTCGTTCAAATAGGATTTTACTTGGGGAAACTGATGCAAACACGTATATCTACGCACGAAAAACTGCTAGCTCAAGCACAAAGGGCCGCACAACAACATAGAATTCAAATTGACTTTAGTGACCTACCACTTGTTCAAGGTTTAGACAAGCAACGATATATTTTCAATCAAATAACGCAAGTCATTAGTGAGCTTATTCCAAGCCCAGAGCAAGACCCGGATTTTAAATTCGATCCATTAACGCCTACCGCATTCCTGCCTGAGCTAGAAGAAAAATTGGAGCTTTTAGTAGTAGATGGGCATTTCTCTGCTCAAACCCTTCCTGAATTGATTTTAATATATAACAATTGTCGCGCATTCCCTTTGCATTCCAAAGGTACATCTCCCGAACAAAACGAGTTTCGCACCTTAAATACATTTAATAGATTTTTAAATCGTTTTGAAGATGCGGGCTTACCAGAAGACGATCATCCTCCAGGCACGATACATCACGCATTAGATGCCTCTGAGGTTATAAAGTTAAAAGAGCTGCATTGCTGCGTTTTAGAGGAACTTTTTGTTAGCATTGCCACTATTTTTGAGTCCTACTATCAAGACTGCTGGTATATCATTTCTCATGACCATAATTTCTACCACTACATTCCCATGCGCGATTCCGATTATCAGGAGTTGGTTAATTTTTTTGAAAAATTCTCAATTTTTTTTAAAAAGGACGATTCCGGTCCAAAAAAACCCTATGAAGGTTCAGTTCAAATATTTATTCGCAACGCTATTTTTTTACACAGGACGCTCCCCTGTTACTTACAAATCCTTCCATTCATTGAAAATCTACTGTATCAAAATGCAAGACTTTATGAGGTAAAATCCAGATTAACAGGCGCAAGCGACGCCGGGCACTTGTCGGCAATAAATTCAATTCAAGAACAAGTTAACGGATTGCTTCATCCAAAAAAAGATGTAAAAAAGCTTCAGTACGCTCAAAGAGTTGTTGATACAAATAGAACAGGACTTGCAGCTCATTCCAATGAGACCCACACACTGTCCTGTCTGAATAAATTATTGAATGCGATGGGATTCTTTAAATTGATGTCATCCGATTCGTTTGCAATTCCACTCACATGCAGAGCATTTGAAAGACCCTCTCACACGAGGACCCTTCCTATTCGTGAGTGGTTAGAATTGGTTATTATTTTTCTACCATATTATTTTTTTGAAAGCAATTTAAGCGATGCATGTATATATGTCAAGGCTGTCTCGGACTATTACTCCAGCAAACCTGCCGTCATCCCAAGCTGCGGCGAGCTGTACACTACAAACACCCGCTTATTCCCTAGTGGATTTTCAGATGCCATTAGCGATAAAAAGCTCTCGGCGGAAGAGCACGCTGAAGCAATAAGGCACAATGTGTCTGAAATCACTCAATGTGCTAAAAAACCATTCAGTATAATACCTGGTTGCATTCTAACACGCTCAGTTTTTCTATTGAATGCAGTTAATTTAGCTGTTCCATTGGACGACTTTATTTCGGTGCTTGAAATGAAGGAAAAGCTCGCCCTACACGTTATGGCATCCATTCTACTAGAAATCTCCGAAGTTTCCTGCAGAAAATCTGCTTTACCCCATAATGAATTATACGATATTCAATCAAAAACAGAGCTTTTACATCGTTTTCACTATTATTTTACTTCAAACAGAAACGCTAGATTAAGCATGTGTCGCGGCCTACAGGGAACCAACATTTACCCCGATGCACTACGCGAACCAGAAGTCCAGGTCATTCATGACTCCATCCCATTTTTGATGCAAATGCTAGAGCATGTTGTTTTCAATGGGAGCAGTATAAAAAACAACTACTTTTTCCCGAGCCAAACCCCTCAAGGCATAGCAGACTACGCATATATATGCATTTTGACAGACTTCCTTCTCAAACCGCTCATCATTTTAAATAATCAAAGTGCTTTATCAATAATAGAAGATCTTGTTCGGTGTGCCCTGAGGCTATCCACACCATCATTACGCAAATTTGGGCCTACTGAACTTATCAATTTCCTGGACTCCCAGAAAGATGTTACCGAAGGAAACGTTTCCCGAAAGTTAATACTTAGTCTTACATTAGAAACGCATCGGCCATTTTCCTGTCGATCTGATTTTCTTAATACGATCCGCTCAATATTAGAAAAGCTGAAGTCTGCTTCTCCACAAGAACAAAAGTACGCCAATGCAGATGAAAAATATATTTTAGATGCATACCAGCATCTGCATATCATATGCGATGTAGAGGCTGTAACGCCTGAATCCGTCCATTCATTTTTGGAAAGTTTTTCAACTAGCGGCGTCCCCGGGTTTTCGAGAAAAAGCGCCAATCGCATCATTGAAAAACTTTCATCAGACATCTCTAAAAAACTAGAAACCCCTCACCAACCTATTGAAGCATCTGGTTTTCTAGAAGCTATTTATTCTATATATGACCCATTGAAGCTGCTGGCCGAAGAGGTCACCGCTTTTATATCAGAAAATAGGAATTGCACCAAATTGGGAGCCACACCAAAGCTCTCTACTGATAGTTCAGAAAAATTTCTCAAGGAATTAAAGTCAACGTTGGATACAACCCTTACACTTCCAGGGTATTCTATTCCTAAGTTCGAACATATATTGCACCTCACTGAGTTAGCGCAGGACCCAAAGGTCTCGACTGATCCCGTACGTTCAGTTGCAGTAAAAGCCTCGATCATTGCGCTCTATTTTTCTTCTATACTATCTGATACATGCGCTTATTTCTCAGAGTCACTCCAAAAGTCAAAAAGATCTGCTTCTTTGGAAGAAACCCAGAAAGAAATTAAAGAAAAATTCTTTGTTTGGTTTGAAGGAATTTATACACGAAATCTCCAAGAAACTATTGTTATTTTAATGCAGCAAATCCGCGAAATGTGTTTTCATAATAAAAGAGTAGAAAATCCCCGCGCCCTTTTACTACGATTCAAGTTGGGAAAGCCAATTATTGATTTAATGGAACAACATGCGAAAGCCGTGCCCTACAGATCACAAGAAGGTATAACCTATCTGGAACATCTTCAAGCTGCCAATACAGCCATTGTTGCCGGACCTGAGCTTGCCACCGTCATTGAACGTTACACTCAACCTTCCAAGCTTAAAAAAGCTGACAAAGTCAAAAAGAAGCCTGCTCAAGTCAATCAAACTACCGGTAAATCAGCTAGTGATATAGAAGCCAAACCTTCTGTAAATGAAGGCGAAGCTCGTGAATCTCCCGTTCCAACTGATTGGGCTTCCGTGCTACGTGCTTGGGGCGCGGAGCTGCAGCAACGCCGTACCTATGCAGAAGCGGCGAAATTCCCGCCTAA
>JAZKAM010000050.1:0-881 GCA_040389145.1 Pseudomonadota bacterium
CGGTACCAATAGTGCGACCGTCTAAGCGTGTGATGGCGCGCGGCCCATGTAAACTACCAGACATCCAGCATTCATCTGCGTTGTAGAGTTCGTCTAATGTAAATAATTCTTCTTCAAAGGGTACGTTGTGTTTTTTCAGTAAATCCAATAGTTCAGCGCGGGTAATGCCGGCCAAAATGCGGGTGGTGAGTGGTGGCGTGTAGACGGCGCCATCTTTGACCATAAAAATATTCGACGCAGCGCCTTCTACCACAAAGCCATCATGAATTAAGAAGGCTTCGTGTGCGCCGGCTACCTTGGCTGCTTGCGCTGCCAAGGTATTGGCGAGTAGGGAGGTTGATTTAATAGAGCCCCAAGACCAGCGGTCGTCCGGCATCGTGATGCCAGAAAAGCCTTCGGCCAAGGCATCATCGCTGAACAGGGTGTAAGGGGAGGCGACAGCGAATACGGTTGGGATCAGGATTTCACCTTGCTCTAGTGCGTGGGCCCGCTTTTTTTGTACACCACGGGTTATTTGCACGTACACATTCACGCAGGGTGTTTCGGTTGTTTGGTCGATGAGGCGTTGAGCGAGCATGGAAAAGGCTTCAACGCTAAGGGGATTTTCAATATTTAGTTGTTTTAGGTTGGCGCACAGGCGTGCCCAGTGCGCCTCTAAAAAGAGTGGGGTGCCGTAATAGCCTGGAATGACTTCATAAACGCTGTCCGCAAACAAAAAGCCCCGGTCTAAAACCGAGACTTTCATGTTTTCGACCTTGTCCCATGTGCCATTTAGATAGGCAATACTCACGCCTTGTCCCCACCAGAAATTTTGCTGAAGCCCATACTAACATAGTCAGTGAGTCGACTCCATAGGCCGCCTGTTTGTACGCTGGATAAGG
>JAZKAM010000050.1:891-15023 GCA_040389145.1 Pseudomonadota bacterium
GTTTGGCCATCCAATTGCACATTGACGAGCCCGACGACATCACCCGCCTTTAAAGGCGCCTTTAAGCCACGATTTAGCGTTAAGGTGGCCTCTAAACGTTCCCGTTCGCCTTGAGGTAGCGTGAGGAATACGTCGTCTTTAGGGCCAACGGTAACCATTTTGGCTTTACCCAACCAAACCCGAACATTTTTCACGTTCTGTTCTTTAGCCAGCAGTTTATGGCTTTCATAAAAACGGAAACCGTAGCTGATCAGCTTTTGGGTTTCTTCTGTACGGGCTGCATCGGATTTTGCACCCATCACCACGCTAATCAAACGAAAGTCTGCTTTTTTAGCAGAGGCAGACAAGCAAAAACCAGCGGCATTGGTGTTGCCGGTTTTGATGCCATCGACAAGTTCACTGCGCCACAGTAAGCGATTGCGGTTGGGTTGTTTGATGCCATTGTGGGTGAACCATTTTTCGGAATACAGTGCATAGCTTTCAGGGAAATCGCGTATCAATGCACGACTCAGGTTGGCCAAGTCTTCTGCCGTAGAGTAGTGTTCTGGGTCACTCAAACCGGTCACATTCATAAAATGGGTGTTGGCTAATTTCAATTGCATGGCGTATTGGTTCATCAAATCAGTGAACGCTTCTGTACTGCCCGCAATATGCTCGGCAAGTGCAACGCAAGCATCGTTGCCAGAATGCACAATAACGCCATGAATGAGATCGTTGACGGATACCTTGCTGTTCGCTTCTAGGAACATGCGTGTGCCTTCTTCACGCCAGGCTTTTTCACTGACTGTCACGATATCGGTTAACTTTAGGCGACCTTGTTTGATTTCTTGATCTACCACATACATGGTCATCATTTTAGTTAAGCTGGCCGGCTCGATGCGTGTGTTGGCTTCTTGTGCGTTCAAAATACGCCCAGAGTTATAATCCATGAGTACATACGCTTTGGCATTAATTTGTGGGGGTTGGGGCAAAATGGCTGCTAAAGCAGGGTAATTCATACATAGAGCCAGTACAGCACCGGGCAATATAGTGAGGATACGGCGCGTAACAGAATGGTACAACATGGTGGGTTCCTTCCGGTTGGGGGTTCGTGTTTCATAATATTCTAGCACGGCTTTGACCCAGGCGGGGCTGCACTAGGTCACGATTTAGTGGCTGTTAAGGCGTATATTTGACCACAAAAGTTTTGCTAAAGCCGTGCTGTTGTAGTTTTGTTTTGGTTTGCTCTGCTGTACGTGCATCAGGAAATGGTCCGACATGTACAACGAAGTGATTCTTTTCATACCGTATTTTTGCAGGTGCAACACGCGCAACACGACGGACGAGCTGGCGTGCGTCGGCTGCGCTGCTAAATGCACCGACTTGGAGGAAGTATTCTGGTGTGTTTTGTCCTTTCACACTCAGCTGTGGTAGCCAGCCATTAGGTCCAGACATTTCTTCTGGGGATAAAGCTTCAATAAACACCGGTGCTGTGCCGGTCTTATCAATGCCCAGTTTGACCGCGGCCGCGTAGGATAAATCAATGATACGGTCTTCATGAAAGGGGCCGCGGTCATTGACGCGCACAATCAGTTGTCGGTCGTTATTGAGGTTCGTGACGCGCACATACGTAGGCAATGGTAGCGTTTTGTGTGCAGCTGTTACTTTATATACGTCATAGGCTTCACCATTTGAGGTTAAACGGCCGTGAAACTTAGTGCCGTACCAAGAGGCAATGCCTGTTTCTTGGTAGCCTTTGCTCGACTTGATGGGGTGGTAGCGTTTACCAAATACTTCATAAGAATCCGGATTGCCTTTGCGGCTCAGTGGTTCGGGTCTTGGTATGGGCTCTGACGCCATGGCCACCGGTAGGGATGTCCATGGCGTACCGTCTTTGTCGTTGCCAACGCAACCGGATAAGGGCAGTACGATAGCACTGAGGATGAGAATGACCCGAATGTGCATTAGCTGGCCTGTCCTTGCGCGTACGCGACTTTCAGTTTTTGGCTTAACTGATAGGCAGCCATCGCGTAGGATTGGCTGTGGTTATAGCGCGTAATGACATAAAAATTTTGAAATCCGAGCCAGTATTCCGAATTATCAGGCTGTTCAAAACCCATGACGCTTAATGGCTGAGCAGTGAGATGATGGGGTACATGAATACCTTTGGCACGCAGCTCATGTCCCAACAAACTGGGTTTTGGTTTACGTGGATCTGCCAACACGTCGGCAATGTCAGACTGCGCCAATAGGGTGGTGGGTATTGCCACTGGCTCATTAGGTTGCCAACCATGTTGGTGAAAATAATGTGCGACGCTGGCAATAGCATTATCTGTGTTATGGACGATGTCACGTTTGCCTGCACCAGAAAAATCTACCGCATAGTGTCTGTAGCTGCTGGGGATAAACTGTGGCATACCAAATGCACCTGCATAAGAGCCCCGAACGTCATCTGCGGTCCAGCCTTCTTCTTTCATTAATACTAAAAAGTGGGCAAGTTCTTGTTTGAAGAATGCGCTACGGGGTGGGTATTCAAAACTGAGGGTGGTTAGTGCATCCAGTACACGGAAGTTACCCAAATTTTTACCGTACTTGGTTTCAATACCAATGATGGCCACAATCATTTCTGGTGGGATGCCATACTTTTTTTCCACAGCGTTTAAGGTTTTTGCGTGAGTTTTCCAAAAATGAACACCTTGTTGGACATGAAAATCCGTAATAAACAGCTTTTCATATTGGTGCCAAGGTTTTGCTTCGTAGGGTTTGGCAATGGCGGCCAGTACTTTAGGTTCGATGCGGGCTTGGTTTAACACGGCAGTCAGCTCAGTTTCCGTGAGGCCATACTGTTTTTGCACGGTGGTCATAAATTCTTGGACATCTTTTCGATCCGTGAGTGCTGCTAATGCCATGATGGGGCAGAAGAGTAATGCCATAAGTATCGGAACAATCTTTGTACGCATGTCGCTCTCCCTGAACCATGCTAACTATTTGGTCGTGTGTACTTGGTACTAACGCCGGTACGTCTCAATAGACATCAACATGCCAAAGCAGGCCATCAGCGTGACTAAAGAGCTGCCACCGTAACTGATGAGCGGTAGTGGTAGGCCAACAACCGGTAACAGCCCTGTTACCATGCCAATGTTGATTACTACATATACCATAAAGCTTACGCTGAGGCTGCCCGCCAAGCATTGCGCAAACGAATTCTGTGCGCGTTGGCCAATCAACAAACAACGCCAGGCAATAAAACCATACCCTAAAAATAGAATAGCAGCCCCAAGAAGACCTAACTCCTCAGAAAGCACTGCAAAAATAAAATCTGTGTGTGGCTCTGGTAAAAAGTCCAAATTGGCTTGTGTACCTTGCCCAAGCCCCTTACCAAAGAATCCGCCAGATCCAATGGCAATTTTCGATTGCAAAATGTGGTAACCGCGCCCCAACGGATCGGCTTCAGGAGATAAGAACATTAAAAGGCGGTCTTTTTGATAATCGTGCAATGCAAAAAACCACGCGAGTGGGGCGCATAAACTGAACGCAATCGCGCCACGATACCACCACCGCGCTGGTAATCCAGCAAAGAATAAGACACAAATTCCAGTGACGCTGACCAAGATGGCTGTACCTAAATCGGGCTGTTTCGCGATGAGTAATGTGGGTAAGGCGGTTAAACCAAAGGCAATGAAGGCATGCAACCCACGTATAGGGCTTGGTGCAAAATGGCAATAGCGCGCCACCATTAAGGGCACGGCAATTTTCATTAATTCAGAGGGTTGCATGCGAATACTGCCCAGCACAATCCAACGTTGTGCCCCTTTAGCAGGCTCAAACAAAAAGACGGCGCACAGTAAAATCATGCCAAACACATAGAGCGGTAAGGCTGCGCGTAAATAAACGTGGGGTGAAAGATTGGCCATACAGGTAAGCGCCGCCAATCCAATCAAGAAACGTACCGTTTGTCTGCCGACGGTTGCCGCATCATGGCCAGTAGCGCTATATAACACTATTAAGCCAAAAATGAACATGAGGGTGATGAGGATAAGCAAAGGTGTGTCGTAGTGTCGATACCATTGCCCTCTGTTCATGTCATACCTCTATGCGTAAAGTACCACTCTAATGCTTGGCCAGCGACGTCAGATGCGCCTCGATTATTTTCGACAATGATAGCGAGCGCAATGATGGGCTTGGGTAATGGCCCAAAGCAAATGAACATGGAATGGTCGCGCAAGTGTTCGGCTAGCTCGGAGGCATCGTATACTTGACCTTCTTTTAAGCTAAATACTTGTGCGGTCCCTGTTTTGCCGGCAATGCGGTACCCTTTGCGCTGAATGCGATGGGCGGTGCCATGTGCGTCTTTAACTACGTCTTCCATACCATTCACCACTAACTGCCAATTATTCAGTTGTGATAAGCCTAAGGTGTGGGTAATGATGGGCTCAATCACCTGCTTATGGCCATCAAAGTAATCAACTTCGCGCACTAAGTGTGGGCGCATACCAATACCTTGATTGGCCATCATGCCGGCGGCGCAAGCCAGTTGTAAGGGCGTGGTTAAATAATATCCTTGTCCAATTCCAGAGATGATGGTTTCACCAGGGTACCAGGGTTCATGTTTTGTCTTGCGCTTCCAACTGGGCGTAGGTACTAACCCGGAAGGTTCTTCCGGCAAATCAACGCCTGTGACATGTCCAAACCCAAACCGCTTGATCCATTCGGCCATGAGTTCCATTTTCATTTTATGGGCCAGGTGGTAGAAATAGGTATCGCAAGATTCTGCAATGGCACGTTGGAGCCGAATGCGTCCATGACCTTTGGGTTTGAGCATGTCACGGTAGCGTTTTTTGTCGTTGGGCAATTCATACCAGCCGGGGTCAAAAATTTCTTCTTCAGGCGTGACAATTTTGTGTTCAAGCGCACCCAGACCGAGGAAAGGTTTGATGGTGGATGCCAGGGGGTAGCGGCCTTTAAGGGCGCGATGGAAAAGAGGGCGTGAGGGATTTTGGGATAATAAGTTCAATGTTTTTGGGTCAATGCCATGAACAAAGTCATTGGGGTTGTAACCCGGCACGGAAATAAAGGCCAAAATTTCACCATTACGTGGGTCAAGCGCGACCACACTGGCACGTTTGCCTTGTAACAGTTTGTAGATGTGCTCTTGGAACGCAGCATCCAGCGTCAGTATCAGGTTAGCGCCAGGCAGTGCAGCTTGTTTGACTTGCGTCTCAATAGGCCGGCCGTGTGCATCGGTATGTACAGTATTGAACCCAAGTTCACCGCGCAACTCAGGTTCATAATATTGTTCCAGGGCTGTCCGGCCAACCATGACCTGCTGTGACAAGGGCGACAGTTGGTTTTTATTGCGGTCTTCTTCACTGACTTTGGCAACATAGCCCAGTACATGGGAAAATACGTCATTGTAAGGGTAGTAACGTAACGGGTTAACGGTCAGCGTACATCCATCAAAGCGGTATTGGTTCACGGCAAAGCGATCGCGTTCGGCAGGGGTTAGGTGCGACTTAACGGTAACCGGTTGGAAAGACCGGCTATTTTTCCAGGCTTTCCAAAAAGCGTCTTGCTCCGCTTGTGTAAACCCCACCAATTTGGCAATTTCGACCAGCAGCTCAGGAATGGGGCGGGTGGTGAGCTCGCGTGTGATGTCGAGCTTGTAGGCGGCTTGGCTATTGGCTAAAACTGTACCGTAGCGGTCATAGATAATGCCGCGGGTGGGAATGGCGGGCTGTAGTCTAAGGTGGTTGTTTTGGGACAGTCCTTGATACTGTTCATGACAATAAATTTGCAAGTAGGCTAACCGAATAAGTAATACGACCAAAGCTAGGGTAATTCCGACCTTAGCGAGGGTGAACCGTACCTGAAATTTTGTCGCGTTGTGCACCGAGAATCCATGGCGGGCCTATCCAGCCCTCATTTTATGCCAATTTTGGGGTTTTAGTGTAACTGCTGTCTCATGTTTTCACGGAAATCAGTAAAAGGTACGCGCAATTGAGCAAATAAAGAAAGATAAACAGATACACCGCGAGATAAGGCTTGACAGGAACGCCAGGACTACGGATAATTGCGTCACTATTTCGCGCGCCCGTAGCTCAGCTGGATAGAGTACCTGGCTACGAACCAGGCGGTCGGAGGTTCGACTCCTTCCGGGCGCGCCAATTTTTTAGCAAGTCTAAGAAGTTGAGTAAATAGTCTAATTCACGACTTCACTACCCGATTCTACATCACGTCTCATCAAAGCGCCCGTAGCTCAGCTGGATAGAGTACTTGGCTTCGAACCAAGTGGTCGGAGGTTCGACTCCTTCCGGGCGCGCCATTTTTGTTCAGTTCCTATTCCCTCACATGCCATTCCTCATCGCACTCCTCTAACGCCTCTTGTGTTGCTTTCTGCCCACAGCAGCGCCCAAAAATCCCCAAAAACTGCCGTAACTATTTTGTGCTGCCTCTCTTGTATATTGAGCACCTCTCCAGTTATTCTGCGCGAATTCACCTATGCGAAACATAAGCACAAGTTGTGGTGGACAGAAGCAATTAACCAGGAGAATAACACCATGCATCGGCCAGGGTTTCAAGGAGCGCGCGAGCGCACCCACTATCCACACATCTATGTGGATACGCAGCATAATGAAGTTCACCTTTTAGTTGGGGTGTGCATGGCAAGCAATTCATCACAGCCAGACCAAAGTTCAACGGATGTAGGGGCTGACACACTGAAGCCGTTCAAGACTTTCTGTGAAGGAAATGAACGAGAAGGTATCCTTTCTGCGAAAGCGTCCATCGAGCAATATATCAGTGACTTAATCGAAGATATCACGCATCTATTTGTGCTGAAATCAGAACCTTTTGAGCTGCGTGTAGCGCGCCAGCAAAAAATTAGTCGATTAATGCAGCTAAAAAACTATGCAGAACTGCTTGAAAAGGTGACCAAAACTTTCTCAACTGAATATGGAAGCATTGTGCTTCCAGAGAGTGGTATTACTGCACTACTATCTGATCCTGATGCAAATGTTTGTGCAGTATCACTTCAAGGAGCTGGTATAGAAGATTCTGTGGTTTTAAGAGAAAAGTTTGGTCAAGCTGAAGGTGGTTCGATCGCTGCAGCAGATGTGAGACTGATTCTGGGTGACAGATCTGGTTCGTTTGTTTCTTTTCAAAATACGATTGCCACAAGTGTGCCCGCCTATGTTATGGCTTGCTTTAGAAATCTAGATGGTGGGTTTGATAAGAGTTTAATGGAGTGCAAACTCGGTGCAGGGCTGAGCCAGTTTGTATGTGGTATGTTCGAAAAATATAGAACTCTTCAGAGAGATAGTAGCAATAATTTTCTGAGTGTTGGTGGTGAAAATTGTTTTGTTGACGAAAAGCCAAAAGAACTAGAGCGGTTTAAATGTGTCGTATATAGAGAGTCAGCTTTATTGTTTATGTGTCCCGAAGTGGCCGATTCAATGAGTCGTGGAGTGGTGCTATCGAGAAGTGATAAGCTTGCACAAATCACACAATTATTAGTCAGTATATTGGGCGTTAGTACGCAAGAAAGGCATTGGTGTATTCATCAATATAGCAGTTTAACAGGAATAGTTGAATTGTATTACCAAGAATCTTTAGAACACATCTTAAACGATGGTTTAAAAAGGAAGTTTAATGACAGACTAACGCAGACTAAACTATTTAGCCATGAAGCCTTGGTACCCAGTGTTGAGTTTGCTTTTAAAAGCGCATATCCAGACCACCTTCAATCTCCAGGAGTCTTAACTGAGCAAGCGGAAGGTGAAGTGGCGCCGAAAAAACAATCAGTTACATTATATGAGCAGGTAATGCGCATTAAAAGACCTGCCGACCGAGTAAAAAAGATGCTTTCATTGATGGGTGTGAATGTGACTTATTCCACGGTTTCTAAGGATGGTGTTTTAAATATCACTGGATCTGAGAAAGAAATAGCTAGGGTGCGTGGTATTTTAAATAAATATATGAAGCATGTGCATTGTAACCCAGAACTTAATCATGTTGTTCATGGTTATGTGTCAACTGAACGTGCTGAATCGATCTGTACATTTGTTCGGGGAAATCATTCCGCCAATGATTGGTTGGTTTCTTGCATGAAGGAAACGCCTCGATCGACTAAGGAACGCATAAATAGGTTAACTCAAGCATTATTCGTTCTGGGGATCTCGGAAGCACGTGGCAACGTCATTTTTAATGATGACAACACACATATCGTAGGGTTTTCCATAAAAATTAAATTGTCAGAGCTCTGGCTATTAGCATCGCTAGTTCCGCCTGCTTTAGGTGAAAGAACGCCCAGGATTACAGCGCCCGTACCTGAGTCGGCTGCAGAGAGCGAGTCTATTATACTAGACGAACGAGGTGCAGAACTTATTTTTTCTGTACTCACGAGTATCTATGGCGACCAGGATTTAAAAGTGAATGAGGTACTAAATCGTGTCTCTCTGACGGATGACAATGCCAAAGCATTACAAGATGCATTGCGCTTACTGGGCGTGCAGTGGATTAAAATAGAAGGCCGCCGAGTAGAAAGAGGCGACGGCATGCTTCCTGCGTATTCTTATGAACTCATGCTCCCCCGAGGAAGAGTGCAGGACTTGATGACCATATTAGAGAGGCATGCCTCTGATGTATCTCCAGTCCAAACGCACGATGCAGAACAGTATCTTGAAGTCAGTGAGAAGCCTGATCCAATGTACCATTGGATTTTATCCGACGCTACATTGGATCAAATTCGGCATTATCAGAATCGCTTGTCCTTACCTGTAGGGCACAAAGACCGTTTGGTTGCGGGGCTTCGTTTGGCAGCTGCACTAAACGGAAAATCGGCATCCGATTTGACGATCGAAGAGTTTGTACAGTGTTTGGTCCGTACAAAGATGCCAAAGGCGAATAGTGAGCGTGATTGGCTGCGTGTGAAAGTAGGCCGATATAAAGACCGAGCGAACCGTAGGTTCTGGACTGACGTTGAAGTAGAGTTACTCAGTGACATAGCAGTGAGTGTGGGTGTTACTGTGGCGTCCACTAAGAAAAGGGTTCGCATACTGGCAATGGCGCCAGGCTTGATCAGTACACATGGTCGAATTGACTATCACTCACCCGATAGAGCTAAAGTCATCACTGACAAGGGCAGCTTAAATGAAGCCGCATACATTGACTTATTGAAGTCGCGTTTACTACCGATTTTTATGTACGTGAACACCGCGACACCCGACGCACAAAAAGCCGTTGTATCTATGCCGGGTATGCTGTGTGGCGAGAATGTGGATGAGGTTTTACGCAAAAATTCTGCTTGGTGTATGGATATGGCAGTGAAACAATTGTTATCAGAAAACACGTTTAAAAAAATATCTTCCGTGTTTTATGATTCACTCGATCGACTACCTACACCCATCGCAAGCGGGGTGATTAATGACGTAACTTATGTACGTAGCACTTCAGCAAAGGGGTGTACCGCCGCAGCTAAATTAGAGTCGACTTTGCAAAATGGTTGGGCCGGTGATAGATATAAGCAGTTCGTTCTAGTTAGCATGGGCGCAATAACTGAGCTGACGAATCCGTTAGAGCTTCTGCAAGTTGTATTGGCAGAAAAAACAAACTTAGCTACTTCATGGCAAGCAGAGCGTACTAGATTGGGTGGAATTTGTGCCGTGCCTAAAAATATCGCTATTGCTGGTAGCGTGGCTAAACCATGCGAATTATTATCTCACAAAGAAGCAGAACGTATTGGAGAAAGAACTAAGATGCATAGGCAGACAAAAGCGGATCAACAAAGAGCGGCAGACAATGTGGCCTGGAAAGAGTTCTGTGCCGATAGGATGAAACTAAAGGAGCGCTACCCGGGACAAAAGCCGCGGACATTTGATGCCTTAAAACCTTATTGGAAGCAGGTGGTGCATCATCCTCGACCTTATTTTTTTGTTGAAAAGCAAAATAAAAGTTACGAGACGGATGGTTCATCAGTAGGGTCTACGCGTTATATCTTTAGTCCTCAAGATTGGCGAGAGCGTACAGTGTATCGACAAGCCCGAGATCGCTTAGAAGCTCAAGAAATAGCTGACGAGGGCAAAGCCTGGCGTGAGTATAAATCTTACCAACAAAAATTGGCAGCAGAGCATCCTTCAAAAAGCGCTTTAATGGAGGTGTGTGAGGATAAAAAGACGGGACATCCTGATTATCAAATGCATCCACGACCGTATTTTGTACCTATCACGGATATTTCTCCAAAAACAGTTTATGCTTTTAGCTCAGAGGCTTGGTATAAGGGTGCTGAGGTCAGAGCAGCGGAGGAAGTTAAGCGGTCGAAACGTGCGCATGAAGAAGAACCTGACGAAGGAAAACTTGATCAGGATGAGAGCGCTGCTAAAAGAGTGCGGTTTGCGGAGCAGCCGGCGTATCATAAAAAGCGTCCCGTACTGTGGCGACGCAATGCTGGGCCGAGTACACGGTCAGCTGAGCAGTATACTCAAGACGATCTGGTGGTATGGGCATTGTATTGTAGGTACTTAAAAAGAGAGCGGCCAGCCTTAACAGACATATATGGTAGTGAAAAACCAGTGATGAAATATTATCGATATAGTGCAGTGCCTATTAGTTTCTATGATAGAACATTCAATCACGATACAGGAAAATTTGAGCATCATTTTAATATGAATGATTGGAAGGGAAGTGAAACGTACAAACAGTTACGGGATGAAAAGGCATCCGCGGAATGTCGTGATACCTTGCCTCGACCGTAAGAGGGGATTATCGCCAACGCCCCGCCTGTTAGGGGCGGGGTGTTGGTGATTGTTGCGTGGTTTTTTCGCTTGTTTGTGCCTCTGTTTCTTCAGGTGGTTGCACTTTGGCTGCTGCCTTGGCGCGTTCTTCGTCCAACAGTTTGTGCCAGTCAGCCATGATTTCAGAAGGTTTTGCATCCCCAAAGCCTGAAAAGAGCGGACGGAGATGTCGTCTGCAAAAAACCCAGTCACCCTCTTGTTTTAAGGTACCTTTACGAAATCCTAAAAAATTAATCTCATTAATAGTGCTCCCACTGAGATGTTTTATACCGATTGTTGTCGCATCTATCACCTTTCCTTTGGGGCGGAATGAAGTGGGTAAAGCAGCAAATGGAAATTCTGTCTCACTGTTTTCACAGGATTTATCAAAATCTAACTCGTATGTGATTCGATTTCTGTCGGCCATCGCATCTTCTTTTGTTCGGTAAAAGTACTGTTCTCTTGGTGATACAAACTTTTTTTCTGAAAACGAGTGGACGCCATATTTTTCCTCGAGCCAATTCCGAGGTGCAATGTTATCTGGAATATTGAGCTTCATGTTCCAGGGGATAATGGCTTCTGAAGGGATCGGCGTTCTTACAACACAGTATAAAATTTCTGGCTCAACATTGATATCGTTGATGTCGAGTATTTCTAAGTGATGTAGGGATGCCCAAATAGAGTATTTTGTTTTTCTTTCCTCCATTCTTTGTTGGATGGCGGTATCATCATTTTTCTTTAGGCCTTCCGGGTAGATGGTTTCTTCTTGGCGCCAGAATATAGGTAACATGATTGGCAAAAAAATCATGTTGAGCGGGAATGCGATGATTGATGCAATAATCCCTGCTATGGCTAAAACTGCCGTTGCTATTTTGTCATTCCGCTTAAAGTAGCCTTTGGAAAACAAATTTCTGATTTCTTGATGGGCGTAGGGTAGAAAAAGTTTTAGTGGATTTTCTTTGAACCGTCTGACCCATTCTTTTCCGAAGGTTGTATACGTTGGTTGGTTTACGAATGTATACTCTTTTTTTTGTTTTTGTTTTTCATCTTGCTCTTCTTCTGTATCTGGGCTGTCAGAAAGTGTTTTCTCTGAGGTAACATCAGTCTTTAGAGCTGCGTCAGTGCTTTCAATAGAATAATCCAGACTTGATTTCCTGTCTTGACCTTTTTGCAGCATAGGGGTTTGTTCTCCGCGCATACGTTCAGAGAATTCTTCGTTTACCGCAGCTTCGCTGGATGTGAATGTTTGGTTTGTATGTGTCTGAAAAGCTCGGATAGCACGCAATTGAGTACTGATAAGCTCTTGATTTGGGTAAAGAGAGAAAATAGCTGTGGCAGTGTCGTGAAATATCTTGCTTTTATTTGGCTGTGCAGAAATCATGAACGTTTTTATTTTTGAGATACACTCTTGAATGGGCTTTTGGTGTTCCGTTTCATTGGATGCAACATAAGCGTTCAATAGCTTGGATAGCCAAGTTTCACCTGCATCAGGCTTAATGGGGGTTAGCAGTATTTTTGAAAGCTCTTGTGGGGAGAGGGCGGCTGCCTGTTGGATGAAGAAATAATTCAGACAAGCATGCAAGAGCTTTTTTTCCCCTTTTAATAGTATATCGAGTGCATCAGAGGATATAGATGTGCGTCTTTCTAAGCAGTGTACTCTGACCAAGTTGAGTATGGCGTCATTAGTTTCGCGCATGCGCTGTTCAATGGACATGCGTTCACGTTGGATAGGATTGTTTTGAGATGCCTCAAAAGCGTGCATGATCATGTTTTGCCTCTGCTTATTCGTATATTTTTTGTAATCGATAGCTGAATTATAGTAAAAATAAGTTAATTAACTCGTTTTCTGGGTCAGAGATTGATGAGAATGAGGCCGGAGTGAGCGCTACTGGGCAGCCTGTGCTTCTTTGTCGTATTGCACGTATAGGTGCGGGAACATCAACCGCTCGACGCTTTCAATCACGGTATGAATGATTTTAATGTGCATTTCTTGAATACGGTGAGACAAGCCGTGAGGTACAACAATACTTAAGTCTGCCAAGCCTTTTGCTTTTCCCCCGTCTTTGCCTAACAGGGCCACACTGTGTATGCCGAGTGCTTTGGCCATCCGTAGGGCAGCTAAGATGTTGGTTGAATTGCCGCTGGTAGACAGGCATAACAATAAATCCCCTGAACGCCCCAAGCCTTCTAGTTGGCGGGAAAACACTTGCTCAAATCCGAAATCATTGGAGACACAGCTCAGGTGGCTGGCTTCCCCTAGAGTGAATGCGCCTAAGGGCCGACGGTCTTGGAGAAAGCGACCGGTCCATTCTTCAGAAAAGTGCAAGGCATCGCAATGGCTGCCGCCATTGCCGCAAGCAAAGACTTTATGGTCAGAAAGAAAGGTACGGTGGAGTAGGTGGGTAAATTGATGGCAGGCATTGAGGAGTGCAGGGTCACTTTGAAAGGCTTTTAATAGTTGTTCGGCTTGAGAAAAGCCTGATAGCCAGACTTCGGCCACATCCATGGGCACGTGCTCCTGTCCTTTTGCGCTTCCGAATTTATGGTGGCTAGGGGTGGGCTCGAACCACCGACCTCGGCGTTATGAATGCCGCGCTCTAACCAGCTGAGCTACATAGCCACATTAGGTGAAATATACCTAGATTTTTTGATTTTTACAACTCCACAGATACTCTTATATGCCACATATTGTTCGGCGTCATTGAGGCATAGGATAAAGTACCTTTGTAAAGCGCTCTTCACCCTAGGTGCCTCTCTTAGTTAGGTGTTGACACACGGAATCTTCGACCATAGAATTGCACTCAGCCAGGCATAGGAAGGCTATGAGGGAAGTTGTGAAGGACCACGTTATAAGTGTTGATCGCACCGCTTTTTCGGCTAATCAAGCAGAAATTTCACATGGCGGAATCCGGAGTTACTTGGCACCGGAGGAATTTAAGGCACGCTTAGAACACTTTGAAGCAGCACCAGAACAAGAAATCATTCGCGGCTATGAGTTTTCTGTCACTTTAACCCCACAACAACTTAAAATGCTCAAACAAGCTATCGCGTGTGCGCGTCGAGTTTGGAATGGCACCTTAGAAATTCGACGCGCTGCTTACGCGGAAAGCGGAGTGCATGTAAATTTTAAAACGCTGTCAAAGTTAATGACGGAGTGGCGCACTACACCTGAGACAGCTTGGATGAACGAGGTTTGTCGTGATGTGATGACACAAACCTTACGCGATCAAGACCGAGCATATACGAATTTTTTCGAAAAGCGTGGACGCAGGCCAAAATTTAAAAGGTATGGCGAAACACAAAGTGTTCGTTTCCAGCTTAATCAAACGAGAATTGACCGAATTTACAAATCCGGTGAGCTGTTGGTAGTGCCTACGATTGGTACTA
>JAZKAM010000050.1:15033-16542 GCA_040389145.1 Pseudomonadota bacterium
TTGGAGCAGATTACCGCAAGGGATACCGAAGATGATTACCCTCACGCTTAATGCGTCGGGAGCTATAGCAGTGTCTTTTGTTTGCAGTGAAAAAATTTCCATGCTTCGACCTACAGGAAGAAGCATCGGCTTAGACGTGGGGATAATGTATAAATGTATCACCTCAGAGGGTGAGAAATTTGAAAACCCCAAAGCTTTGAATCAGCGCGGGCGCCGTTTAAAGATTAAACAGCGTCAGTTTGCGCGAACGCAAGAAAGGAGTGAGCGACATGAACGGGCGCGTATTAAGGTTGCCAAGGAACATGAACATATTGCCAATATTCGACTCGATGCCAATCATAAGCAAACAACGCACCTTGTGCGAAATTATGATGTCATTGCTGGCGAATCCCTGAATATTTCTGGCATGCTCAAAAATCGTTGTTTTTCGAAGGCGGTTTTTGATGCCGGTTGGGGTGAGTTTTTTAGGCAAATTGAGTACAAGGCAAAGTGGTATGGGCGTACGTTCATTCGTTGTGGTCGGTTCGACCCGACCAGTAAGACGTGTAGCGCATGTGGGCACAGATTAGAATCTCTGCCTTTAAAGGTCCGTGAGTGGATCTGTCCGGGATGTGGTGTTTACCATGATCGTGATATCAATGCAGCTAAAAATGTCTTAACTTTCGCTACGGGTGGTAGGCCCGGAGGTTATGCGCGCGGAGGGTGACATATTCTCGTACCACGATGTTAGCACTTGGTTGACAGTCGTACGACATCCTATGAAACGCGAACTATTTCTGAAGCAAGCATCATGATGTGTGCCCAAGATTAGACTACAAATGAGTGCATTGCTCCCCAGTAGAGCGCTATTACATAAAAATCTAGCAGGCCTAAAAGCCTGCCAGTTTTCGTTCGCCCTATATCTTAGACGTTAAACAAAAAGTGAATGACATCCCCATCCTGGACGACGTACAGTTTGCCTTCTTGGCGCCATTTTCCGGCTTCCTTAGCCCCTTGTTCGCCTTTGTAGCGAATAAAGTCTTCGTAGGCAATGACTTCCGCTCGGATATAACCCTTTTCAAAGTCTGTATGAATGGCTGCTGCGGCTTCTGGGCCTGCAGCGCCCTTACGGATATCCCACGCGCGTACTTCTTTCACGCCTGCGGTGAAGTAGGTATGACGACCAAGCAAGTCGTAGCCAGCACGAATGACGCGGTTTAAGCCAGGCTCTGCCAAGCCCATATCCGCCAAAAAGGATGTGCGGTCTGCTTCAGGCAATTGCATGATTTCTGCTTCGAGGGCGGCACAAATGATGACAACCGGTGCTTTGACGCGTGCCGCATGCGCTTGAACTGCAGCAACGTGTGGGTTATTGGTATCGTTGTCATCGGCCACGTTGGCAATGTACATCATGGGTTTTGCGGTAAGCAACTGCAGTCCAGCAAAGTGTGCTTTAAAGTCTTCAGGGCATTCAAAGCTACGTGCTGGTTGTTCGGATTCTAAATGGTCGAGTAAGCTTTTTAGCTGTTG
>JAZKAM010000051.1:0-2770 GCA_040389145.1 Pseudomonadota bacterium
ACACAGCCTTTGGGCACTGGCAATCCATACTTAGCAAACAGCTGCTTCGCTTGAAACTCATGCAAATTCATATTTTTCCTCTTATTTTAAACATCTAATAATAGTCGAGCAGGATCTTCCAACAGTTCCTTCACAGTCACTAAGAAGCGAACTGATTCAGATCCGTCGATGATGCGGTGGTCATAAGAAAGTGCCAAGTACATCATAGGGCGAATAACGACTTGCCCATTTTCTGCAACTGGACGCTCTTGGATCTTATGCATACCCAAAATAGCCGTTTGTGGTGGGTTCAAAATTGGCGTGGACATTAAGGAGCCAAACACACCACCGTTAGAGATTGTGAACGTGCCGCCTGTGATTTCTTCCAAGGACAACGCGCCATCTTTAGCTTTTTGGCCGAATTGAGCAATGTTGATTTCAATATCAGACATCGACATTTTTTCAACGTTACGCAGTACAGGTACAACCAAGCCACGGGGTGAAGAAACCGCAACGCCGATATCATGGTACGCGTGGTACACAATGTCTTGGCCATCAATAGAGGCGTTAACGACAGGGAAACGTTTCAACGCTTCAACAACCGCTTTGGTGAAGAAGGACATAAAGCCCAACTTAGCGCCATGACGTTTTTCAAAATCGTCTTTCAAGCGCGCACGCAAGCTCATAATAGGCTGCATGTTCACTTCATTAAAGGTGGTCAAAATAGCAGCGGTTTGTTGTGCTTGAACCAAACGTTCAGCAATACGGCTGCGCAAACGGGACATAGGTACGCGTTTTTCTGTACGGTCACCGGTTGCAGACATAGCACGCACCACATCACCTGGAACAATACGTCCACCACGGCCACTTGGTACTACAGCACCTTCTAAAGCGGGGTTTTCGTTGATCAAACGACGTGCCGCGGGGCCTGCTTTCACCATAGTGGTGGCAGCTGCAGACGCTGCAGCTGCGACAGGCGCGGCAACAGCAGGAGCAGCTTGTGCAGCAGGCGCTGCAGCAATGGCACCCGCGGTAAAGCGCGCAATCACTTGCTGGCCTTTAACCGTTGTACCGGTATCACTCAAAATTGCTTCTAGGGTGCCATCCTCAGGCGCCACAACTTCTAAGACCACTTTGTCTGTCTCAATATCTACCAAATGTTCATCGCGACGCACCGGCTGACCTGGACGTTTATGCCACGTAGCAACCGTAGCATCTGAAACAGATTCGGGCAGTACAGGCACTTTAATTTCAATTGACATAAGATTTACCTTCTATTTCGTGGGTCGAGGACCGGTTAATTAAGCGCATCATAAACCAATTCATTTTGTTGTTGCTGATGCATGGAGGGGTAACCAACGGCCGGAGATGCCGAAGCAGGACGACCGGCATAGCGTAACGTTTGGTTTGGACGTAAACACGCGTGGAAGTGATGTTGGGACGAGTACCAAGCACCTTGATTCTTAGGTTCTTCTTGACACCAGACCACTTCGGTCGCATTAGGGTAACGCGCCATCACTTGTTTCAGTTCTTCTTCTGGGAACGGATACAATTGTTCTACACGAACCAAAGCGCACATTTCATGTTTCATGTCACGACGACCTTCAAACAGATCGTAATAGACCTTTCCGCTAGAAAGTACGATGCGGTTGATGGATTTTGCATCTGTATCTGAAAGGGTGTTGTCATCAATCACTAAGGAGAACTGACCATCGGTTAATTCAGCTGGCGTAGATACAGCCAATTTGTGCCGCAACAAGCTTTTGGGCGACATAATCACTAATGGACGACGGATTTTGCGCAGCATCTGACGACGCAATACATGGAAAATTTGCGCAGGGGTAGATGGTACGCATACTTGCATGTTGTATTGTGCACACAATTGCATAAAGCGTTCTAAGCGCGCAGAAGAGTGTTCTGGCCCCTGCCCTTCGTAACCATGTGGCAACAACATGACTAAACCACATTGACGGCCCCATTTTTGTTCGCCGGAGCTGATGAATTGGTCGATTACTACTTGAGCACCGTTAACGAAGTCACCGAACTGCCCTTCCCAGATAGTGAGCGTTTCAGGATCGGTCGATGCAAAGCCGTATTCATAAGCTAATACTGCTTCTTCAGACAATAACGAATCAATAACAGTATACGTGCCTTGTTTTTCAGACAAGTGATTTAACGGTACATAAGCGGAGCCATTGGCTTGATCATGTATCACGCTATGACGGTGAGAGAATGTACCACGACCGCAATCTTGGCCAGACAAACGAATGTTGTAGCCAGCAGCCAACAAGCTCGCAAAACCTAAAGTTTCGCCACAACCCCAATCCATAGGTTGTTCACCGGCCATCATCGCCTTACGGTCTTGATAGGTTTTAGCCACACGTGCGTGCGGGGTAACGTCCGCAGGCCATTCTGTTAATGGTTTAATTAAAGATTGGTAGGTTGCTTTGTCTAAGCGCGTATCGGAAGCCAAACGCCAGTCTTGCTTCAAATAAGGTGTCCAATCAAATAAGGTTGCAACAGCCGAATCACCAGAAACCAAATCGCGGGCAACAACGTTACCTTGATCCAACATATCGCGGTTTTCATTCACCAAAGTAGCACCGTAGTCTTTAGGAACGCGCGCTTTTTCTTCCAATTGGCGGGCATAGATATCACGCGCAGTTGGATGCTGTTTGATTTTTTGGTACATAATTGGCTGAGTCATTGTTGGCTCATCCGCTTCGTTATGCCCATGTCGGCGATAGCAAGACAAATCAATCACCACGTCTTTATGGAACGCCATGCGGAA
>JAZKAM010000051.1:2780-6010 GCA_040389145.1 Pseudomonadota bacterium
AAAACCTCACCGCAATACAACGCGCGTTCTATCGTGCGCTGCACTTGGCTGCTTTGCAGACCACAACACGCACGCATATTGATCCACATGATACGACCAACATGCTTGTGAACATGGAAATCAAACGCCATTTGCGCCACAAAGAATACCGATTCTACGTCGTCCGCGTTCACATGGAATACAGGCGATTGGATCATCTTAGCAACGTCGGTGCAATATGGGGTAGAACGAGAATCTTCTGGATGGCTGGTGGTAAAACCCACTTGGTTGTTGATCACGATGTGTAAGGTACCGCCAACACCATAACCACGGGTTTGGGACATGTTCAACACTTCCATGATCACGCCTTGGCCAGCAAATGCCGCATCACCATGCAGAGCAATAGGAATAATTTGGTCGCGAGATTCGTCTTGTCGTTTTATTTGGCGTGCTTTTACAGAGCCCATAACAACCGGGGTAACGATTGCCAAGTGCGATGGGTTGAACGCCAAGTTCAAGTGCATAGGACCGTGTGCGGTTTGCACGTCGGAAGAGAAACCTTGGTGGTATTTTACGTCACCAGATTCAACACCGGGTGTATATTTGCCTTCAAATTCAGAAAACAAATCGCTGGGTTTTTTGCCCAACACGCTCACCAGAACCGTCAAACGGCCACGGTGTGCCATACCAATATTGATGTCTTTAACGCCTTTGTCCGCTGCAAGTTGGAACATGCGGTCTAACATCACAATTAAAGAGTCACCGCCTTCTAAAGAAAAGCGTTTTGCACCAGGGTAGCGAGAGCCTAAATAACGCTCTAAACCTTCTGCTGCAGTCAAACGTTCCAAAATACGCTTTTGTACTTCTACGTCTAACGGAGCTGCTTTTAAACGTGATTCAATGCGAGACTGAACCCAAAGACGTTGTTCTTCTGAAACCAAATCCATGTATTCAACAGCAATCGTATTGGAATAGACCGCTTTCAAATCTGCAATTAACTGGCCCAATGTGCGATCGGAGCCATCACCAAAATCACCAACCGACACAACGGTTTTCAAATCTACATCAGCCAAGCCATGCTTCGCTAAATCAAGCGCTGCTACGGGTGGACGCTTAGTTAAACCTAATGGGTCTAAATCTGCCGCTTCATGCCCATGCATGCGGTAATGTTCAATTAAAGCTTGTACGCGCGTAGATAATGCATCGCCCTGTTCTACAACTACGGTTTGTGGACCGTGCTTAACCAATTCTGCAAATTGTTGCTGAATAGCCAAATGGGAGACATCACCTTGACGGCTACCTGGGAGCGCATCAAAGATGGAACGCCATTTGGGGGAAATACTGCTGGGATCGGCCAGATAGGCCTCGTATAATTCTTCTAAGTAAGCTGACTGTGAACCGGAAAATAACGAAGAATCGCGCCAATCGACCATGGTCGGAGTTTCAATTGCCATGAAGAACAACCTCTGTTTGCATACATTACTGCGGATTAATATAAGGCCAAAAAGCCATCTAACTTAATTATGCTACGCTTGCTTTAGGCGCGCAGTATAACAAATTTTCTGGCCTATTTTAAGCCCCAGGCCTGCGCCGGAGCCGGCGCAGGAATTACCCCAAGCAAACCAATAAGTTGTAAGAAAAATCACGGGAAATCCGTTATTTCCTTAATTATCACCTTCAATCATGGCATCAGTAGGATTTAATCCTTTTGGACAGACATCAGCACAATTCATGATGGTACGGCAACGAAATAACTTATATTTGTCATTCAGCAACGCTAAGCGCTTTGGTTTTGCATCGTCACGGCTGTCTTGAATAAAGCGCGCAGCCTGAAGTAAGGCGGCTGGCCCAGCAAATTTATCTGGGTTCCACCAGTAAGACGGACAAGAGCTGGTGCAACACCCACACATAATACATTCATAGAGGCCATCTAAGCGCTTACGGTCTTCTGGGCTTTGTAAATGCTCTTTAGCGGGCTCTGGTCCACTATTTTGTAAATAGGGCTCCACCATTTCGTATTGACGAAAAAAATTGGTCATGTCGGTCGCGTTGTACTGGCATGCCTGGAAATGGTTTCAAGCTAATGAGTTTCATGTCGCCAATGGGTGTAATACAGGCCAACCCATTTTTTCCGTTAATGTTCATCCCATCCGATCCACATACCCCTTCCCCGCATGAGCGACGGAAAGATAACGTTTCATCGATGTGATCTTTAATCCACAAAAGACCATCTAAAATCATGATGGCGCCACTTTCTTCCAAATCTATCGTAAAGTCCTGCCAATATGGCGCTTTATCCATATCTGGATTAAAGCGTTGAATTCTAAATATCATGAAAATTTCTCCTAATACACGCGTTCTTTGGGTTCAAAAGCTGGAACAGTCAAAGGTGTTCTGTTGACTGCACGGGTAGCAAACCGATCATCGGGATACACTAAGGTATGCACCAACCACCGTTCGTCATCACGCTTAGGATAATCTTCACGCGAATGTGCCCCACGACTTTCTGTACGTGTCAGCGCAGCGATTGCTGTCGACATCGCAACCGTCATTAGATTATCCAGCTCCAATGCTTCTATAAGCGCCGTGTTGTATCGCATGCTTTTGTCGGTCACATGTGCCGCAGGGAGACGTTCTCGTAATGCCCGCAAGGCGGCCAACCCCTCCTCCATCGTTTTTTCGGTACGAAATACACCAAAATCACGTTGCATGGTTTTTTGCAAATCAGCACGGATGCGAGACACCGACTCACCAGATTTCGTACCACGCCAGTGGCGTACGCGCGCGGCAGCGCGCTCTATGTCATCTCGGCTCAAGACTTCTTCTGCGACACCTTGATTAATGGCATCGGCTACTTGGATCCCCGCTTCTCGTCCGAAAACAATCAAGTCCAGCAAAGAGTTTCCACCCAACCGATTGGCACCGTGCACAGAGACACAAGCGCACTCACCAACAGCATATAGATTCTGAACGATTTCTTCGTGTCCGGGCCCTTTGACTTCAATCACCTGACCAAACCGGTTGGTTGGTATACCGCCCATCATGTAATGGCAAGTTGGAACCACCGGAATAGGCGCTAAAATCGGGTCAACATTTGCAAACGTCATCGACAGTTCACGAATACCCGGTAATCGCGATTTAATCACATCCGCGCCAAGATGATCGATTTTTAATAACACATGATCTTTATTTCGGCCACAGCCATTTCCTGCACGAATTTCTAAAGACATCGCACGGGCCACCACATCACG
>JAZKAM010000051.1:6020-7981 GCA_040389145.1 Pseudomonadota bacterium
AAAAGTCATGGCTAAATCGCGTATTCCTGGTAAGCGATTTTTTATAATATCCGCACCCAAGTGTTCTAATTTTAATAACACATGAGGATTTTGTGTGCCTATACCTTTACCATTACGTATTTCCAAAGCAATCGCTCTGGATACTACATCACGAGATGCTAAATCTTTGGCATGCGGTGCATAACGCTCCATAAAGCGTTCACCACTGGCATTAATCAGATAGCCACCCTCACCGCGACACCCTTCCGTCACCAAAACACCGGCGCCGGCAATACCAGTCGGATGAAACTGCCACATTTCCATGTCTTGCACCGCATAGCCAGCACGCATCGCTAAACCAATGCCGTCGCCGGTGTTAATCATGGCATTGGTAGTTGAGGCGAATATTTGACCTGCACCACCCGTTGCTAAAATCACCGCTTTAGCTTTTAAAAATACCAGCTCTCCACTTTCAATCGACACCACCAAAACACCCGCAATGGTTTTGTCGGCTGCTTTAACCAAATCAACTGCGTACCATTCACTGAAAAACACCGTATTGGCTTTGATGTTTTGCTGGTATAGGGTATGCAACAAAGCATGCCCCGTTCTATCTGCAGCTGCCGCTGTACGTGATGCTTGCGCACCACCAAAATTGAGCGACTGACCACCAAACGGACGTTGGTAAATGCGCCCATTATCCAGACGTGAAAACGGTAAACCCATGCGTTCTAATTCATAGACGGCTTCAGGACCTACTTGGCACATGTGTTCAATGGCATCCTGATCACCAATGTAATCCGACCCTTTAACTGTGTCGTACATATGCCAATGCGGATTGTCTTCATGCATGTTGCCTAAGGCAACGGTGATCCCACCTTGCGCAGATGCCGTATGTGAACGGGTTGGATACACTTTGGACACCAATACGGTTTTCTTTCCTGCTTGTGCCAAAGCAAGGGCTGCACGCATCCCTGCACCACCAGCACCAATAATGACCGCATCAAACGTGCGGGTAACAATTTCGCTCATACAACGCCCCAAACAATCGAAATGCCACAAATCGCCCATGACAGTAAGCCAAAGAAACTGAGCACTTCTACACTGCTTCTCATGAATACTGGATGTAGATAATCTGTGGTCACTGTTCTAATACCAATGATCGCATGCCACACAACGGAAACTAACATCAATGTGCTGGCGATTCGCATCGCAAGCAATCCATGCAAATGGTGCCACGTGGCGTAATCAAACATATCCCACGTGTAGACGATATAGCCAGTTAGAAAAGCCGTGTAACCCAAAATAAGCAACGCGGTCACGCGTTGAATCAACCACCACGTTAAGCCTGTCATACCGCCCCCATCAATCGCAACGCCAAGCCAACACTACCCGCGAGCGTAAACACCCAAACCAACGCAGCGCTGCGGCGTGCAGCTATTAAACTCATGCCTACATGGACATCCATCAACAAGTGACGTACACCCGCCAAGAGGTGAAACCAAAATGCGCTCCACATCAGCCATATCAAAAACGCCATCCAGGGCGTAGACAAGCTTTCGCGCAACGCAGCATAACTTTCAGGACTTTTCAGACTGTGATAAAACGCCCACAGTACACCAGGGAGTAAAACAAAAACCAAAAGACCCGATAAACGGTGCGTAATCGACACCAATGCAGTAATTGGTAACCGTATCGACAGTGGATTGATATTGATCGGCAACTTATGTCGCATAGCAGAATAACCCAACAAAAAAAGACAAGGCCCCATTGTACAAGAATTTTGTTAGGGAGGCGCCTTACTATCTCGACAGTGGAAATGCCGCGCTTTAAATGCCAGACTTAACACAGCAATCTCATTATCATTTGGAAAACTCATGAAAAAACCAGAAACCGCTGAACTCAAAATTCCGGGTCGTGCTGAATCAGTGCCCCTAACAATGATGCAAGGCACAATCGGTCCTGATGTAATTGATGTTGGG
>JAZKAM010000051.1:7991-9372 GCA_040389145.1 Pseudomonadota bacterium
TTTCCGCTCAACAGCAGCGTGCAGTTCTGAAATCACATACATTGATGGTGATCAAGGCATTCTGATGCATCGTGGTTACACCATCGCCGATTTGGTGCAAAATTCGGATTACTTAGAAGTGTGTTATTTGTTGATGTATGGTGAACTCCCCAATCAAGCTGAAAAAGACACATTTTATACTCAAGTCAAACACCACACCTTAGTGCACCAGCAAGTCATGCAGTTTTATAATGGTTTTCCACGTAATGCGCACCCCATGGCAATTATGTGTGGTGTGGTAGGTGCGTTGTCTGCGTTTTATCACGACTCTCTCGACATCCATAAAAAAGAACACCGTGATACTGCAGCACTGCGTTTAATCGCCAAAATGCCTACATTAGCAGCCATGTGCTATAAATACTCGCTTGGCCAACCCTTCGTTTATCCGCAAAACAACCTTTCGTATGCTGAAAACTTTTTGAATATGATGTTCTCCGTACCTTCTGAGCCTTATCAAGCCAATCCTGTCGTGGTTAAAGCACTCGATCAGATTTTTATTCTACATGCGGATCACGAACAAAATGCCTCTACTTCTACAGTGCGCACCGCAGGATCTTCCGGCGCCAATCCTTTTGCATGTATTGCTTCTGGTATTGCCGCTTTATGGGGGCCAGCGCATGGCGGTGCTAATGAAGCCGTGATTCATATGTTAAAAGAGATTGGCAGCGTCGACAAAATCCCCGCCATCATTGCGCGCGCTAAAGATAAAAACGATAACTTCCGTTTGATGGGATTTGGTCATCGTGTATACCGCAACTTTGACCCACGCGCAACCGTATTGCGAAAAAGTTGTTATGAAGTGTTACAAGCACTCGGGATTAAAGACAACCTATTTGATATTGCATTAAAATTGGAAGAAATTGCGCTCAACGATCCGTTTTTCATTGAACGAAAACTGTATCCGAACGTCGACTTTTATTCTGGCATTATTTTACAAGCCATTGGTATTCCGACACATATGTTTACGGTTATTTTTGCGTTAGCACGTACCGTTGGTTGGGTTGCCCATTGGAATGAAATGATCAGCACACCTGGGCTTTCTATCAGCCGCCCCCGTCAATTGTATACTGGAAAAACAGAGCGAAAATATGTACCTATGGATCAACGTACTAAGGCATAGGGCGCTGTTTCATAAACATAGCGTGATAGTGTAGGAGACTGAAATGAAGAAAGTGATTACTGTTGCTTTGCTCATGACATCCGTATCTGCGTTTCCCGTTTGGGGCGGCGATCATGGTTGGGGTTGGTTTGGTCTTGGTGCAATATTGGGCGGACTGGTTGTCGGTAATATGGTCCACTCGGTTCCTGAGAAACACGACGTGATTATCGTTAACGGGCAGCA
>JAZKAM010000052.1:0-1567 GCA_040389145.1 Pseudomonadota bacterium
GGAGGTATCGCCGCGTAAGCCTGGATCAGTTTCTACAATTTGGAGAACCACAAAAATTGGGGGTACTACTTGTAGAGGGATCCCGTTATAAAGCGTGATGGTGCAAATATCTTGATCCCGTACCCAATGGATGGTTTCACCCATTTGGTCGTCGGTTACTTCGATTTGTTCGAAGCTTTCTTGGTTCATAAACTGCCAAGTGCCTTGACCATGGTAGACGAGCTGCATCATGACGTCTACAATATCCGCGGCTTCTAAGGTTTCACCAGATTTGAATGTGCGCTCAAGAACACGGTTATTCTTTAAATTGCGCAGTCTAACCCGATTAAAAGCTTGCCCTTTGCCGGGTTTAACAAATTCGTTTTCTAAGATGACGTAAGGTGAGCCATCGATTAAAACTTTTAAACCGCCCCTAAATTCGTTTGTATTGTATACAGGCATAGCAAATAATTACCTTATGATGGAGTACTCGACGTATGATAGCGCAAGACCTGTCATTGGCGCAAAACTGGCAGGCTGAACACTGGCAGGCTGAACTACGCCGTGCATTTAGGAACTTAGCTGAATTCTTGGAATTTTGTGAGTTAAATAAATCTGATGTAGCTTGGCATTTGCCAGACAATTTCCCGTTGCTGGTGCCTCGACCTTATGCTCAACTCATTGAAAAGGGCAATGTAACGGATCCACTATTGTTGCAAGTCCTTAGCCCGGTCTCTGCAGGCTTGACCGATGTGGTGTATGTTAAAGATCCCTTAAAAGAGGTAGAACAAAGACCTGCGCCAGGATTAATCCACAAGTTCCACGGACGCGTTCTCTGGATTCCAAGTCCTGTGTGTGCTGTTCACTGTCGGTATTGTTTCCGACAACATTACCCCTATCAGGAGGCGGTTGGCAAAGATCATTGGGATGCTTGCCTAGACTACATTCGTTCCCACGACGAAATTGAGGAAGTCATCTTGTCCGGCGGCGACCCCTTTACGTTAAGTGACGCAAAACTTGGTTACCTTGCACAGCGATTAGGTGAAATCCCCCATGTACAAATTCTGCGTATCCATTCCCGCTTTCCTGTGGTCATTCCTAGTCGGTTAACTACAGGATTGCTGCAAGCGTTGCTTCAATTTCCGCGCAGCGTTTCTCTTGTATTGCATATCAATCATCCGCGCGAAGTATCGCCGGCGTTGGGTACACATTTGCGTCCCTTTTGGCAGGCTGGCATACATATTTTAAGTCAAGGTGTATTGCTCAAGGGTGTAAATGATGATGCGAAAGTGCTTAAGCAGCTGTCATTTGCTTGCCGTGCCCAGGGGATAATGCCGTACTATTTGCACCTTTTAGACCCCATACAAGGAGGTGAAGTGTTCGATCTGCCCCTGGCTACGGCAAGAACACTGTATGAAGAGCTACGTGCGCTTGTACCTGGACATCTACTGCCAAAATTAGTGCGAGAGATACCCTATCAAACCGCAAAAGTACCTATCGAGCTGCTATAGCAAGCGAACTTAGAAATCAAACTATGCTCTTAAAACAGCAGATTTGGCTTACTTGCAAATAAGGGGGGATAACCGTA
>JAZKAM010000052.1:1577-4216 GCA_040389145.1 Pseudomonadota bacterium
GGGTAGAGGCGCATAATTGTCTCGGCCATCTCGACATACATGTTTTACAGTCTCCCTGGATGGAAAGCCAGACATAGACAACAAAAAGGAGTAATCGTTATGCCAAAAGGTCAAACTTTGCAGGATCCTTATCTCAATGCGTTGCGCCGTGAACGGGTGCCTGTCTCTATTTATCTGGTGAATGGTATTAAGTTACAAGGGCAAATTGAATCGTTTGATCAATTTGTTGTCCTGTTACGTAACAATAACGCAAGTCAAATGGTTTATAAACATGCCATTTCTACCGTTGTTCCTTCCAGAAATGTCAGCACAAAACCACCGGTCAGTGCCATTCCAGGTCAAGCGATGATAGAAGAGCCTGAATTCGAAGAAGAAGATGAGGGCACCGGAAACATCTAACTCGGCTACAATTAATGAGGTATCGTGAAAGACAGTCACAAGGCGACAACTGAAGGTGTTAAGCGTGCGATTGTTGTACACATCACCTTTAAGAAAAATCCTGAGTTACGTGATAAAGCAGAATTTTTGTTGCTAGCAAAAGCTGCTGAAGTACAGACAGTGACTGTTCTTGAAGGTAGCCGAGAGACGCCCGATCCGAGCACTTTTATCGGATCGGGCAAGTTAGAAGAGTTGCAGCAACTGGTTGAAGCAGAAGCTGCAGACGTTATTTTATTCAATCATGAGTTAAGTCCAGCGCAAGAGCGCAACTTGGACCAGGTTTTGAAAAAACCTGTTCTGAGTAGAACGGCACTCATCCTGGAAATTTTCGCTTTGCGGGCACAGACCCACGAAGGAAAATTACAGGTTGCTTTAGCAAAATTAAGACACTTATCCACACGACTGGTGCGCCGATGGTCACACTTAGAGCGACAAAAAGGTGGCATTGGGCTTCGTGGTGGTATGGGTGAAACCCAACTTGAAATCGACCGACGTTTGATTCGTCAGCAAGTTATTGGTATTGAAGAAGAGCTTGCCAAAGTAGCATCCCGACGCGATTTAGCGCGTCGTTCTCGTGAACGAAACGAGCTGCCTACGGTTGCTTTAGTGGGGTACACCAACGCCGGTAAATCGTCGCTTTTTAACCGTTTGACAGGTGCAGAAGTATTCGTGGCGGATCAATTGTTTGCAACTTTAGACCCAACCATTCGCACGATTACCCTAAAGGGTATTGGTAAACTTGCATTGATTGATACTGTAGGTTTTATTCGGCACTTGCCCCATACGTTGGTAAATGCCTTTAAAGCCACGTTGGAAGAAACCCGGTTGGCGGATTTATTGTTACACGTGGTTGACTACTCAAGCAGCGATTACGCTGAAACTTGTACACACGTTCAAGACGTATTGACAGAGATTGGGGCCGACCAAGTGCCACAACTGATGGTCTATAACAAAATAGACGCATTGTCGGAAACGCCACCAGAAGTAGTGCGCGATGAAGCAGGTCACGTTAAAGCGGTGTATATTTCTGCGTTAAAAGGCTCGGGCTTAGATGCATTACACAATGCCATCGCCAATTTTTTACAAAAAGAATGGGTAGTTGGTTCTGTGACGCTGGGTCCTGAATTTGGAGAAGTACATGCTGCGTTACATCAGGCACGCGCAGTAGAACAAGAACATGTTTTAGAAGAAAACGGTGCCTGGGCGATGCAGATTCGTGCGCCCATGCGAACATGGCAAACGTTGTGTGCGCAGCATCCGGAATGTTTGGCACAATTTGTCCCTACAGTAAGTCATCAGTAAAAGAGAGGTTGAGTACCATGTCGTGGAATAATTCTGGCAATGAGCAAAAAGGCTGGGGGCCAAAAAGTACACCGCCTGGTGGTAGTCCGCCTGACTTAGAAGAACTTTTTAAGCAATGGTACAAAAAATTGTTTGGCGCCAAGGGCCCTACACGTACTGGCTCGGCCAAGCCTAATAAAGCCAACTCCATTGGGGCAGGGCTGATTGTTGTTGGTCTATCTGCACTCTATATGGTCAGCGGGATATACATTGTGCAGCCAGCAGAGCGTGTGGTTATCACACGGTTTGGCAAGTATATGGATATTGTTGGGCCAGGTCCGCATTGGTTTGCGCGTGGTATTGAACAAAAATATGTCGTGGACGTGCAAGCGGTACATACCACGCGTCATGGCGGCTTAATGCTGACACGTGATGAAAACATTGTGAACGTTGAAATTGCGGTCCAATACTGTATCGATGATGCACGTGCTTATCTATTTAATGTCGATGACCCAGAACGCAGTTTAAAACAAGTTACAGACAGCAGCCTGCGTTATGTGGTCGGGCACTCTACACTCGATGAAGTATTGACCCACGGTCGTTCTGAATTGGCCGCTGCTGTGCGCACACAAATCAAAGAAACTTTGGCTGGTTACAGCACAGGGTTATCTGTAGTTGAAGTTGCGCTCCAGCCTGCAACACCACCAGAAGAAGTGAAATCTGCATTTGATGATGTGATCCGCGCGCAAGAAGACGAACAAAGCTTAATGAATGAAGCGGATGCTTATGCGCGCAAAGTAGAGCCCATTGCACAAGGCCAATCACGACGCATTCTTGAGGAAGCACAAGCTTATAAAGAACGTGTTGTACTGCATGCGACTGGGGATGCGTCACGCTTTGCGGCTGTATTGCCTGCCTAT
>JAZKAM010000052.1:4226-6277 GCA_040389145.1 Pseudomonadota bacterium
CTGATTTGATGCGTACACGTCTATATCTCGATACCATGGAAGATGTGCTCAGTCATGCGCGTTTGGTGGTTGTAGATAAGGGCTTGAACCCCTCTATGATGTTGATACCGTTAGAATCAGGTATTGCGCGCATGTTAGGTGAGCCAGAACATATTGACGAGGGGGCAGAGCCCACCACAATCGCACCTTCCAGCGCGGGCGAACCGCGAAAAGGAAATGCACGTAGTGCCCATCACCGCACAGATGCGCGAGCAGTAAGACGCTCTGAAGAACGAGGAGAATAGAAATGCGCACCATAAGTATCATTGCCGGATCGGTACTGGTTTTAGCTTTAGGCACCAGCTTGTATACAGTTAAAGAGTCAGAACGCGGTATTGTATTGCGCTTGGGTAAAATTCAGGTGGACGATAAAAACGTTGCGACCATTGTTGGGCCAGGCCTCCATGCAAAAATTCCTTTTGCAGACTCTATTCGACATTTTGATACCCGCTTGCAAACGCTGGAAATCCAATCGTCGCGTATGCTAACCGAAGAGAAAAAAGACGTGATTGTCGATCTGTTTGTAAAATGGCGCATTAAAGATCTCTCGTTATTCTTTACACGAACTGGCGGTATTAAAGCGCGTGCTGAACGCCTGCTTCAAGAACAGGTAGTTGATGGTATTCGTGCTGAATTCGGTCGCAGAACTATTCAAGAAGTAGTCTCCGGTGAACGCCAAGTAGTGATGGATCGCGTTCGTCGTGATACCGCCCGAAGCGCAGAAAATTTGGGTATCGAAGTCATTGATACACGAATCAAGCGTATCGACTTTCCTGCCGAAGTCAGTGAGAAAGTGTTTGTTCGGATGAGAACAGAGCGTATGCGTGTTGCCACAGAACATCGTGCACAAGGGCGTTCTAAAGCCGAAATGGTACGTGCACAAGCAGACGCCCGAGCCTCTGTCTTGGTAGCACGCGCGGAAAATGAATCTCGTCGCTTGAAAGGGGAAGGCGAGGCCGCCGCTGCGGGTATCTATGCTCAGGCCTTTGCACAAGACCCAGACTTTTACCGCTTTCAACGCTTTCTCCAAGCTTATCGTCATAGCTTCGATCAAGGCGGCGACTCTATTGTGTTGACACCAGATTCACCGTTCTTTGAATTTTGGAATAAAAACCCTAATGTGAAATAAAGGTAAGCAGTGTGATAACGTACCAAATACTGTTGCTGTCTTTCGCTCTGGTGCTGATTTTCGAGTCAATTTTACCTTTCTTGGCGCCCACATTGTGGCGCCAAGTACTATCAATGATCAGTAAATCAGCTGACTCTAATGTGAGAATTGTGGCAGGTTTAGTTCTTCTACTTGGTATTTTGATCATAAAAACGGTAGAATACTGACCTTTGTGTCCCTAATTTTTCAAGGTATTCCAATATGGCAAAGTCGATGGTGGTCTTAGGTGCTCAATGGGGTGATGAAGGCAAAGGCAAGGTCATTGATTGGGTATCCGCACATCATGAAGTTCAGTGGGTTGTGCGTGCTCAAGGCGGGCATAATGCTGGGCATACGATTAAAGTTAATGGAAAAAAAACAGTCCTGCATTTAATTCCCTCAGGTGTACTACAACCTAAAACACGTATTGTGATTGGGCAGGGCGTTGTGTTGTCCCCTCATGCGTTAGTAGCTGAAATCCAAGCATTAGAAGCGCAAGGCGTATCTGTACGCGACCGGTTGCATATCTCTGGTGCTGCATCTTTAGTGTTGCCGAGCCATGTGGCATTAGACCGCGCACGCGAAGCAGGCAAAAACGGCCACAAGGCAGTGGGTACCACGGGCCGCGGTATCGGGCCTGCATACGAAGACAAAATTGCACGCCGAACCTTGCATCTGCATGATTTGACTGATCCAACCAGAACTGCAGAACGCTTAGTGCCCTTGTTGGCGTATCATAATTTCCTACTCGAAAATTATTACCAAGTGGAGCCTGTTTCTTTAGAGACATGTCTGACTGAGCTTGCTCAATTGGCAGAAGTATTGATGCCATTGGTTTCTGATGTACCGCTGCTTTTAGAAAAAG
>JAZKAM010000052.1:6287-7071 GCA_040389145.1 Pseudomonadota bacterium
GTTTGAAGGTGCCCAGGGCGCCATGCTGGATATTGACCACGGCACTTACCCGTATGTCACTTCTTCAAATACCGTTTCTGGCGGTATTTGTACTGGAACAGGTGTAGGGCCAAGACATTTGGACGCGATTGTCGGTGTGGTTAAGGCTTACTGTACACGTGTTGGTAATGGACCATTCCCAACGGAGCTCGACAATGAGCTCGGTCAAGCCATTCGTACGCGTGGTATTGAAGTGGGTGCGACCACTGGTCGTCCACGGCGTTGTGGCTGGTTAGATCTTGTCGCATTGCGTTATGCCATTCGGGTCAATAGCCTGACGGCATTGTGCATGACAAAATTAGATATTTTGGATGAGTTTGATACCGTCCGAGTATGTACGCACTACCGCCTTGGCGACAAATTGTTGGATGACTTGCCGTCCGATCCTGTAGATTTTGCTGCTTGTGAGCCGGTTTATCGTGATTTTGCAGGCTGGCAGGCGAATACCGCATCTGCACGAACTTGGGATGCATTGCCAGAAAAGGCACAAGAATACTTAAAGAGCGTTCAAGAACTAGCCGGAATCCCCATTGTGTGGGTTTCGACGAGTGCTGAACGAGATGATATGATAGTCCTAGATCCTGTTATTGAATAGGATCTGGTGCCGAGGAGAGGACTTGAACCTCCACGGGGTTGCCCCCACAAACACCTGAAGCTTGCGTGTCTACCAATTTCACCACCTCGGCGGGAAATTGGTAGTGAGTCTACCTGGTGTTAGGGTGTCAAGTCAATGAATTAAAACACT
>JAZKAM010000052.1:7081-8138 GCA_040389145.1 Pseudomonadota bacterium
GCGAGGAAGCAAATATATGCCGAAAACCGGGCGAACCGCCTTGGTCGATCCTTTTTATGAACGTGAAGCGGAAAAATATGAGTCGCCAATAACTTCACGAGAAATGATTTTCCAATACCTTTTTAACAAAAAGAAACCACAACAACTTGATCGAATCCTTAAAGACCTGGAGTTGCCTGCAGAAGCAGAAGAAGGCTTACAGCGCCGGCTAAAAGCCATGGTGCGGGATGGCCAACTCAGGCGAGCACGTAGTGGGTTTAGTTGCATACCCGGCGCCATGAGTGTCGATGGTGATGCTCAGTCTGCTGCCGACGAAGGAACATCCATACCCGACTTAATACCGCCTGAACTCCGAGCGCTCGAAGAGCGGCCTGCCAAAAAGCAGAGTGCCACTAAGGTGTCTCCGAAGGCGCCTGCTGCCGTAGTGGTAGATCCACACTATGAGCGGGAAGCTGAAAAATATGAATCTCCGATCGTTTCTCGCGAAACCTTGCTGGAGTTTCTGACCCAGGTAAAACGACCAATTTCTGAAAAGCTCATTGCGCAGTCTTTCGGCATTCAAGATGAAGAAGGCCAAGAGGCTGTTCGTCGTCGCCTGAATGCGATGGTGAGAGATGGGCAATTGGCTTGCACGAAAAAAGGCTTTTTCCCAAATACAGAAAGTTCAAGCCGCGAAGCTTTGATTTCTTTCGATCGCGAAGGTAAACCCACCGCGCGTATTTTCGAAGACAGCAGTTGGGCAAGAATCTTCATGCCCTATGGCGCCGAGCCGGTTTTTCCTGGTGATCGCGTACAACTACAAGTATTTCGTGAAGATGAGCGTGGTCAAAAGATTGCGCGTATCATCGAGATTACCCACCGTGCAAAACCTATGGTCGTAGGGCGATATGAGCTGATCGATGGTGTTGGCTTTGTTTACCCACAGACTGGTGCTATTGCTTCGGCTATTTTCAACGATATTAAAGTAAACAGTATTATCGCTGAGGCCGCTCCTAAAACAGGTGATTATGTTGCTGTGGCTTTATCGCGTGATAACTTCAATCCCCACCGACCTACC
>JAZKAM010000052.1:8148-9262 GCA_040389145.1 Pseudomonadota bacterium
CGACCTACCGGTGATATTGTTGAAGTGTTGAGCGAACGTTACAACTTCCGTGCAGCACAGACCGCGATTTATCAACATCAAATTCCACACGTTTGGTCCCCCGAAGTAGAAGCAGAAGGCGCAAAAGTCCCTGCAGAACTACAACCGGTTGATTATGAAAATCGCTTAGACTTGCGAAAAATGCCATTCGTTACCATTGACGGTGAAGATGCTAAAGACTTTGATGACGCAGTATATGCTGAAGCTAAATCTGAAGGTGGTTGGACACTCTGGGTAGCGATTGCTGACGTTAGTCATTATGTGCGCCCCGGTACAGCGATTGATGCAGAAGCGCAATTGCGTGCTACTTCTGTATATTTCCCAGGCATGGTTGTGCCCATGCTGCCTTCTGTCTTGTCGGATGAATTGTGTTCATTGAAACCTGCTGTCGACCGTTTGGCGCTGGTTTGTGAAATGGATATCAGTCACGATGGGTTGGTAAAGTCGAAGTCTTTCCACTCTGCTGTGATCCATTCACACGCACGCCTCACTTATCGGGTTGCTTCTGCGATGCTGGATGGTGAACACTTCCCAGCTGAGTTTGCACACGCAAAGTCTTGGGTGAGTGTATTGGGTGATTTGTTCCGAGCCCTATTGGCGCAACGTGTATTACGTAATGCTATTGAGTTTGATACACAAGAAACGACTATTTTGTTCAACAGTGCAGGCACTGTTGTCGATATCGTTCCAGTAGTCCGTGGTATTGCCCACCGGGTGATTGAAGAATGTATGCTTGCGGCCAACGTGTCTGCAGCGGAATTTTTGACCACAGCTAAAGAGCCTATTCTCTACCGCGTGCATCCTTCACCCAGTGGTGAAAAACTGAAGGACTTAAAAGCATTCTTAAAAGACCGAGCTATCTCTGTCCCAGCAGGTGAAGTATGGTCATCACAAGAGTACAACGCTGTCATTCAAAGTGTGCAGGGTCGTGATGATGCCTTTGTTCTACAAATGATGTTACTGCGCTCAATGAACCAAGCATACTATTCCCCCATTAATTTGGGACACTTTGGTTTGGCTCACCCAAGCTATGGTCACTTTACTTCGCCTATTCGTCGTTACCCTGACTTATTGG
>JAZKAM010000053.1:0-2330 GCA_040389145.1 Pseudomonadota bacterium
AAAAAGACAAGCGCATTTTGATGCGGACGGATGTTCGACCAGTTCATTAACTTAACCAAAAAAAATACAATCTGTCGACAATAAGCCCAAGAAAGAGCACCAGCAGATAGAGAATCGAGTCCCTAAACAGCGGCATGGCTAAGTTAACATCATCTGACCGGTAGAGGCAAGCGGTGTGACTAATAAACCAACAATCTAAGGCAAGTACCAAACATAAATAAATACCACCGCTCAGACCAAAAACATAAGGGAAGACACTGACCGGCAGCAGCAGAATGGCATACAGCAATATTTGTAACTTTGTATAGGGAATCCCATGGGTTACCGGCAGCATGGGTAATTTTGTTAAGGCATACTCATCGCGCTTGGCCACAGCCAATGCCCAAAAGTGCGGTGGGGTCCATACAAAGATGATCAGCACCAATAATAGCGCGCGTGGGTCAATAGAACCGGTAATGGCTGCCCAACCCAGCAAGGGCGGTGTGGCGCCAGCAATGCCGCCAATAACAATATTTTGAGGTGAGGCGGGTTTTAAGAAGATCGTATACACAAAGGCATAACCAATAAAACTGAGCACGGTTAGCCACAAGGTGGTTATATTAACGCACAGTCCCAAAACAAGAGCCCCAGTGGTGAATAAACTGAGTGCAAAGATGAGTGCCTTAGTTTCATTGATGCGACCACTGGCTATTGGCCGACGCTGCGTGCGTTTCATGGCCGCATCAATGCGTTGCTCGATCCAATGGTTAAATGCAGCACCCGACCCAGAAATGGCCGCAATGCCGATGCTGCCAAACAAAACTGGCTGCCAAGGGAAGGTTCCTGGCTGAATGGCCATAAACATGCCCACCCAAACCGTGATGAGCATTAATAGTACAACCTTAGGCTTGCATAGGGTTAAGTAGTCACGCCATGGCTTATTAGCGGCAGTGTGCACGTTGGACATTGGTATGTATCGCCAGGGTAATGAGGGTTAATAATAAAAGGACGGCTACCATGTGGTGTAACAAGGCCAATGGCCACGGGAGCCAATAGGCAACGTTTGCCCAACCTAATATGCCTTGTAGCAATAATAAGCTGGTTAAGAACAGCGCATAGCCGCGTGCAACCTTATTGGTTCGCCACAGTTGGATTGCCAAGAAAAGTACGCCACCGCTTAGAGCAAGGGCGCCTAAGCGGTGGGCCATATGAATAGACATGCGATCCAAATGGTTCATACCCGTTAATGGGTTGGGTAGCCCCCAACCTTCCCAAAAAGCAAACGCATGTAGTTGCCATGCCATACCGCTGGCGTTGTTACAGTAAGGGAAATCAGGGCATGATAGGGCAGCGTAATTTGCGCTGGTCCAACCGCCTAATGTGATTTGTAAGACCAGGAGTGCCAACACCCATAAAACGGTTTTATGCAGTGTGCTTGGCATGGGTTTAAGATACTGCTGATGTTCCATGACGGTGCCATACCAACACAAGCTGACAATTGCGAGACCACCCAACAAGTGTCCCATAACCACAATAGGCCACAACTTTAGTGTAACCGTCCACATGCCCAGCGCTGCCTGAAATACAACCAAAAGACACAGTGCTAGTGACATGCGTTGTATTTTTTTTGAAGGAGCGCGCCGGCCGATGGTCAAATATAGGGCCAACAAACCCAGACCCAAGGTGCCGGCTGCGTATCGGTGAATCATTTCCAGCCAGGCTTTTTCGGGTGCGAGTGGGGTATCAGGGTATTCTTGTAAGGTAAGTTGTGCGTCATTAGGCACAGACCAATGGCCATAACAGCCTGGCCAATCTGGGCAACCGAGGCCGGCATCTTTTATGCGCGTGTAAGCGCCTAGAAAAATAACCATAAGCGCCAGCAGAAAGAGTGCCGGCAAAGCAACTTTACATAGGCGGTGTGCTGGCGCATCTTGTTGTTGCACTTATCCCACCTTAGACAAACGGAGCAAGCGTTTTAGATCTTTGTAAATGAAATGTGGATCTTCATCCGCCGCATAACCCAATACCATATAGCCTAATGGGTCCACCAAAAAGACGCCGCCTTCATCTGGTGCATCCAGATACATACTAAAATATTGGCGCGCCTCTGGTGTGTCGACTTCTGCTTGAAACCAGTTTGGGCCTAGAACCAAGTTTGGGGAGTGTGGTGATTTAAGATAAACCATTTTAACGCGACGCTCTTCTTTGCCTAATGCGCTTTGCACACGGGCTACGTGTGTGAGTAAGCCTTGTACTTTTTCATTGTCATGTGGCGCAAGTGCAACGATAACCCAGGCATCTTGATCCATCCATTGCTGAATGTGGTTATGAATGGGCGCATTTTGTACGGA
>JAZKAM010000053.1:2340-5078 GCA_040389145.1 Pseudomonadota bacterium
CGTGGTTGTGTGCTTGTAAGGGCAGTAAATCTTGTTTTTGGTACAGCAGAATAGCCAGTGCGAGAGGGCCAATGAATACCACCAAAATTAGGCTTAAAATCGTGATGTTTACACGGTTTTGGCGTTTTTGTGCATTTGGTAAGGCGGTTTGTTTCGTCATAGTTTTTTTCCTGTGATTTTTTAGCGGGATCTGCTGTGTTTCTTTATGTGTGTGCCTACTTTCTTTGCAGTCCGCTTACCCATAACGACGCTGACCAACGCCAAGAGTGCCCATTGTAACGCATAACCTAAATGTCGTGCAGGGGGGAATCGATCTACCGGTAATGTAACGGCTTCAAAAAGCCCAGGTTGCCCCGCATCTAAATACAGTACCCATGGAAATATAGGAACCCCAACCCCAGCCTCAATCGGTTTGGTTCTCGTATCCAAAATCACGTTGTTCCCTTCATGCAAAGGGTATTCTAGGCTGTTGCGCAAAAATGGTAGAACCGTAGGCCGGATTAATGTGCCACACCATGTGCGCACATCATCATCGATGGCAATGTGAGGGTGTTCATTACGGCCATTGGGTGAGCGTGGCACCCAGCCGCGGTGTGCGAATAGCGCGCCGCGTACGCCTTCCGTATTCAGTAAATTGAGTACTTCATAACCAATCTGGCCATGTTGCACATGGTTGTCCCACAAAAATGTATAGCGTGGATCGTAATAGCCGCGAAAACATAAACGACGATTTGCCCAAGGGCCTGTGGGGTCCGCCAAAAACTCAGTATTGGTCAGTGGTGGCAGTGGGCCAACAGACGCAATTCGGGCAATTTCTGTGGTTTTTTCATGATAGCGATTTAGCTGCCAAATAGCTAAAGCGCCACACACAAGGGTAGCTAATACAAAGAAAAACGGTAATAATCGGTTCAACATGTTGCGCCAATGATATTGGGTGAAGTTATGTATCCATTTTTTCTAATGCTGATGTTAGCACTGATTGCCGTCATGTTGATATCACTAATTGTGTCTGCGTATTTTTTGTTGGGCGATCCGCCGAGCAGCAGTCGCCTGCTGCGCAGCTTAACCGTCCGCGTTTCCGCCGCGGTGGTGTTTTTTATGTTGTTATGGGCAGCTTATAGTGTGGGGTGGGTGCACCCCCATGGGCTACAACCAGTAAACCAACACAAACAACAATAACCAGACTACGTCTACAAAGTGCCAATACCAAGCAACTGCTTCAAAGGCAAAGTGGTGTTCCGGTGTAAAGTGGCCTTTAAGGCAACGGAACCAGATGATCAGTAGCATGAGCGTACCAATGGTTACGTGTGCGCCATGAAAACCCGTCAGCATAAAGAAGGTGCTGCCATAAATGCCTGAGTCTAAGCGCAAACCCAGTTCTGTGTAGGCGTAGATATATTCCTCGGCCTGAAACGCAATAAAGCTAAGACCCAGCAGTACCGTAGCCATTTGAAATATGAGCAGCGTTTTTTGCTTTTTTAGGCGCAAAGCCCAATGTGCGATGGTGATGGTCACGCCAGAGGTCAATAGAATGCAGGTGTTTAGCGCTGGCAAACCCCAAGCATGCATTGCAGCGCGCGGGTTGGGGAACTTGGTTGGATCTGGATTGTGCAGCAAAGGCCATTCCGCTTTAAAGTTAGGCCAAAGTATTTTGGCTTCCTCTAACCAAGGCAATGAAAATTCATGAACGAAAAAAAGCACGCCAAAGAATGCGGCGAAGAACATGACTTCAGAAAAAATGAACCAGCCCATACCCCAGCGGAATGAGCTGTCCATTTGGGCGCTATAAAGTCCGGACATACTTTCTTTAATGACATCAGCCCACCATTGGAACAGTATGTAGCTGACAATCAGTGCGCCCACGATAAAGAAAAAGTACCCTGCAGGGTGGTGGTGCAAAAGATTGGCTGCGCCAACCATTAAAGAACCTAAGCCGATGGCGCCTAGGAAGGGCCATCGACTTTGGGCGGGGACATAATAATGCGCGTGTTCAGCCATGAATAAAGTGCTCCCTAGGTGGGTGAGTCAGTAACATCGAACAAAGTATACGATAAGGTTAAGGTGTGAACGTCTTCAGGAATTTCAGCTTCTAAGATGAAGGTAAGTGGTAAGTCAGCACTTTCGTGTGGCCCCAGGGTTTGAGACGTAAAGCAAAAGCATTCAAGTTTGCGAATGTACTTGGCTGCTTTACCTGGTGTAACGCTCGGGATAGCCTGGATGGTCATTGTTTTATCGGTCAGGTTTTTTGCGTAGTAACCCGTTTGAATGACGCCGCCAGGGTGCAAATCCGCCGTTTTTTGTAAAGGACGGAATTCCCACTTCAATTGCTCGTTTAGGGTGGTATCAAATTCAATACGAATGGTACGCGACATGTCTTGTTTTGATACCACTTCTGCATTAATGGCGGCCATGTTTGGTTTGCCGTTAATGCCTAAGGTTTTGCACATGACGTTGTATAAAGGGATCAGAGCAAAGGCAAACGCAAACATCAGAAACACAATCAGAATAAGATTGCGCACCAGTTTTCGGTTCTTCTGTTGTAGCGTCGACATAGCAGTTCTCCTGTGACAAACAAAACCTAGTGGATTTGCGGCGGCGTTGAGAAGGTGTGGTGGGGTGCTGGAGACGGAACAGTCCACTCTAAGCCTTCTGCAGCTTCCCAAACTTGGGCAGTGGCAGGTTCACCTTTGCGGATGGTACGTATGATAATGTACAGGAACAAAATTTGTGATGCACCA
>JAZKAM010000053.1:5088-6762 GCA_040389145.1 Pseudomonadota bacterium
GCACCAAACAAGAAGGCGCCAATGGTCGCTACACGGTTAAATTCAACAAATTGTAGCGCATAGTCGGGGATCCGACGTGGCATGCCCGCTAGACCTAAGAAGTGCATGGGGAAGAACGTTAAGTTCATACCAATAACGGACAGCCAAAAGTGGGTTTTACCCAATGTTTCGCTGTACATGTTGCCACACCACTTAGGTAACCAATAGTAAACAGAGGCAAAAATGGCAAACGCAGCACCAGGCACGAGTACATAGTGGAAGTGGGCTACAACAAAATAGGTATCGTGGTATTGGAAATCCGACGGTGCAATCGACAGCATCAGCCCAGAAAAGCCACCGATAGTGAACAGAATAATACAGGCAATGGCAAAAAGCATGGGTGTTTCAAAGGTGAGCGCGCCTTGAAACATAGTAGCAACCCAGTTGAAAATTTTGACGCCAGTAGGTACAGCAATCAACATCGTGGCATACATAAAGAACAGTTCGGCGGCCACGGGCATACCTGTAGTAAACATATGGTGTGCCCATACAGTAAACGATAGGAATGCAATGGCAGACGTTGCATAGACCATCGAGCTGTAACCAAAAATGGGTTTACGGCTAAAGGTCGGGAGAATAGAGGAAACGATGCCAAAAGAAGGCAAAATCATAATATACACTTCGGGATGACCGAAGAACCAGAATATGTGCTGGAACATGACTGGATCGCCACCACCAGCAGCATTAAAGAAGCTGGTACCAAAATGGCGGTCGGTCAGCATCATAGTCACAGCGCCAGCCAATACAGGCATGACGGCAATCAATAAAAACGCGGTAATGAGCCATGTCCAGCAGAAAATGGGCATCTTCATCAAGTTCATGCCGGGCGCGCGCATATTCAAAATGGTGACGATAACGTTAATAGCACCCATAATGGACGAAATGCCCATTAAATGAACAGAAAGAATGAAAAAGTCTGTAGAAGGTGGGCCGTAGGTAGTCGAGAGCGGTGCGTAGAATGTCCAACCGAAGTTTGGTGCGCCACCTTCCATAAACAGCGTGCTGCCGAGCATCAGGAACGCGACAGCTAAAATCCAGAAGCTCCAGTTGTTCATGCGTGGTAGTGCCATATCTGGCGCACCAATCATTAATGGAATCATCCAGTTGGCCAAACCAACAAACGCAGGCATGATGGCGCCAAAGACCATGATTAAACCATGCATGGTGATCATCTGGTTATAAAATGCAGGCGCTAGGAAATGTTGCCCTGGATTGAACAGTTCAGCTCTGATCAACAGGGCCATGACGCCGCCGACCAAGAACATAATAAAGCTTAACCACAGGTACATAGAACCAATGTCTTTATGATTGGTTGTGAAGAACCAACGGGTAATACCTGGGGCTGGGCCATGATCGCCATGATCATCGTGCGCGTGGTCGTGTTCGGTAGCCATGAATACCTTTCCTTGCAGTGGTGTTATCGAGCCGCTTTTACGGCAGATGGTTGAATTAAGTCGCCCTTGTTGTTACCCCAAGCATTACGCTCGTATGTAACGACTGCAGCGATTTCTATATCGTTTAATTGAGGGCCAAATGCCTGCATGGCTGTGCCTGACTTGCCATGTAGCACGATGTGCAGGTGGTCTTTTATATCACCCATTGCCACTTTAGAGCCTTTAATGGCAGGGAATAGGC
>JAZKAM010000054.1:0-1715 GCA_040389145.1 Pseudomonadota bacterium
CTGGAAGGGATTTACGGTGCCATTCGTGACAACGCCCTGCTCAGTAAGTACGCTGGCGGCTTGGGTAACGACTGGACACCCGTACGTGCCATGAATGCTTACATTAAAGGTACCAATGGTAAGTCACAAGGCGTTGTTCCCTTCCTTAAGGTAGCAAACGACACCGCTGTTGCCGTTAACCAAGGTGGCAAACGTAAAGGTGCGCTTTGCCTGTATTTGGAAGTGTGGCATTTAGACGTCGAAGAATTCTTCGAGCTTCGTAAAAATACGGGCGATGAACGTCGTCGTACACATGACATCAATACCGCCGCGTGGATCCCCGATCTGTTCATGATGCGTGTCGCCGAAGGTAAAGACTGGACCTTGTTCTCTCCGGACGAAACCCCTGATTTGCATGATTTGTGTGGCCTTCCCTTTAAAGAAGCCTATGAACGCTATGAAGCTTTGGCAGATGCGGGGAAAATCCGTAACTTCAAACGATTACCTGCGCTTAACTTATGGCGTAAATTGTTAGGCATGTTGTTCGAAACCGGGCATCCATGGCCAACCTTCAAAGATCCGTGCAACCTACGTTCCCCACAACAACACTGTGGCGTGGTGCATAGCTCAAACCTCTGTACAGAAATTACCCTCAATACCTCTATTGATGAAATTGCGGTCTGTAACTTGGGTAGCATCAACTTAGTGCAACATTTAACGGAAACAGGCTTAGATCTGACCAAGCTTAAAGCTACCGTCAAAACAGCGGTACGCATGTTAGATAACGTGATCGACATCAACTACTACTCTGTGCCACAAGCAAAGCGTTCTAATGCCCGACATCGTCCTGTTGGTCTAGGCATTATGGGGTTCCAAGATGCGTTGTATCATTTGAACATTGCTTATGCCTCTGACGAAGCGGTGACTTTTGCTGACCGGACCATGGAAATCATCAGCTACTATGCTATTGAATCCTCCATGGAGCTGGCGAAAGAACGTGGTGCGTATGAAACCTTCAAAGGCTCACTCTGGAGCCAAGGTATTCTGCCCATCGATTCGATTGAATTGTTGGCAAAAGCGCGTGGCCCATACCTTGAATTAGACCGCAGCCAAACTTTAGATTGGGCAACATTGCGCGCCCAAGTAGTGGAACATGGAATCCGTAATTCTAACATTATGGCCATTGCGCCCACTGCTACCATCTCTAATATCTGTGGCGTGTCACAATCCATTGAACCTACCTTCCAAAATCTGTTCGTCAAATCCAACTTGTCGGGTGAATTCACGGTTGTGAATCCTTACTTGGTGACAGACTTGAAGGCATTGGGCATGTGGGATGCTGTAATGGTGAATGACTTGAAATACTACAACGGTAGTATCCAACAAATTGACCGCATTCCCGCCGATGTTAAGGCGAAATACGCGACCGCCTTTGAAATGGATGCTAAATGGTTGATTGAAGCTGGTGCACGTCGTCAGAAATGGATTGACCAAGGCCAGTCCCTTAACCTGTATATGGCAGTTGCTTCCGGTAAAAAACTAGACTCTTTATACCAGCTTGCCTTTATGCGCGGTCTAAAAACCACGTATTACCTACGCACACGTGGTGCTTCTGACGTGGAAAAATCTACAGTGGAGCGCAGCACACTCAATGCGGTCGCACCAACAAAGGTTTCTGAACCCCAAATTTGTGCTATCGACAACCCTGACTGTGAGGCTTGCCAATAATGTATCTG
>JAZKAM010000054.1:1725-2005 GCA_040389145.1 Pseudomonadota bacterium
CCTTTCAGCGGCACATGCTATAAGGCGCATTCAGGCTGCCCAAAAGACCACGGATGTCTCTCAAGAGACATCCGTGGCTGTAGCGGAAACCGTCCCTGTCCACTATGCAGGCGTTGCCGCACGCAGACATGCCATTTTTTCCCGGACAGATATTATTCAAGGTCCAAAAAGCATGTGCCGAACCGCACAGCTAACTGTGACGCCGGAGCCCAATTTAATGGCTTTAAATTACCCTATTGTTAGAAGCAGGAGCTGAACATGATCAAAGAAAATGACGTAC
>JAZKAM010000055.1:0-1537 GCA_040389145.1 Pseudomonadota bacterium
AAAGACATCGCCAACCAGATTGCACGCGGCACACAAAAGCCAGGGTTATGGAATGCGGTTGGTCGCGGCAGCTTAGGCGATGCCATTCGTGTCTTATCTCAGGCCACTTTAGTGTTGACCAACGATTCTGGTCTGATGCACATTTCCGCTGCGCTAGGGCGCCCATTGGTTGCTGTGTATGGTGCGTCTTCGCCTCAATTTACACCCCCCCTAAACGAAGCATCGCGCATTCTTACCCCGCATGTTTTATGTCACCCTTGCTTTAAACGTACTTGCCCCTTGGAACATCACGCTTGTATGCGTAGTATTCGACCTGAACAGGTGGTATCAGCATTGGATGGCTTATGGCAGAACATAACGGCGGGCTCCGTCTCCTAATCGTTCGGATGTCGTCACTCGGTGACGTTGTACACGCTTTGCCGGCCATTACCGATGCTGCTCAGGCGCACCCCTTGCTTCGCGTTGATTGGTTGGTCGAAGAATCTTTTGCAGAAATCCCACGTTGGCACCACGCCGTTGACCGCGTTATTCCCGTTAAACTCCGCCATTGGCGTAAACACCCTATAGAGGCGTTAACGTCATCAATACGTAAGGCAGCGTGGCATATACTCAAGACAACCCGCTATGATGCCATCGTAGACGTACAAGGCTTATTAAAAAGTGCTTGGCTCACCAGTAAAGCACAGGGCCCAAAGCACGGCTACGATTGGTCCAGCGCACGCGAGCCCTTAGCCAGTATGTTCTACAACCAGCGGCATACCGTTGCTAAAGGGTCCCATGCCATTACGCGTGTACGTGAATTGCTCAGCAAGGCGTTACAGTATCCCGTACCAGCAGGGCCACTTAACTTTGGGTTAACGGTGCCTACACCTACACATAACCCCGTAGCGCCTATTTCAGATGCGCCGTATCTTATTTTCTTTCATGGTACTACCTGGGTCACAAAAGAATGGCCGGTGGATTTCTGGCGGCAGTTGATCGCCATAGCAGGGCAGGCAGGGCGTGTGGTTTATTTGCCTTGGGGTAATCCGCGTGAGCAAGCGCGCGCCCATGCATTAGCACATGGGTTTAGTCACGCTGTCGTTCTGCCTGCACTTAAATTGAGCGCCCTTGCTTACTTAATTCAGCAAGGACAAGGTGTGGTTACCGTGGATACCGGTCTGGGGCATATCGCAGGGGCGTTGAATGTACCGGTAGTATCCCTGTATGGTGCGACCGATCCACAATTGACCGGTATTCAAGGACGTTACCAACATACATTGGCCAGTAACTTTTCCTGCGCACCGTGCAAGAAAAAGCAATGCCACTGGAATCAAGCGGTGCCGCCATGTTATGAAGTGTTAACGCCCAAAAGGGTTTGGGCACAACTGGAGCGATTATGGATTACTCAAGCTCAGGAAGCGCACGTGTAAACGAGCCTATCCCACTTTCTGCCTATGGTCTGATTGCCTTTGCATTGGCCATTCCTACTTCAAGTTTTGCAACTACTGCTGTCATGGGTATTTTTGCGTTGAACTACCTTACCTCTCCTGGATGG
>JAZKAM010000055.1:1547-4013 GCA_040389145.1 Pseudomonadota bacterium
CAAAAGTTCGCCTGCTGTCCACGTACGTTGTTGTGGGGTATTGGTGGGTTATTGGCTGTGTGGATATTGGGTATATTTTACGTTCCAGGCGGTTTCCATACGGCGTTCCACGAAGACCATCAGATGCTTCGTTTCATCTATGTGCCTGTGTTGCTTTGGTTGGCGCAGGGGGCACGCACACAATACCTGGTGGGCTGCGCGTTTGTAGGTATTATGGCGTTGAGTGTGGTGCTGGGGGTGGTTCAGCACTATGGTTTATTGGACCTTCCCCTACGCTATAGCAGTGGCTCTATATTTAAGAATCATATTGCTACCAGTTTTTTCGTATCCATTGCAGCGTATCTTAGTGCCTACCATTACATAAGGGTATCGCAGTATCGTAAACAAGCATTGGGCTTGACCGCACTGTTTGTCTTTTTTCTCTTATTCGTATGTATGGGCCGGACAGGGCTGGTCACCTTAATCACCTTGTTTTTACTGTTAGGCTGGCAGTACAAACGCTTTAAAGGGTTCTTTGCAGCTGTATGTGTGGTGGCTGTTGTGACGGGCGCCATGTCTGTATTGTCCGAGACTTTGAAAGAGCGATGGCAGTTTTTAGGAAACCAAACGTCTGCCGTTCAGCAAAAGGAGGATATTTCCATCCAACTGCGTAAGGAATTTGCGGTAGAGTCCTGGAACATCTTTAAACAAAAACCTTTACTGGGGTATGGCACCGGCAGCTTTGGTATTGTGTATAAAGAACAAGTACAAGATAAACCCATCATTACAGACGACCCCCACCAAGAATACCTGCGGTTTATGGTAGAACACGGTGTGTTGGGGCTTTTAGCACTGTTCGCTTTCTTTGCCCTACAGTGGTTTCGACCTCATCCTGAAAAACGCGAACTGTGCCAAGCGCTTGCTTTGGTCTACGCCGTTGGTTGTATGGGTAACTCTATGCTGATGAACTTTTCAGAAAGTCATTTGTATATTCTGGGCTTAGCATTATGTTATGCACCCATGCGGGAGTTGAACAAATGACGCCCACATTAAGTGTGATTGTGACAACCTATAATTGGCCAGAAGCACTCAAGCACGTGCTTCTGGCCTTGGCAAAGCAGATGAAACCCACGGATGAGGTGTTAATTGCAGATGATGGTTCAGATGCAAAGACGGAAAAACTGATTCGATCGGTAAAAGCAGGCTTTCCTTGTCCCCTAAAGCATATTTGGCATGAAGACCGTGGCTTCAGGGCTGCGGCCATTCGTAATCGCGCCATTGCGCAAACGCGCGGTCAATATGTTGTGTTCTTGGACGGTGATTGTGTGCCATTGCCTCATACGATTGAGGCGCACCGACATTTAGCAGAGTCTGGGTGGTTTGTATCCGGTAATCGAATTTTGAGCACAAAGGCTTGGTCAGAACGTTTGTTGCTGCAATCAAAGGTAGCAGAGCGCAGTTTGTTGTCCTGGCTATTTTTGCGTTGTACCGGAAAAATCAATCGGGTACTACCTGCGTGCGCGCTACCGTTGGGGTCTTTGCGTAAACGGAGCCCAACAGAATGGGAGGGTGCAAAAACATGCAATCTTGGTGTGTGGCGAGCGGATTTGATTCGCGTTAATGGCTTTGATGAAGGTTTTGAAGGTTGGGGCTATGAAGATTCTGAATTGGTTGCGCGCTTAATCCATAATGGCATTCAGCACAAAAATGGCCGATTTGGTACAGGTGTGTTGCATTTTTGGCACCCCGAACGCGCGCGGGATCAAGAAAAGGCGAATTGGCAGCGGTTCATAGCGGTGGTTAAAGAGCATAAAATGCAGGCCATACGGGGGATCCAGCATCTCGAGCAACCTGTTAGCTAGCTATTTGTGAGATGCTATCGTGATCTGCATTCAGGTTTTTGATCCTCATGCGCAGGGCAAAATCTGGATGCAGATATGGCAGAATATTGCGGCACATACTGTCTCAGCCCGCGTTGTCTACAAAAATGAGCCACATAGTCGGGTATGCCAGCTTGCACGCTACAAACGTATCTATGTGATAAAACGCTACCTCAAGTCAGAACACTGGGTCGCTAAAATTAAAAGACTGCTTGGTCAAGACCGTGTATCTCGTAATATCCGTCATGCACGTGCGTTAGCCGATTGTGCTATTCCAACATTCAGCGTGGTGGCGCATATTGAAGATAAGACACATCAATATTTGATTGCCAGCTATATTTCAGGTCCATCAGCATTAGCGCTATTCAAGCCTGACGCCAAGCTTAAAAACTGGCGTCAGGCAGCAGAAGCTCTGGTTGCGTTGTTTTTTGCGCTCTATCAAGCAGATTATTATTATCGGGACTGGAATTTTAGTAATTTCATTTATCATGCGCAAGCGTTTTACTTGGTCGACCTGGATGCGCTACAAAAAACCACGGAAAAAACAAAAGCCTATTGGTATGCGCGTGCAAAACAGCGATTTTTTGATAATTGGAATATCTCTGGT
>JAZKAM010000056.1:0-954 GCA_040389145.1 Pseudomonadota bacterium
GTCGCAGTTTCGTAATACATAGGCATTAAAACACTATGTGCGCAAACCATTTCAAACGACTGAACCACATACTCAGGATCGACGGTGTTCGACACCATAAAATACCGAACGCCACTTTTTTTAGGTTGCCCCTTCAGCTTTTCATTCAGTCGATCGAAAAAATTATTTATTTCAGCAGCTTCTTTAGGGTTTTCCTTGTTTGCAATTTTGACGAATATAACGGATATCATATTACCTCTTTCTTATACGCCAATTACACCCAGCTGAATGTTGGTATAGCTACTGGCTCGTCAGCTATGTCCACTTTAATACTACCACGCTCACGTCTATTACCATCCGTAAAGCTGATTATAGGCACTGGAACGGTCAAATCAGGTTCTGAATGTGCAGCATCAACATCAACGAATACATCTGATCCTAGGTTTTCATCAAAACCAGCCGGTATACTTACAGAACCCTCATCACCAAGCCAGCGCACTGATTTAGCAAGCCTAACTATATTCAAGCGTCTCAAAACCGTACAGTAGGGATTTTCTCTAAAATCATCACCTTTTGGCAAATTCTGGGTACGCTCATGTGACACAGCGCCATCTTTTTTAAGTGTGATAACTGTATATCCTGCGAAATCGGAATACGTTGGCGTAGCACGCTCTTTGTGCTTACTATCTAGTTGTTCTTCTACAACCAGTGCCATCAACGATACTCTTTGATTATCGACATAGTATGCCGCTTGTCGCATCCCTTTAGCATCTGAACTATCAGCTACAAATGCAATGCAATTCTTATACTCGCTTAACGCACATCCAATTAAATTGAAGTCTATTTTACTACAGTCATCAGACGGAGAAAAGCACAAAATAGTTGCATTTTTATCTTGCTCTTTACTTAATTGCGCCTTTTTGTATCCCTGAATAAATCTATCGCGCGCAGAGCTACTGCCTAGACCGAATTTAT
>JAZKAM010000056.1:966-4345 GCA_040389145.1 Pseudomonadota bacterium
GCTTGGTTACGAAAGATGATTAAGTTTGTCCCAGCGGGCAAAGTGTCACCCAATGCGTGGCCATGATTATACGCAGTTTTGTCATCATAAAAAACCAGCTTTTTATCTAAAGACTCATGGTGGTCATTTAAAATGACCACTGCAAACTTACCTGTATCAGCAAGCTGCCCCATACGGGTACCTTCTTCGGTTCGTTTATATTCTTCAAATAATATTTTGTGTGTCTCAGGATACCCCTGAAAAGGTGCCTCATTGACAGCAATGTATTCCAGCTTTGGTGTTACTTGTGTTTCAACATACGGCACATCTATATTTGAAGAAATAAGAACGCCCCTTTGAGCAATATACGTTAATTTTCCAGCGCTCAATGATTCATTAATGAAATAATAGCGTTTTGTTTCATGTGTTTTACTAAGATGTGCGTATAACTCATCCATGCCTATGTAGCTACTTTCACCAAGGCCAATCAGGTGTACCTTGCATGTCACCGATACCGTGCTTGTGAGACCATCCTTTGTTATTTTTACGGGTGGACACATGCCTTCTTCATCTGCTCGTTGCACACCCAGCTGTTTTATGTCGTTAAATATCCAGTGACTGCGCGTGTACAACCAACAAGTTGTGCCAGGTTTCATGGTGTGGTTTTGCATTTCTGCCAACAACAAATCCACATAATTGAGCTCTTTCGGATTGTGCATCCGGCTTGCTACAAATATGACTACTTCTTCCATTGGTCCTTTCAACATCGTATTGCTCCTGCAGTGCACACAAAAAAGATGAGTCATTTAAGCCGAATACCTAAATGGTGAATCCAAGCGCTACATGGATCCTATTGGGCTTACTGAAGTGATGACACAAAAGGTAAATAATTACAATCTTTGTTGTTTTTGTGACGGTATTAGCTGTGATCCCAATACGCAACAGATTGCATTTCTTGCAACCGCGATAAAGTGCGTTGGAATATAGCTTGATGCGCTGTTCCAGTGTATAGGGCCTCTAAGGGCACCTTTAGCTGTAACACCAGTCGGCATTGTTGGTCATATAAAGTATCAATCAAATAGATAAATCGTAATACTTCTGCATTGTTTTGTTCCGTCAATACAGGCACAGCGGTCACCATCCAAAACCGGTATTGTGTGGCCAATTGTAGATAATCCGCTGTATTGCGTGGTGTTTGACATAACGCTTCAAAAGTTCCCCAGACCACCGTGTCCGCCGCGCCTTCTACAAAAATATCATGATCCAATATACGTAGCGTTTTTGGCTCCGGTAATAGACCTTGCGACAAGTGTTGGTACCATGCAACCAAAGCTGCATGCGACTTAGGTGTTTCTTCAAAGAAAAACGGTGTGTGCGTCGTCAAAAATTGTCGGCGGTGGTCACGGTCCCCTGCTACGGACAATACGCGCATGGCGCTGTTTATCAAGCCAATGGCAGGTAAAAACTTAGGACGCTGTAACCCATGTTCATATAGGTTATCAGGCATGGTATTTGAGGTAATCACCCAATAAATACCACACGCTAAAAATGCCTCTAATAAGGCCTTTAATATCATGGCATCAGCAATATCAGATACAAAAAACTCATCCAAACATACTAATCGGTATTTTTTTGCCCAATCTGCTGCCACGTGCGCCAACGGATTTTCTTTGCCCTGATGGGCTTTTAGTTGTTGGTGAATGCGTTGCATAAATGCATGGAAATGCAGACGTATTAAGGGCGCAGGATTACACTGTACCATTAAGTCCATCAAATAGGTTTTGCCACGTCCTACTGGTCCGTGCAAATAGATTCCGGCCGCATGGTGTTGTGTTTCTAAGCGCTTAGCTTGCCACCAATGCGTTTTTTTTCGAACACGCTCAATGAATTGGTCTAAAACAGGAAGCACATTACGTTGTTGTAAGTCGGGTTCAATATGGCCTGCCAAGCATGCTTGTGCATACAGCATGCTTGGCTTCATGAAAATTCCTGAATGACTTTGTCACGCAGTAAAACTAACTGGCCGTGAAAAAAGTGGCTTGCTCCATCAAACACCACCCATTTTTTTCCTTCTGGGTGTTGGAGATACCAATGCTCTAGTTGATCAAACGGCACCACTTCATCGGCATCGGCAGCGAAAATAGTCCAAGGGCATGTCGGCGTTATGTTCTCAAAGCCCGAATACAGTGGCACAGGCGGTGCCACGCTTAATAGGCGAACCGTTGGCGGCCATTGCACCTCTGCCATGGCAGAAATATACGTACCAAACGAAAATCCTGCCAAAATATAGCGATGGTCTGGCAACAAGCCATCTACCCAACGCAACACCGACATCAAGTCGTCTAATTCGCCAACAAAGTTGCCATACGTGCCACCACTATGCCCCACGCCACGGTAATTAAAACGCACCACGGGGTACCCCAACGCGACAAAGCCACGCATCACCGTATGAACTACTTTGTTGTCCATGGTGCCCTGTTGTAACGGATTGGGATGACAAATCACCACCACGGTACCGGGTTTAAGCGTATCCGCAGCGGGGTAATTAATTTTGACTTCCAATGGACCAGTAGGCCCATCCATCAACACATGTGTGTCGCTATGTGGAAAATGTTGCAGTGGTGCGTTTCGGATGTCTTGCATGCTATATCGGATTATCGCTTTCTAAAAACTGATGATAAAGCCCAAACTCTTCCGCCAAATGGGCGCCCAACGCTTGCACACCATAACGTTCTGTTGCATGGTGCCCCGCCCCGAAAATGGATAAGCCGTATTCTGTTGCGGTATGGTAGCTTTGCTCGCTCAGCTCACCCGTCAAATAAGCATCCGCACCTAGTTCGGCAACCTGTTGTGCAAACTTTTGGGCTGCACCCGTGCAAATGGCTAAAGTTTGCACATCTGGTTGTGCAGCCAAACAGACCGGCGTTCTGTTTAAACGCATAGTCAATTCTTCTGCAATGGCGCCAACGGGTATTGGTGACACAAAACGAACCACAGCAAGCCCACCTGGCAAGTCAGGCAAATCCAAAAACTCAGATACATGCCAACCCATATGCTTGGCCAATTGCGCATTGTTGCCCAGTATCGGGTGTATATCGAGTGGTAAATGGTACGCATAAATAGCTAAGCCCGCTTCCAGTGCCAATGCCAACCGGACACGCTTAGGGCCTACAACCGTGGGGCAATCACCTTTCCAAAAAAGACCGTGGTGTACCAGTAAAACATCTGCTTTTAAGGCAATGGCGTCTTCTATGGCTTCTAAAGACGCGGTTACTGCCGTGGCCAGCCGCTGAATGGGTCGACCATTCCCTTCTACTTGCAAACCATTAGGGCAATAATCCTTTAGGGCTTGCGGTTTTAATAATGCATCTAAATACTGGCTTAGCTGTTTTTGATAGAG
>JAZKAM010000056.1:4355-5571 GCA_040389145.1 Pseudomonadota bacterium
AGGCAAGAATTCCGCACAGCCTTCTTACAGAGGTAAACCCCGGGTTGCACCCGGGCTACGGTCTATTTCCTACAAAATTGTCCCCCACAGAGGAGAAAAAATTACTCCGATGAAAACATCTGTATTCAATTAAGAATGCTGATGATTTTATTCCGAAATCCGATGAATTTTTGCCCCTAACTGCGCAAACTTTTCTTCAATACATTCATAACCACGGTCAATATGGCCAATGTCTTCTATCGTAGTTGTCCCTTGTGCCGCTAAAGCAGCCAACACCAAACCAGCAGACGCACGCAAATCCGTGGCTTTAACCACTGCGCCTGTCAGAGGGCCGCCTAACGACAGCACCGAGTTACCTTGTATTTGCAGCTTGGCACCCATACGTTGCAGTTCATGCACATGATGGAAGCGGTTCTCAAATATGGTTTCAGTGATTTGCCCTTCGCCAGCAGCAACGGCATTGAGTGCCATCATTTGCGCTTGCATATCGGTAGGGAATCCAGGATACGGCCCAGTAATCAAACGTAATGCCTTGGGACGCGTCGTCATCGCCAACGAAATCCAATCCGGTCCGCGGTGTATGGTTGCCCCTGCTTCGCTCAGTGCATACAAAACCGTTTCTAAGGTTTCCGGCTTGGTGTTACGCGTAATCACTTCACCGCCTGTCATGGCGGCAGCCACTAAAAAGGTACCCGTCTCAAGACGATCAGGCAAAACATCGTACGCACCCGCTTTTAATTCAGGGACACCTTCAATTTCAATGGTGTCTGTACCAGCGCCCTTAACACGTGCACCCAATGTATTCAGAAAGTTTGCCAGATCCACAATTTCTGGCTCCATGGCAACATTGCGTAAACGCGTGGTACCGCGCGCCAAACAGGCTGCCATGATCAGGTTTTCTGTACCCGTTACCGTTTTAATGCCAAAGCGGAAATCTGTGCCTTGCAACCCATTGGGTGCACGCGCGTAAAGCACATGTGCATCCATATCAATAATGGCCCCCATGGCCACCAAACCTTCAATGTGTTGGTCGATGGGGCGTGCACCAATACGGCAGCCGCCAGGTAAGGCAATTTCTGCTTGCCCAAAACGTGTCAACAGTGGGCCCAAAACCAAAATAGAGGCACGCATTTTGTTCACCAAATCATAAGGTGCCACACAGCTGTGAATATGCGCTGCGTTAAGTTCAACAGCTAAACAACCTTTAACTGTGATC
>JAZKAM010000057.1:0-1103 GCA_040389145.1 Pseudomonadota bacterium
ACCACTGCATCGGCATTGGTACCATCGTTTGTCATGTCACCACTTGTGGCAATGGTTGAGCCAGAAAATGTTTCCAGTACACTGTTATTGCCAGTAAATGAAACAGCAACTGCGCCATTACCGCTTGCTGATATGTGCCCGTGGTTGGCTAGGGTTGCAGCATCACTGCTAATCACCACGTCAGAGGCTGTGTCACCACCGGTTCTAATGGTGCCATAGTTAGTGACAAAGGTACTATTATCCGGGGTTGTATTGGTTACAGAAATAGCATGCGATGCAATACCATCGGTGGCAATGTGGGCGCCACTACCATTATTAACGGTCACATTAGGTGCTGAACCTGTGACAGAAATACCAATCGCACCATCACCAACAACTCCGGTGGTGATGGTGCCAAGGTTGGATACGGTCCCATAGGTTCCATCAACCAAAATACCATGTGATTCTAAGTCTGAGGTATTAATTGTTCCTGAATTGGTTACGGTAAATGTAGTGCCTGTGCTTACATTTAAAGCAGGCGACCAAGCCCCAACGGTGAAAAGGGTACCCGAATTGGTGACGCTGGCGGTAGTGCTGGCATTAATATCCATACCAAGAGCGTAATTTCCATAGGTAGTGATATGTCCTGCTTGGGAGGCTGTGGTGCTTCCGGTGGTCGTAATGACAACACCGGTTGCTGTGTCATTCGTGGTGATATGGCTGGTACTGGTACCCGTATACGACGCTGTCGTGCCTGTTAATTTAATGCCATGGGAATTAGTGCCAGTGGTTTCTAAAGTTCCAGCATAAGTCGCTGTATTGGTAGTACCAGAAAGCAAAACGCCACAACCCGTCGTATTAATATTGCTGGTAGAGGCGCCCGTAAATGTGGGCGTGTCACCCGATAAGGAAATACCGACAGAATTTGTACCGCCTGTTGTGAGTGTACCACTATGGCTTGCGGTCGGTGAATTACCAATTAAAGAAATAGCTATACCTGTGCTTTCGATCACACTGGCACTTTGATCCGTATAGGTCGCTGAATTACCTGTTAGCAGTACGCCACCCGAAAAAACGCCACAGGTACTGCCCGTTGTCGTAATAGTACCGCCATTGTTATGAAT
>JAZKAM010000057.1:1113-7465 GCA_040389145.1 Pseudomonadota bacterium
TTGTCGCATAATCGCCTTGAACGGTTATTGCATAGGTATTGCTACCATTTGTAGTTAAATCACCTGTATTCGTTAAAGTAAAATGATCACCATAAGCGAAAAGTGCATGAGACCCTGTTCCTTGTGTTGTAATGGATCCCGGGGCAGTTTGCGTCATGGAAATGCCATTACCAATTAAGGTAATACCTGTGCTTGAATTGCTGGTTGTATTGATGGTCCCACTTTGCGCAATACTACCGGAGGTGACTACACCGCTTACAAAAATGCCGGATGCGCCAGAGGCGGCGGTGGCGATGGCGCCGGTGTTTGTGATGCTTGGCGTGTCCCCGTCCGAGGAAATACCAACAGCACCAATGCCGCTGCTTACTGTACCGGTGGTAATCGTGCCTGCATTGGAAACAGTAAAACCGTTACCACTCGACAAAACACCATAAGAAAAATCTGTGTCGGTGGTAATAGCGCCCGTACTGGTTATGGTTAACGTATTGCCTGTGCCACTGAGGAAATTAATACCTTTTGAGGTGGCGCCTGTTGTGGTAATGGCGCCACTTTGCGTAACGTGCGCACTACTGCCTGAAATATCGATACCATCTGAGTTAATACCTGAAGTGGAAATAGAGCCGCCACTACCTAATGATACGGTGGCACTACTGCCCGTGACGGTAATGCCGGGGCTGGTGTCGTTGCTGGTAGTAATGGCGCCTGTTTGGGTGATGTTCGCGGTGTTGCCTGTTGCACTGATGGTTGGAGAACCTGTGCCGGTGGTGCTCAGGTCATTGGCGCTTGTAACCGTTAAGCCGTTCCCTGAAAATTTGAGTGTGGGGGTGCTGGCGCCTACCGTACTGATGCTGCCAGTATCTGAGCCTGTAAACGTAATATTTGAGCCCGTAGCGTAAATACCATACGAGCCATCATCGTTTGTGCTAATGGTGCCGTTGTTGGTGAGTGTGGCACCATTGCTGGTTAAATAGGCACCTGAAGAATTGGTACCATAGGTAGTAATGGTACCCGCGTTATTAAAGGTCGCATTATCTATGAGAAATGCAAAACCATGGGAGGATGCGCCAAACGTAGTAACCGCACCTGAGGCGCCAATGGTGCCTATAGGGTTAAGATCGGCCGTGACAGGAACGGCTTCTGAACCTGGTGGAAAAGCAAAAGTCATCCCAACGATATAAGTAATAGGCGTTGTGACGTCTGGGTTTGCTGTGACATGTGGGAGAGACGCAGGGTTTGCATCAAAAGTTGCTGCGTTAGACGAATCACTATTGGTTGTGATGGAGCCATCGACATCCAAATGGCTGGCGTTGCTGATACCGGGTGAACTGGTACCGAAAGTAGTGATAGATCCTGGAACAAGGACCGTACTGTCTCCGCCAACATAATAAATGCCAGGCGTATTATTATCACCGGAAATCAGCGGACCATATATATTCATGGTAGGCGTATTATTTAAAGAATATATAGCAGGCGTAGTGATGGTGTACGTAAAATTATAGTATGTCAGTAAGTTATTCAAAGCGGTCGTGGAGCCTGCGTCTAAATTTGAAATCGTATAGATTTCATAATTGCCGGTATTTGGATTAAGAAATGCATTAATACCTGTAATAACACCAAATCCGCCTAAAGAGCCTTGGTTTGATGTGATGACATACGCGCTGAGTGTTTGTGAATTAATGTAAATCGGTGTGTTGCCTGAGCCACTCGTAGTAACGGACCCTGTAAACGTTACATCAATTGTGGGGTTGTCATAGACAGTATAAACACCGTTCTTAGCACTTGTAGCAATAGCGCTGCTGACCGTAATGGTTTCGTTATCTGCCGTCCCTTGAACAACGCCAGACAGTGTCCAAGAAAATTGCCCTTGCACGCATAGACAGAACAACACGATTCGTTGTTTACGTGAATAAGACATGCTGCGGCGCTCCATGAACAGTATTGATAGAGCACATCCCGTGCTCTATCAATACTGTAAAGGACGCATCACAAAAAACCAAGCGCGGTTGCAACATAGCGGCTGTACGACTTGCCTCGCAACCTTTAGGTATCTTTAATGTGGTTGTGCAGCAAGGACCATTGTTTGCGCACTGCAAGCCATGCCCCTAACCAGCCGGCCAAACCGCCCAGCCCAACTAAACATAAAAATTCACCGACGGAAAAACCTTGAAGAATGAGGGGCAGGTTTGAAAATTCGTTGAATTGCTGTATTTGAGGATAGAGGATGAGGCTCAATAATTGTAACATCAGGCACGCCAGTAAACCGCCCGATAAACCATAGAATATGCCTCGGTACACAAACGGGCGGCATAAGTAGGTGAACGTCGCGCCAACCAAGGCGTATAATTTGATGGCATTTTTTTGTTTTTCGAGCAACAGCCACATAGAATTGCCGATCAGAAATACAATGGCGGAAAATAATAAGGTTGCGGCAAACACTGCAATAGTACGGCCAATATTCAACAAGATAGACAGTTTAGATACCCAGTCTGAATCAAATTGCAAATCATCTACATAGGGTAATGCACGCAAACGTTCTTTTAGGCCCTGCAACTCTCTGGGTGTTGCTTGCGCATTTGGTGTAATTTGAATGACCGGTGGTAAGGGGTTTTCATCCAGCAGATTGAGTAGGGGGTCGAATCCCTCCAGCCGACTGAAAATAGCTAACCCTTGTTCTGGGGAAATATAGTCGCTGCGCTCTACGAGCGGATCTTCGCTGAGGCGGCGCTGTAGTTGCGTGATTTCATCGGATGGTGTGTCTTTGGCTAAATACAATGCAATGCTTCGACTGAGATTCCAGTCTTGGGCCATGTAGTTCACATTTTTAATCAGCAAATATAAACCGCCGGGCAAACTTAAAGCGACCGCTAGGCTTGCTAAGGTGAGCAAGGTAGTAAAGGGTGTGACCACCATTTGCACCACTGCTTGGACGATGGCAGTTTTTACAGACAAACACCACGTCCAAAAGGAAAAGCCTCTAGAATTTGTGTGCGAGCGGTTTTTTTGTCCGGGGGGTGTGTGTGCGTGATTAGCCATCAATCGTTGCTCCGGTCACTAAATAATCCTCAACCAGTGCACCGTGTGATAAGACCAATACACGATGTGGTCTGCGTGGCGATAGGTGTGCGTCATGTGTCGTCACAACTACGGTGGTGCCATGTTGATGAAATTGTTCAAAAATATCTAGGAACCCTTGGCCAATATCAATTGGCATGGCCCCCGCGGGATTATCGGCCAATACTAAGGTGGGGCGATGGACCAATGCGCGTGCCACACACAACCGTTGTTGCTCGTGAAAAGATAAGCGTTCTGGTAGTACATTGCCCTTAGGCAATAACCCAACCTTGTCCAGCGCGGCGCGCGCGCGCCGCGCATGGTCGGTACCGTTGGACATGGTGATTTGCAGAGACAACATCACATTGTTCAGCACGGTTTGGTCAAATAATAATTGTGGGGTTTGGGTAATTAGCCCGAGGGTGCGTCGATAGGCAGGGATATCTGCAACCCGCGTCGTCTCTAACTGCTGTGCGCCGACCAAAATACTGCCTTGCGTGGGTTTTTCTAAGAGGGCAAGCAATTGAATAAAAGTGGTTTTACCTGAGCCTGGTGACCCACGCAAAATAACAAATTGGCCTTGGGGAATCGTCAAGCACACATTGTTGAGCACCAAGCGCTGGTTATCGTAGCATTTACTGACGTGCTGTAGTTGTATCACGACTCTTCCTGTGCTTCCTGCTGTTCCGTTGTATCCATTGAAAGTAGGGCTGATACAAATTCGTGGGCATCAAAAGGTTGTAAATCGCCAGGCTGCTCACCCACGCCAATAAAGCGTATGGGTAATTTACATTGTTGCGCAATAGCAAACATCGCGCCCCCTTTGGCGGTACCATCTAATTTACTGAAACATAAACTATTGATGTTCAGCTTATCATGAAAGCTACGTACCTGAGTAATCGCATTTTGACCCGTGTTGGCATCCAGCACCAACATAATCTCATGGGGTGCATCAGGGTTCAGTTTCTTTAATACGCGCTGCACTTTGTCTAGTTCCTGCATCAAATCGTGCCGGGTGTGTAAGCGGCCGGCGGTGTCGGCAATTAATACATCTATGCCTTTTGCGGTAGCAGACTGCAGCGCGTCAAAAATGACGGCAGCGCTGTCTGCGCCTTGGCCTTGGCTAATCATGGGTACGTTGAGTCGTTCCGCCCATTGGCTTAATTGCGCGACTGCAGCTGCGCGGAACGTATCGCCAGCCGCCAACATAACGGAATGCCCTTGTTGTTGGCACCAGTAAGCCAATTTGGCTGCTGTCGTGGTTTTACCGTTACCATTGACGCCCACCAGAAGAATCACAAAAGGCCCTTGGCCGCGCGGTATCGTTAATGGTGCGGTGTACGGTACTAAAATATCCACTAAGGCGTTTTGAAGGATATTTAGGGCTTCTGCTGGGCTTTGCGGATCCTTGGCTTTTAATTGGGCAATCAAAAAGTCAGATGTGTCTACACCGACATCTGCTTGAAGGAGGATGTGCTCTAAAGATTCGTAAAATTCCTCATCTAGTAATGTGCCCAGCCGAAATAAAGAGCGTAGTTTGGGAATCCAATTGGCACGGGTTTTTTGTAGGCGTTGTTTTAATGTGGAAAACCAGCCTGTAGGAGAGGGTGGAGCCTCAATGGCCGCAGCTGACTCAGCAATATCCGGCGTAAACTTTGTAGGCTCTGTTGCCTCTGGCTGGGTATCTTTCTTCTTCTTAAAAAAATTAAACATAGTTACCTTTCAAAATTAGGGGTGTGCAACGAGAATGCCGATGGACTTAAGTTTAATAGGGCTAATTGTCTGACGTTAAAGGGGTTTCAGCAAGGGCTTAACCTCTAATGCATACGAATCACACGATTCGTTCGCGATGTGCACCAGATATGTATACAAAGCCGCCTCAAAAGGCGGCTTTGTATGACTAAAATTTAAGGCCTATGCGGATAGGGTATTCCACTTGTAACCGTACTTTGAACAAAAACAGGCTTGCCGTTGATCATGACATAGATCGAACCCTCCGGGCTTCTTCCGGCTTCAAGGACGGCTTTCCCGATTTGATCGGGCAGTGTTGGTCGAGACTGCCAGAACATATTGTCAGGATGTAGGCCTTGAGCCCAAATCTTAGCGCCATTAATCCAGATATATACACAACCGTTTATATCGATTGAAGCATGTACTGTCGCAGTAGAATGTGGCGCAGACGCATGTACCGGAATGCTAGGCATCGAAGGGAAATACCCTGCGGGTGACGGAAATGGCGAATGCATTCCAGGTGCATGTGTGAAAGGGGGCGTCATTGGATAGTAAGAAGCGCCCATTTGCATAAATGGGGGTGGGCCCTGGTGACAAGCGGCCGCCGCTCCATAGTGATCTAAAGCCTGAGGTGGAGGCATAAACGCCGCAGCGTGTGGTGGGGATGAAGGGGTTAAAGGAAAAGGAGCATGAGAACGATGAGGAGCAGGTTTGGCAAAAGCAGGCGCGCTTTTAGCAACAGCTCCTTGTGTAACTGGCTTACTCTTTTCACTAGAAGACGGAGTATTGGACGCAGGGCTTGAGCCCGCTTCGGATGTAACGGGCAGGGGGCTGCCTGTAGGTTTCGGATTGCTTAAGATTACGGGTTTAGGTAAGTCCGACGGTATAGATGAAGAGGAATGCGTCACTGGGCATGGTGATGTCGGTGTAGACGAGGGCGATATAGATTTAATCGCTTCGGGATTTGGTGCCATAGGGGTAGAAGGGCGCCCAACCACTGGTTCAGCAGCCGGCGTGTCTTTGGGAGGTAACCGATTAGGCAGTTTTACAGTAATGGGCGCGAGCGCCGGTTGCGCAGGAATGTGCTCAGGTATCTTAGCCGTGCTCCCCATGGTAGACGATGAGGAAGGGGGTAATGAAGTCTGAGAGGTAGGGGGTGGAGTAACCAGAACTTCAATTTTTTTCCCTTTGCATGCTGTAGCGTAGCCTGTAGCAGCGGGAGCAGTCGACTGTGATGTAGGGGCAGGGGCGCCTTTTAACGGTGAAGTTGTGACTCTTTTTGGCTTTTGTTCTGGCTGTTCGGGAGAGCCCGATGTTTTTTTCGGACCCTTCTTAATGGAAGCTGCTTGCCTTTTCCCTACCGTCTCCCATGCATTTGCTTCTTCGTGAAGAGTAGCCCCATCGATTGCTTTCAGGCCGCTCTCTTCATGCGGAGTAGAAAGCGTTTCTAAATTTAACAGGGGTGCGTCTGCTCTTGAGGCGTTTGGCATTGGCAATTCGGGCGCAGGTGCTTGTGGCGGCGCAGGCGGGGTTGAGGTGGCGGCGCTCTTTAGTGCACGTGCTGCGGTGG
>JAZKAM010000057.1:7475-12028 GCA_040389145.1 Pseudomonadota bacterium
GTGGGAGCAGATTTTTTTGGTGCCGCGTTAACAACAGCAATACGCTCTGTTAGTTGTGCTTGAATTGCTGCAGATGTGGATGAACTTAGGAGCAGTGCTTGAAGATATTCAGCATAAGCAACGCATTCAGGGTTTCTAAATGGAAGGCAGGACGCAGATTCTTGCATTTTAGCAATGAGTTCTGCATTTAGCCCAAATCGGTTTAACAAGGCCGGTGAATTTTCAACGACTTTATCTAAAAAACAGGTAATGCGAAGTTGTTGAATTAGCCCGGCAACGGCATGATGCAGGTTGCGAGGGTAGCGATTGCCAATATAGGTTAAGAAAGCCGCTTGAAGTTCTTCATTCATTTTTGGAGCGTTAGAAGTACATAATCTGGCAAATTGAGCAGTTTGAGTGAAGCATAGAGATTCTTGGCGGAAGCACGCTATATACATGGCAATAATAGCGGCTGTAGTGGCTACAACCTGGACGGGGTCCTGTTGTGCGGCTTCTTGCGTAGGTGTAAGGCATGGAAGATGACGCTCGATAAAAAGCCATAGAGGCTTGGTGCTTTTTTCACCTTCACTGGATTTTTTTGCGCTATCTAGCGTACTTTTTAGCTCTTTTAAAAAGGTGGGTGTATCTCTAGAGTAGGGAGTAGCTCTTTTTTGAGAATGTCCCCAATTGTTTTCTATAACCATAGCGCTAACATGGCGCACTAAAATGGCTGCTGGGTTTTGAATGGTGTAGGGTGGTGCATAAAAAGGTGGAAGTGGGGGCGCGCGATCAGAAAACCCAGCTAATACCGCCGTTTGAAGCTCGGATAATATACGCGCTTGAGATTTTAAAGAAAAAGAATCCAAGGACATACCAGCCACCGCATGTAATGTGTCACGCACTTGATCTGGTGTGTCTAATGCATTGAATCGCCCTTTTAACTCATGAAATACCCTCAAAACGGTTGTCTCATGCGGTGTGATACCTTGCGGTGATGGTGGAAATTCTTGTCGGATTTTGGATGTTGCCTCATCGAATAATTCAAGAAATTGTGCTGTAGTCTGATGGACTACTTTGTGCATATGCATTTGGCTTAGTACAGAAAAATAGGCACTTGTATCTGACAAATAGGGCAACACCAACTGTTCCATAAATATGGTTAACTCATAAAAAGCGCTGCGTCGCAAAGTCTCGCAAGGAATGTTTAAAAAGCAGTCAAGAAGCGGCCTAAGAAGATCGTGGCGGCCAAAATAAATCAAATCACCAATAAGAAGTTGCGTATGGCTTATGAATTCAACGTATCTTTCATTATCAGATTGTTCTTCAGGGAAGAATAAACTTTTTTCTCCGACATCATTTGAATGCATGATTTGAATTAACAGCTCTGCTCGAACGCTGATACACTGCTTTAATACAATTGCTTCGACCTCAGTTGGACAGTCGTAGTCCGTATCATTGTGCCTATAGAGCAGATCATAATGAGATAAAGATTTTAACTTAACCCTTAACAGTTGAATGTATAACGCATTTAACAGTTTTATGACGCAGCGAGTATTATATAAATCAAGTGCGCTGGGTTCTTTGGCCTTTTTACTGAGTTTAAGCAGCAATGCTGAAGTGGAGGCCATGCCATGCAACAATAAGTCTGAGTCTGCATGTAGTTTTATGAGTGCGTTTAAAAGTGGTTCGTGTCTGACAGGCAGATTGTCGTGGATTACCCTGGCTAATATTAGCGACTTCACGGAATGTATCGCCGAATCCCATATCGAATTTTCTGCTGTTGAAGGTTTTGGTTCGAAATGCGCGGCAACTCTAGTGGTTAGCGTTGCTTGCTCTGAGGAAGCGTATCTCATATTCATGAAGTGTGCTGAGTATAAAAGTCGATCGCTCATCAAGGGATAGGTAATAACTTGAGTCTTACGTTCATTAATCTTGGCTGTATAATATTCTTGAATTTCACTCAAAAGAATCTTTTTTCTTTCATGTATGAGCACATGCTTAAGAGGCGTAAATAAAAAGGTGGCAGCGTGAAACCGTGTTCTTGAAGGATCTGCATTTTCCATGGTTCCCATGGTTGTTAAACGTGCTTGTAATTCCAACAAGCCCGGCTTCAAGGCCTCATATACGCCCATGGCATCGAGTAATTTATGTAATGCCCACAAACTATGTTGAGATGGCGCTTTGGTGGGCTCTTCAATAGTGTGGCGTGCTAGGGATGTACGCGCCTGAAAAAACCTTTCGTTATCTCCAAAAATCGGTTCAGCAGCTCTTGCAAGTGTTTGGATGGCATGTAGATGGGCATAATCGGGTAGGGCATCATTGTGGGTCACCGAGTGCTCATAAAGCGCAACATGATAGCATATTAAATTTTCGATAAGGTAAGGCATATGAGTAAATATGGGTGAAAGAAACATAAGGAGAAGACTTTCTTCAGCTAATTTGATGAGCAATTCTTTTAGTTGATCACGGTCAGTGAATTCTGGAGTGATTACAGCTCTAAAATCATTCATAAGCGTTTCAAATATCGCTTTTTCAGCCTCCCTTGGCACTTTCGATGTATACAGACGAGGCGCCTTGGGAACGGCAATCATTGTTTGTTGGGCAGTTGAATAAAATATACCTGCTAACGCAAGAACGCTTTCTTCCAAAACCGTGCACTGTAGCTTTAATAGCTGCAGGCTTTGCGTGTCAGTTAGGTTAAGTCGAATAGGGCCCCCTTGGTGTGTTTGGTTCATCTTTCCTATGAAAGCAGCAAACGAATTTAGCACAGTGAAATCAGTAATTTGCGCAGTGATGCCTGGGGAGGCTAAGGGGAAACTACGGTGCTGCTCATACAGGGAAAGTAATTTCCGGAGGCCAGCTTCATCAAAAGTATCGTTCACAACCAAATCTTGAAGTATTAAGTCAAGCTCGGCGTAGGTTCTTGACAAACTGTCTTGCGTAAAAGCAAACTCAAATGGTTCTTTAATGCTTTCCTGGATTTCATGAACCAACATACCAAGTATGAATGCCGCGATAGTGCAGGGTTCAATGCTAGGATTGGCCGGATATAAAGAAGAAGCTAATTCGGCAGTCGGATCAGGATAAGAAATTTTATATGAAATTTCGGAAATTTTTATCGCAACCAAGTATTGTATGTGCGCCGAGGTAAGCGGAGTATTTTGTTCAATTCTTTTCATTTTTTTTTGTTCCAATTTAATTTAAGTAAAACTTAGATGAATAATTTGCTTGGATCGGGATAAAGTAAATCTATTATCGTTGGATGAAGTTAGGGTAGATGGAGGTTTCTAATTTCAATCCCTGAATAAAGCAAAGCAAGACGTGTTTGCCTCTTATAACGTTAGGAGGCAAACACGTCAAGTGAGCTTCAATAGCTGTGCTTAGGAAAAGTACTCATCAGTAATAGGCTGCTTTTCATCAGGGCCGGGTAGAGGATGGCATAGTTTCCTCAGCTAGAGGTTCTGGCTCAAAGACAAAAAGACCGGATGCAGGAATAACTTGATTGCCTATTACAAGGTAGGTTTCGCCAGACGGCCCAATGCCTGCAGGAGCATTTACATGCCCCACCCCATTGTTTGATGGCCCAGGAAGGTCTATCCAGTTTAATAGCCCTGCATAGGGTACCAGAATGCTTTCTGCGCCATTTCCACCATCCACAATAACATAGGTGTTCCCATCCACTTCCATCCATGCGGGCACAGTAGCGAACAGTGCAGGTGGTATTACCTGAACCTGCCGCTTAGGCGGACAAGGCAACACGGTTGTTGCATCGAATAGAAGATTTGAATTTTCTGCTGAGGGTATAAGGTCATATTGTGGAGGAATACCTTCAGGTTCGTAGCATGTCTCAGAAACACAAGGAGATGAAGCGCCTAATCTGCCCGAAGGAAGAAAGGCTGGAGCAGTGGGCCGAAGGGCTGAAGCGGTTAGATTTGAATCATGCGCGCCTTCTCCTGGATGACAGGCGGGAGCTGTAGATGGATTTGTAGGGGGCGCAGCAATGGGGCTTCTGTGGTCAGATGAAGATCGTTCAGATGGTTCAGCAGATGGTTCAGGAATAACGAGAACGCATGCCTTATGAGCAACTGCCGGCGTCATGCTTGTGGGTTCTGTAGGGCTATCCACTTTTTGTAAAAGGGCATCAGGCACTGGCAATGAGATATCTGGAGAAGCACTGCGTGAAATAGGTGAGGGGGGGGCCACTGGTCCACTTTCCAAGGAATCGATGGGGGTTGCCTGGTTTGAAAGGGCCGGTGCAGCTGAAGCTGAAGTTACTATAACTCCATTTGCAGAGTCGTGGTGCTCTTGAAATGGAGCCTGTAAAGAGGCCTCTGCTTTGCCGACTTGTGCCGATGGGGAAGTAACCGGAGCCGCAGCCGCAGCCGGAGCCGGAGCCGCAGCCGCAGCCGCAGCCGCAGCCGGAGCCGCAGCCGCAGCAAGGAAAGTGGCAACTGGCTGAGTTAGAGGTGCATCTGCTGGAGTGCCATCCTTATCCGTGTGTGCTCCAGTAACAAGACGTTCTATCGCTTCGACAGTAAGCAGGGGGCGCTCGGGATGGGTACTGTACCTTCCAG
>JAZKAM010000058.1:0-7995 GCA_040389145.1 Pseudomonadota bacterium
CTACGACCTTCGGGTTATGAGCCCGACGAGCTGCCAGACTGCTCCACCCCGCGTTCAACGAGGACAATCATATCTGAAGCCCTTTGCTTTATCAAGCCTCATTTGAGGCAAAATGCATATATCCAGCTTATTGCAGGGCTAAGTGGCAGTTATCTCCCAGTCGTCAAGCGCTGTCTGGTCTGAAAATCGAACCATTCCGCAGATGGCGCTGATTTTAGGGCGTCTACTTGCGCTATTTCCGTTAGTCCTGGTAACACGTGCTGGTGCGCGCTGGTAATCACCATCCATTGGTGGGCGCTTTGCGGGCCCCATTGGCGCAGTAACGTAGCCATAGAGTCGGGCGTCCACTGGGCTAACTGTGTGGCCGCACGTTTTTTACGGTCAAAGTCCAACCGCCCCGTTTGGATTTCACCCCAAAACCGACTCGCCGTTTCAGACAACGTGGTAGCAGGCTGGGACAATTGGTGGCTTAGGGCTGCCCGATAAGGTTCCCAATCAGCCATGGTCATCTGTGACAACCGTGCCATTTCTGTATCGTAAAAACCATGCACTTCACGCCACAGCTCATCGCTCGTTGCTTGGGGAGAATCAATGTAAAACATCAGAGCAGGCCAGCTAAAATATGGAAACAATTGGATATATAAGTGATAAGCCAACTGCTTTTGGGTGCGAAGCGCATCATAAAACACGGGATGCATTACCATAGCCATCAATTCCATGTTCAACATGGTCTCTAAACTATTGTCAGGGCCTTGAAGGTAAGCCAACAATAGATTTGTTTTGGCATTAGGATGTGGTGGCATCCTATAACTGGCTGATTGTGACAGCAACAGCAATTTTCGGGCGGCACCCTCAGAAGACTTTATTGGCTTAATGACGGATACCCAGTCTTTAATCCAATCAGATGTTTGCTGTTCTGTGACATTACCTGTCACAAAAATACGCGCCTGTAGCTGTGGACGCATCTGGTCCCTAAATGCCAGCCAGTCTTCGCGTGTGATGTCGGAAAGCGCATCTACCAATACCGGTACATCCCAGCTAGGCTGCGTCAATGCTACTGATAATGCATTACGGGCTAAATCAGAAGGCCTGCGCAAGTACCAATGACGCAGCCGATATAGCATTTCCTGTTTTGCTGAAGCAAAGCGCTCCTCTGTCGGAGAAACCGACAACAACCGCTCTAAAATGAGTGCTACCGTTGCATCATGCTGGTCGCGAAAACCATGGGTTTCCAAGGAAATTCCCTGCAAATCCATCGAAACAGAGTAGTCGCTTTGATTCCAGGATAACGCATCCCTCAGGATATAGTTTTCCAAGCTCATCAAATTCATCCACAACTCTGCCATCATGAGATGCCTTGGCGAATCAAAGAACAGTGGACTGTTCATCGAGACAAAACTGAGCACTTCAGGCTTTTTAAGCGTGGCATCAAAAAACCACCAGCTCTCAGATGAATCTCCAAGCAAGCGTTTCGGTTCTTTCATCTGTGCATCAAAAACAACACGAAAATCCTTTGGCGCCTTTAATTGCAATTTACTGTGGTGTTCTGGCTCTGCCAGTGGCGCTAATGGCAGCAATGGGCTGACCTGATAGGCTGTATGGGTATATTTTGCCTCTCTGTCAAAGGTGCCAGCACGTGTCATCAAAATTTCTTGTAAGTTGCTTGGCACCAACTGTGCCCAATACGCCCGAGCTTTTGCCTCATTGAATTGTTCTGGCGCTAACGATAACCCACCGCGTAGCACCCGCTGAACTGGAAATTCTGTCAGCTTCAAAGATAGAGACAATGCCAGGTCCAGCGCATCCGGATTATCGCTATATAGCCAGAGTCTATCTTGATAGTTTTGCCATTGATCCCACCCTGCAGCATCCTGCCAATCACTGGGTAAACGCGCGATATGGGCTGCGATTAGTGACCGAACACGAGCCAATTCAGCTAAGCCATGTTCTGTTAAGGCAAGCTCAATTTCAACACTATCATGATGGTCATCTATGCGGCTTCGTCCGACAGATAAACGCGTGACCAGCTGCTCTGTATACAGCGAATCTGTCAACGTGCCTGGCGCCTCTCGGCCCAACAACTGCATCAAGAAATTGAGCTGCAACTCATCTTGTAGCCGGTTTTTGTGGGTCACAAGATATTCAAGATACAAATTGGGTGTCGCGGATACGGCTTGCACATGTATGTGCTTGCCCAATGAATCCGCCAAAATGGGCGGCGCTGAAATTTCAGGCTTTACCCAATTGGGATCAGCCGGCAAACTGGAAAACCTTTGCTCCAACTGGGCCTTTAGTGCCGCCCCATTTTGCGGCGTCACCACCACCAAATAAAATGCTTGAGGCTGATAATATTTCTGATGAAACGCCACCAGCTTTTCACGCAAGGCTTCTGGCGCATAGCCGCCTAACGTGGTTAAGTTGCCCGCCCGGAATCGGCTTGCAGGGTGTGCGGGGTTGTACAACTCGCCTACTGCGTCCATCGCACGAAAACCATCGGACATCAGCTTGCCTTGAAACTCTGAATCGACAGCATGTCGCTCTTTGTCCACATAACGGGCATCGAATAAGGGGGAATCAAAAAAGGCACTAAAACGTGCCATGGCTTCATCAAAATGCTCTGTTTTGACATCGAAGTAATACACTGTCTGTTCTGGCCGAGTCATTGCATTAAAGCGACCGCCATTGGTCTCTACAAACTGCATAAAACCATTAGGCTCTGGGTATGGCTCGGTGCCCAAAAAGAGCATATGTTCACAAAAATGTGCCAAACCTGGTACGTCATCCGGCTCTTGATATGACCCGGCCGCAACGGTCATAGCCGCAGCCATCTTATCTGCCTGAGGGTCTTCAACGACTAACAAGGACAGTCCATTATCTAAGCACGAATATAAGAAGACACGATCGTCCGTTGTCGATTTCTCAATATAGGGCTCCCCTACTTGGCAACCTGACAACCCTATCCACAGCAAACCAAGCACAAACCCGATACGAATTTTTGCAGACACTATTTTTTTCTCAGTGCAAACACTACGGCGGGCAATAATAACAGCAATGGACCACAGACCAAAGCAGCAACATAGTATCCAGACTCTAGTCCGTTATAGCCCTGTGGCGGCACCAAATCCAGAATGAAGATCACCAACGCCGTCATTAAGCCCAAAATACAAACCATATTCATCACCCAGTTGCCACCAGGAATCCGAAACGCACCGCTATGCGGGTGCACTTTCCGAACATACAGACCGGTGATGAATATGGTTGCATAAAATAAACAGGACACTTGCGTGGTAAAGGCAGTTAAAAACCAATAAGCGCTTTGTACGTGGGGCACCAAAAGATAGACGCTGGAAAGTACGGTTGCAATACTGGCTTGTAACACCAAAATGGCGACGGGCACTTCATGACGGTTAACCTTCCCCAAACCAGCAGGCAAAAAGCCCCCGCCTTGCCCGGCCAAAATTCCTTTGGCTGGACTGATAATCCAGGTCATTAAGCCTGCCAAGGTGCCCACAAAAATTAGGCCAATAATGAACTGCGTAATTTCAGGGTGATTCAAGCGTTCAAAAAACACCACAAACAGGTGCAAACTGCCGGTAAGAATACTGAGCTGGTCTTTGGGGATCACCAAGGAGATCGCCAACGACGCCAGTAAGGTAAAGACTAAAATAAACAACGCGGACAATAACAATGCCTTTGGGTAATCCCGTTGTGGATGTTTCATTTGCTGCACATGGAAGCCAGCGACTTCCATACCGCCAAACCCTAAAATAACACCGGATAAGAAAACGAGGTTACCTAATGTCCATTCTGGTACCCATGCGCTTTGCTGTAATCTCAATGCGTCGGCTGGATGCGTGACAAACCAATACCCGCCCAAACCAATCAGCAATAAGCCGGGGAAAATAGTACCAGCCATGACAGTTAAACTGGTCAAGGCACTTGACCAACGTAAGCCAAAGAAATTTAAAAAAGTCGCGCCCCACAACAAACACATCATGGTAAACCATAAAAACTCACCATTAGACGCTAATTGAGTGTCTATTAACGTAGCAATGGTTGCTGCGGCAAAAGATAAAGCCGTCGGATACCAAGCAATACTGATGATCCAGGCAGCCCAACTTGAAATAAATGCACGGCGCGGGCCAAAGACCGCACTTACCCAAGCATATACCCCACCATTCCCTGGTATCGTGGCGCCTAATTCTGCGCATACCAATGCGGTAGGCACCAAAAATATGAGACCAGCTACCCCATAGTAAAATATGGCTGCTGCATCAAAAGATGAAACAAGTGAAAGGTTGCGCAAACTCATAATGGCAGCAATTGTCATCATCGACAAACCAAACGGTCCCATTACGCGCTTTCCCATGCTTTTCCCCTAATTATTGTGAAGTCTTACTTAGTTTTTAGTTTCGCACAAGTAAAAATGCCGCGCAAGGCGCGGCATTTTTCGTAGTTCGGCTACCAGCTATATAGCCAGCAACGAATCACTAGATCGGCTTAAAAAATAGTGCAAATCTATGCGCTGCTGACCAGGTTGTCTGACTGTTCGCCGGCTTCTACTGTGAGACTGCCGTGCAGCCCTTCTGAAGAGTTCTCTAAATCTGAATAATCCTCAATGAGTGCAAATACGTGCACTGGGCCAGGACTAAACTGGGTACAGCCACACGATGGCTCTTCACCGTCTAATGTAGGGGATGGTATTTGGGGCTTTTTCTTACCTGGCAGTAGGTGATAAACCACAGCCCCACCAGAAACTTGTGTTAACTCGGTTACATTAAGTTGACGCATCATTATTCTCCTCAAGCACGCTGACCCTCTGGGCCAAAACAGCTAACATAACTTTGTTGTTAGCCAGGTACCTTGTTCGGCGAGTATGACACAATTGAAAAAGCCGCTCAAGGCGGCTTTTTCAACGAGTATTCAGAAAATTTAAAAATTAGACGTATACAACGATCGTATCATCATAATAGTAGTCATAATCGTAATAAACGACGTCATAACCATCTACCCAATAATAATCAGGTGCATATCCATAGCTATAAACGCCATAGGGCGCGTAGTAAGGCTCGTAGTAAGTTACGCAACCAAAAATATCACAAACGGTATAAGGTTCATAATATTCAACATAGGTTAAGCCACCAGCCGTTTGAGTCATTTCCGCAGCAGTTAATTGGCGCATTTTCTTCTCCAGGTACACCGGTTTGGTATGCTAAGGGCGTGGCCCTGCATCCTAGGCGAATCATAACAAATAATATACCCATCAGCCAAGGGGTGCTGTTTCCGATCGGCACAGCTTAATGCCAATAACACCTAGGATGCTATTGGCATTAAGCTGCATATACATGCAGCTTAAGCGATTTCTTAGTATTTTTCGACGCCACGGTCTTGAACAGAGCGTTGTTCAACATTACGTTGTTCAACGGCATGGTTTTCTTCTTTAGCGCAACGTTGTTCAACAGCACGACGTTGGTCAGCAGGGGAAATTTCGCGATGTTCGCCGGTATGTTTGTCGCAACCGCCTACAACATGACTTAAGAGTTCAGCAGGAATTAAATAGCTCATCGGGTTAGCCTCCAAAATTCTTATTTGACATACTTTCGATTGCATTTAAACGCACAATCTCGGGGGCGATAATAGCTAACCGCCTCCTAAAAGACAAGCAAAACAGTTGGAAATACGGTGGTTAAGGGTGAACAACAGGTTTCCACGGCTAATGCCGTGGAAACCTACAGTTTTTATTTAAAGGCTGATGGTTTAGAAGATTGAGGCGAACTTACCACAGGCGCAGAATTAGATGCGTCAGCAACAGGTTTAAATGTAACCACGCCTCTAATTTCAACCTTAGCTTGGTCTGCTTTAGATACCGGCTCGTTGATAACAGTTACGCTATCATTCCTATAGGAAATCTGGTTGCGCGTAGCCGCTGCATAGATGGATAGAGGTATTCCGAGAACAATCAGTGCAAGCCCACCGACAACACCCAATGCGGCAGCATACAGAAATTTAGACAAGCTATTTTTTTCTGCACTTTGATGATTCACATGCAATTGTCGTATCAGGGGTAAATTCAGAAATAGAGTTTTAAAACGACTTTGGAAAGAAATTGTTTCCGAAATTTCACTCATGGAGATTCGGCTTTCAACCATAGGGCTAGGCTGTTTTTTATTAGGTTCACTCGTCAAGCCTTCAGCTTTAATTGCAGGGTTTACAGCTGCTTCTTCAACTAACGCAACAGCAGGCGCTTTGCGAGCAGACTCCTCATCATGCGCCAAAGCTTTTTCAGCCTCTAATGCTTGTTGTGCTTCTATCTTTTCGTTGATCAGTTTTCTGAATTTATCAAAATTATTACGATAGTTTTCAGTGTCAGACCTTGAATCCGGCCCTATAAATTCATTGTTCTCAATAAGCGTTAATATTTCAGCAATAGCTTTAAGCCCATCTAGGGGATATCCTGGTAAATTAATTATATGCTGGGTCTTCATTATTGTTGATAGAGCCAATTTATTGATTGAACGTATCCTATAAAAAACTTCTCCAGCATCATCATCTGCTTGTGGATTTTCCAGTCTTGCACAATATGAATGCAACCAACGATTCCATTGAACAAACCAACAATCAGGGTTGGTAACAACGACATTATTCGCTTCATCAGTCGACATGCCAATAGGCGTAAATAACACGTTAGTCAGATATGTGCGGGCATTATCAAAATCAGACTCATTACCATCACTCATCTTTCTTTGAATGGCATTATAAAGACTGTTTAAATGACGCGAGAACAAATTATGACCGGGCGCAGTAACTCTATCCCAATCAGCCTCAGGGATAACAAGACTAGCCTGAGAAGGAAATGTTCCGTCATCACCTGCAATGGCAGAAGATTCTCCGGTTATATATTTGGAAGTTACGATAGACCAAGTATGTTCTTCTACATCCGAATTTATTACTTTTCTCATTGAAACGCCCTCACCATGTATTTACTTTCTTTATTGTAGAATACAATTTAACTTTCAGCCTAAGCTCTTTTCTATGTTTCATCGGGTGAAAATTGTGCATCTCCACCCATAGTCCGCTAAAATTAGTCAATCGATTTTAAATACGTGTCCTTAATAGCACCACACCTTCTTGACTATCTAATGCAACAGCCTCTAGCCGTGTGGCATTACACCCGCAATCGACTTTATTATCGCAAGGTTCAACTTCTGCGCAACGATGTTCATCGCACGATGTACATCCACCCACAACATTTTTATACACTAATTGATTTAATTCCTTCACACTCTTCTCCTTTCAAAAAAAACTTAGCTATTTCTAACTTTCGGCACAGTTTTATCGCTATGCCATTCCCTTAGGTTGCTCTATCAAGCCTTGAGGTGTCAACACCAAAACACGGTCTGCAGAACGAATCGTTTCCGGACGGTGCGCCACAATGATACGCGTCATATTTAAAGTCTTAATGGCGGTGTTAACCACTTGCTCTAAATGCACGTCTAAGTGTGAAGTAGCTTCGTCTAAGAAAAGGATGGCGGGTTGTGCATATAATGCACGTGCGAGCAGTAATCGTTGTTTTTGGCCGCCCGATAATGCAGCACCCATGTCACCAATTAACGTACTATAACCCATGGCCATCTGTTGAATGTCTGTATGAATAGCGGCCATTTTTGCGGCCTTTATCATGCGTTCGGTATCTAGGTTAGGTTCAAAAAAGCAAATGTTGTCGGAAATAGAACCGGACAATAGTTGATCATTCTGCATGACAGAGGCGACCACTTTTCGGTACTGTGCAATTCCAAGTATGCGAATGTCCTCACCATCAATACGTACGATACCGTCTGTTGGTTCCAGCAGACCCATCATCACTTTTACCAGCGTGGTTTTACCACAACCAGACGGACCAACAATAGCCACAGATTCGCCAGGCAAGATGGTGGCATTGAGCCCTTTAAACACGGGTTTATCACCACCAGGATACGTATAACTGAGCCCTTCTAT
>JAZKAM010000059.1:0-2839 GCA_040389145.1 Pseudomonadota bacterium
AAAATCACAATATCTGTACATTGCGCACCACGTGCACGCATCGCCGAAAACGCAGCATGACCTGGTGTATCTAAAAAGGTAATGACGCCACGAGGGGTTTCTACATGGTAGGCACCGATATGCTGGGTAATCCCGCCTGCTTCAGAAGCAGCAATTTTAGTGCGTCGAATATAATCCAACAACGATGTTTTACCATGGTCAACGTGACCCATAATGGTAACCACTGGTGGACGCGTTACGCGTGTGACACCTTCAGAACCAAAAGCAGCGATATCTACTTCTTCGGCTTCCGGTTTAGCCTTATGGCCCAACTCTTCCACCAACAGCATGGCTGTATCTTGGTCCAAGGCTTGGTTAATGGTAACCATAACGCCCATTTGAATCAGCTTTTTAATCAAAACGCCCGATTTCAAAGACATTTTCTGCGCCAAATCACTCACGGTGATGGCGGTCGGAACAGTAACTTCATAAATCATGGGTTGTGTTGGCTTCTCAAAAGCATGTTTTTTCGCGTGTTTCTGCGCAGCTGCTTTACCACCACCAACGCGATGGTTTGGTCGGCGTGCATGTTCAAAAATACGTGCAGCGGGTAATGGTAATTCAATTCCTTCTGCTTCAATTTCTTCTTCGTCTAAAACTAAGCCGGAATCTTGTCTGCGTTTGCTACGCTTTTTATTGGCAGGCGCACCCGCTTTTTTCAAGGAATCTTTATCGCCATCGCGATCACTATAATCTTTATCGCGTTTGCGTTCTTCAACCGCTGCAACCGGTGCACGCGCTGCAGCTGGGGTTACTTCCGCCGCTTGAGTTGTTGCAGCCGCTTTATCCGTTACCGCTGCATCTGTATGCGCAGCAGTAGCCGTTGCATCCACAGCTGTGGTTTCAGCACTTACTGCTACCGCTGCTGATTCTGCCACTTCTTGAACAACAGCTGCTGGAGCTTCAACCAAGCTTTCTGCAATTAAGCTGCCGGATGTTGCTTCATCAGATTGGTCAGCCGCTGCGGCTTGAACCGGAGTAGGCGCTTTAATGACGCGTCGACGCTTTGTAACAACCGTCACAACCTTGTCATCCGAATCAGAAGACCGCACTTTCAATTCTTCTCGCTTCTGGCGAGTAATCGTCAACCGTGGACGCTCTGCTGGCGTAGCGGTTGATGTGGTTTCTGTTTTTGCCATGGTCGAAAGTAATTTATCGTGTTGCGTTTGCGTCAAAAAGTCATCCTTTCCCGTACAAGGGATACCTGCTGCATTTAATTGCTTGATCAAGTCTTCTACGCTGACTTGAATGCGTTTCGCTAAATCTTCTACAGTAATCTTTGACATGTGGTATCCACCTCCGATCCGGCGTTACGCGCCTTGCTCACCATCGAACCTATGTGCTCTGGCCGCCATGATCAACACACCCGCTTGTTTTTCAGTCAAGTCTTGAATATCCGCGAGCTCTTCAGTAGAACATTCCGCCAATTCATCTCGCGTACGAATGCCTTGTGCTACCAATGCTTTTGCCAAGTCTTCTGTCATGCCTTCTACAGCAAGAAGATCGGAACCTGCTAAAGCACTGGATTCTAGAGCAATGGCTCGAGCCAATAAGCCTTCTTGAGCACGTTGGCGCAATTCAGCAATAATGGCTTCGTCAAAGCCTTCGATTTCTAACAAATCTTCATCTGCTACGTAGGCAATTTCTTCGATGTCGGTGAATCCAGATTCGATGAGCAATCGTGCGATGTCTTCATCCACACCCAATTCGCGTGTGAACATTTCAATCAAACGCCCAGATTCGTTGGCATCTTTTTCTACTGCTTGGTCTTCAGAAATCACATTCAGTTCCCAGCCGCACAAAATACTGGCCAAACGGACGTTTTGTCCATTTTTGCCAATAGCCATCGCCAACTGGTCATTTGTAACAACGATGTCCATCGAGTGTGCATCATCATCTACTACAATAGATTTTACTTCAGCTGGTGCCAACGCATTGATTACGTATTGGGCTGGGTTTTCATTCCAAGGAACGATATCCACACGCTCACCGCCTAATTCCTTTGAAACAGCCAGTACACGTGCCCCACGCATACCCACACAGGCACCAATCGGATCAATTCGATTGTCTTTAGCCAATACAGCTACTTTAGCGCGAATGCCAGCATCGCGTGCCGCGCCCATGATTTCAATAGAACCTTCGCCAATTTCAGGCACTTCAATTTTAAAGAGCTCAATCAACATTTCAGGGCAAGCACGGCTAACAATTAACTGTGGGCCACGAATATCGTCTTTCGCTTCTTTCAAATAAGCACGGACGCGGTCACCCACGCGAAAAGCTTCTTTAGGCAACATGTCTGCGCGACGCAAAATTGCTTCAGCATTGTTATTTAAATCAATCAAGACAAATTCTCTGGTTGATTTTTTAACGACGCCCGATACAAGCTCACCAATACGTGCACGGTATTCTGCGACGATTTGTTCGCGCTTCGCTGCACGTAAACGCTGCATAATAACTTGTTTGGCGGTATGTGCGGCAACGCGCAATTCGACGGACTTAACCGCTTCAACCAATTCATCACCCAATTGAGCGTCTGGTTTACGTGCGCGGGCATTTTCTAAATTAATATGATACGCAACGTTCCAAGAAATCTCTTGATCGGCCAGTTGGTCTGGATCTGCTACTAACCAAATACGGTAAGTTTCATAATCACTACCTTCGGGGTCAATAACTACTTTAAATTCTTTTTCAGCGCCATAAAATTTCTTTGTGGCCGAAATTAACGCAGCCTCTAGCGCTTCAAAATCGACCGCTTGCGGAATCTCTTTCTCATCTGAGACCATTCCGACAATCAGACTAA
>JAZKAM010000060.1:0-7960 GCA_040389145.1 Pseudomonadota bacterium
ACAAACCTACGCCACAAATCCTGAAGGTGATTTATCTGCCTATACAGATAATGCTGCTGTTATTGATGAAGGCTTCGCCTTTCGATTTTTGCGCGACCCCATTTCTGGCAACTACTATGAAAATTATGAAGCGGTTGCCTTGGTGTTAAAGGCTGAAACGCATAACCATCCAACCGGTATTGCGCCGTTTCCTGGCGCTGCTACAGGTTCCGGTGGGGAAATTCGTGATGAAGCGGCAACTGGTCGTGGCGCCAAACCTAAAGTAGGCTGGACAGGGTATAGCGTGTCGCGGATTGCTGGCACCAAAGAATTGAATGCACAAAAGTACACACGCTTTGGTCGCATGGCCAGCCCAGAACAAATCATGACCGAAGCGCCTTTAGGGGCCGCGCGGTACAATAATGAATTCGGTCGTCCCAACGTAGCGGGCTATTACCGGTCTTTTGAATACCAAGCACCTTCTGGTCAGCATTTTGGTTACCATAAACCTGCTATGTTGGCGGGTGGTTTAGGCACGATTCGTCATCAGCATGTTCAAAAACAGATGCTGACCGAAGGTATGCTGTTGATTGGCCTGGGTGGCCCTTCGATGCGTATCGGCCTCGGCGGCGGCGCGGCATCTTCTGTTGGTGCAGGCGAAAGCAGCTACACGGCGGATTTTGCGTCGGTGCAACGTGATAATGCGGAAATGCAGCGTCGCGCACAAGAAGTGATCGATGCGTGCTGGTCCTTAGGCACAGAAAACCCGATTATATCCATTCATGACGTGGGCGCTGGTGGCTTTAGTAATGCGTGTGCGGAAATTGTACACGACAGCCATCGTGGTGGTGTGTTTAATTTGCGCGCTATTTTGTCTGCAGACTCCTCATTATCGCCTATGGAGCTATGGTCCAATGAATCGCAAGAACGTTACGTATTGGCCATTACGCCAGAACGTTGGGAAGAATTCGCAGCATTGTGTCGGCGTGAGCGATGTCCAGTAACACAATTGGGTGTGGTAAAAGAAGCCACGGAAATTGTGGTGGAAGATCCGCTGCTGGGTCCGGATGCTGTACATTTGCCCAACGATGTCTTGTTTGGTAAGGCACCAAAACTGCACCTCACTGCGCATACGCTGGATGTAGAACATGTACCGGTAACAGGTCATGAAATTCCGTTGGATATTGCTTTAGAGCGTGTATTACAACATCCCAGTGTTGCAGATAAAACATTTTTGATTACGATTGGTGACCGCTCGGTGGGTGGTTTAGTAGCGCGAGACCAAATGGTGGGGCCATGGCAAGTGCCTGTGGCAGACTGTGCGGTATCTACCGTAAGTTATGCCGATTATTCTGGTGAAGCCATTGGTTTGGGTGAGCGTAGCCCGATTGCTATTGTGAATCCTGAAGCATCCACGCGTATGGCCGTGGCTGAGGCCGTGTTAAATATGTGTGCCGCTCCTTTGACCGGCCTCAAGAGTATACGTGCTTCTGCAAACTGGATGGCAGCACCGCATCAAGAAGGTCAAGGCTCAGCACTGTACCTGGGTGTGCGCGCCTTGTCGAATTTTTGCTCCGAGTTGGGTATTTGCATCCCCGTGGGTAAAGACTCTTTATCCATGCAATCGAAGTGGCGCGACACCCACGGTACAGAACATACGGTTTTTTCCCCTCTGACATGTGTTGTTTCCGCCGTTGCGCCTATTCCTGATGTACGCCGCGTATTAACGCCCTTAGTCGACCCTAAAATATCCGATCGCCTCTGGTTGTTAGACTTAAGTCATGGTCGACAACGGTTGGGTGGCAGTATTTATGCGCAGGTCATCGACTTAATGGGGCACGAAGCGCCAGATGCACCATCTACTGAGCGTTTTAAATTGGCATTTGAATGGATTCAGCACGCACATGCGCAAGGCTTTTTAAAAGCCTACCACGATCGGTCAGACGGTGGTGTATGGGCAACGTTGATGGAAATGGCCTTTGCGAGCCATGTTGGTTTATCGATTTTTGTACCATCCTATGCAGAAAACAATCCGGCGGCTTGGCTGCTGAATGAAGAGTTGGGGATCGTGTTCCAGATGGATCCTGAACAAGAAATGGCTTGTTTAGACAGCGCGGAAAAAATGGGCTTACGTGACTTTGTGTTACCCATTGCACGCGTATTGCCCAATGATGAAACAATTTCTGTCCACGCAGCCGCCCAAGTGATATATCAAAGTACCTGGACTGAAACCAAACGCTTGTGGTCTGCCCACAGCCATCATATGCAAGCGCAACGTGACAACCCAGAATGCGCGCAACAGGCATATGAATCGGCGACAGACTTCTCCGATCCAGGTTTATCACTTAAAGCCAATTACGCTTATCGAACTACTTCAACCATGAACAGCCGCCCACGCGTCGCAATTTTACGCGAACAAGGTGTGAATGGGCATATGGAAATGGCCGCTGCATTTACTAAAGCAGGCATGACTGCTGTAGACGTACCCATGCAGGATTTGATTGATCGCCGCAAAGATTTAAGCGACTTCCAACTGCTGGCAGCGTGCGGCGGCTTCTCTTATGGTGACGTTCTGGGGGCAGGGCGTGGCTGGGCATCGACCATTTTGTACCATCCAGTGCTTCGAGAAATGTTCCAAGGATTTTTTGAGCGTCCAGATACCCTGACGTTGGGCGTATGTAACGGTTGCCAAATGTTGTCGCACTTAAAGGAACTGATTCCTGGCGCAGACCATTGGCCAACTTTTTTACGCAATCGTTCCGAACAATTTGAAGCGCGCCTTGCCATGGTACGCGTAGAAGAAAACCCCTCCGTATTTTTCGCAGACATGATTGGCGCAGAGCTGCCGATTATTGTTGCGCATGGAGAAGGGCGTGTGGTGCATCCTATCGCAAGCAATGTTGCGTTGCGATATGTTAATAATCAGGGATCGCCTACCGATCGTTATCCAGCCAACCCTAACGGTTCAGCGCAAGGCATTGCGGGTGTCACCAGCACAGATGGTCGCGCTACTATTCTGATGCCTCACCCAGAGCGACTATTCCGAAGCACACAGTGGTCCTGGTATCCTGGTGATAAGCATGTCGATGAGAGCCCATGGTTGCGGTTCTTCTGCAACGGGCGACAATGGATCGAAGATCGAGGATAAAACATCATGTCTGACTTTCGCACCCATCAAGATGAGCAAGGCAATATTTCTTGGATTGAAACCCGCTTGTCGGGCCAAAGCCTTTTGGTTAACCCTTTGCTTAATAAAGGCACGGCCTTTACTTATGAAGAGCGCTTGCGCTTAAGGTTATTGGGCAAATTGCCTTTTCATGCCGAAACGCTTGAAGACCAAGTGCTGCGTTCATTGCATCAATACCGGCGGTATCAGATTCCGTTGAATAAACATATTTTTCTGCGCACCCTGCATGAAAAAAATGAAATTTTATTTTATAAGCTGGTCACGGAATATTTAGAAGAAATGTTTCCGTTTGTGTATACCCCGAGCGTGAGTGACGCCGTCGTTCATTTTAGCCAAGAATTTCGGCAACCTCGTGGTCTTTATTTGACCTTACCGGACATCGATCGCCTAGAAGCCATTCTGGACAACCGTACGCACCCAGACATTAATTTGATTGTGATGACGGATGGTGAGCGTATTTTGGGTATTGGTGACCAAGGGATTGGTGGTATGGATATTCCCATTGCCAAACTGGTCGTGTACGCATTATGCGGTTATAACCCATACCACACGTTACCTATTTTGTTGGATGTTGGTACAGACAATGAAACGTTGTTAAATGACCCATTGTATCTTGGCTGGCGTCATCGTCGTATCCGTGGTACAGACTATGATGCATTCATCGACAAAGTTGTGACCACATTTAAAAAGCGATTCCCGAACATTTTGTTGCATTGGGAAGACTTTGGTCGCGATAATGCGGCGCGTTTGTTAACCCAATACCGCAATGATATTTGTAGCTTCAATGATGATATGCAAGGTACTGCCGTGGTAACGCTTGCCGCATTATTGGCCGCCGTTGAATGCACAGAAAAGCCGCTGGAAGCGCATACCATTTTAATTTACGGCGCAGGTACAGCAGGTGCGGGTATTGCGCATCAACTTAAAGCAGCGTTTTGTGAAAAAGGGCTAACCGAGCAACAAGCCTGCGACGCCATTTGGTTGGTGGATAAAGACGGTTTGGTGTGCATGGGTGATGTGCTGACCATCAGTCAAGAGCCGTTTGCTAAATCGCCAGAATTGCTGGCAAAGCATGGCTTATCGATTGCAAAACGTGACTTGCAAACCTTGGTGGATGCTATTCACCCCAGTATTTTATTGGGTTGTTCTGCACAAACGAATCACTTTACAGAAAAACTGGTGCGCACGGTCGCAAAATCGCACGAACGCCCCATTATTTTCTGTTTATCCAATCCTGGTGAACGCGCTGAAGCCACACCACAGAACATCATTGATTGGACGGAAGGTCGTGCCATTATTGCGACAGGCAGTCCATTTGCACCGGTTCAATGGCAGGATAAAACCATTCCCGTACCACAATGTAATAATGCGTTCGCATTCCCTGGTATTGGTCTTGGCGTAGCCGCAGTACAAGCGACCAAAGTAACAGATGGTATGTTGATGGCAGCATCTTTAGCCTTAGCAGACTTATCTGCGGAACATAAATCTGTGTTGCCTGCTATACATCAAGTGCGTGTCGCTGCTTATAACGTAGCCTTAGCTGTGGCAAATCAGGCGCGCGCAGATGGCGTGGCAACTGCATCCGCAGATTTATCTACAGAAGAGTTGCTGGCGCGTGTGCTTTGGGAACCGAAATACCACCCGATATTCCCGGAAAGCATGTTGCCTTAGTCCCAACATATAGATAGCTAAAACAAAGAAAAACCCGCAAGTCGTCATTGGCTTTGCGGGTTTTTCTTTGTTCACTAATAATGAATGATTATAAGGTTGAACGACGTTGTCTAAGGGTGTCTTGTATAGCCTGTTGCTCTATGCGCTTTTTATCAGCGGCTTGCTTTAGCGGTAGAGTAGCGTTTGCCATATACATAGGTAGCCCTGGCCCCCATGTCAGAGGTCTTTGAGGAGTATGGTTTTCCAAAAAACGTGCTGTTGGGCCGGGTTTATTTTGTGATGCTTTTGTAGTTTTTTCTTGAGCAGGCGATGTAGGATGAGGTGCTTTAATTTTTTGTGGTAGTGGGGTTATTGCTCTTGGTCTGACGAAATCAATTGCTTTGTTTGCGGCCCAATCTGTTGCAGTGACGGGCAGCTTGGATAGATATTTAACAAATAAAGCTGGCGAGCGAACGGCAAAATTTAAAACTCTCAGGGCGGCTAAAGAAAATAGTGTTGCATCTCCATCCTGACTAAGCTCCCAACTAGATGTGTGTTGTTTCTTGACGATATTTTTCATCGGAGTTTTTGAGGTGCTCTCCAGCCATTTAAACGGGCTATCGAGAAAACCAAAAACATAATAAAAAGTTAGCGGTATTGTTTCTATTATGTTTAATGCGATGCGTGCTGGTGTGGAAGCTTTTTTATCAAATTCCTCTCTATATCTGCTGTGGGGCGACTCTATAAAATCCAACAGTCTTTGTAATAATCCTTTTTTTTCTGATTGCTTGCTCATAGTCATTCCAGATAGTGACAACTGGAATGACTATAGGAGTTTTTTTAGGAGTAGGGCGCAAGTACACAATCAGTAGCTGAGCAGATAATGACCTGGATTATCCCGACTTGCCTGGTTTGTGAACACGAGGTGTATGTTCTATAGGCGGTTTCCCTTGGGGTGATAGACCGAGGTGACGAGCCATGCCCTTCTGTTGTTTGGGGTTTAGTTTAAGGAATCCAGGAGAAGCGAGATAAGCGTCTTTTAGTTGTTCAAAGGTGGGTTCAGACGTGGGTTTAGATTTATTCATTATGTTCACCTTGTTTTTCAAACTAAGCATATCATAGGAACTTTTTTAAAAAGAGGGTGTAGGTGCATAAGTGTGGGGCAGGCGAATAAGTGAGGGGTAGAAAAAAGGCGCTTTAAAGCGCCTTTTTTCTTTTGTCAGAGTTTTTAACTTAAAAAGTCATCACTTATGCGCGGGAGGCAGTGCTTGGTATACCAGGGATAACCATGCGGCCCTCGTGACGTAGTGTTGCTTTGTCATCTACTGCTTCAGGCGATGCTTTTCGCCATAGTGTCGCTTTCTTATCCAGCTCATGCGAAGGCGCAAATCCCGTTTTCACTTCCAACTCAGCGTTTGGAGAAATAACCGCATCATTGGCTGCTTCTTCCTTAACCGCTACAACTTCTATGTCCTTTTGAGAGAATAAGTTGTATATGCCTTTGATACTGCCGAGGAAGGCGCACCACAAACCAACACCACTTGCGGCCAAGGCAATTAAGCCCAGAACGCCAGGGAATACGGGTGCAGCGACCATAGCGACCCATGCAGTTAATGCGATGGCCAGAGCGTACAAGGGCCAGCGAATCCAAGGCGAAGCATTGGACCAGTTGAACTCATGTTTGTCGCCTTCAGTGGATTTTTCGGTCAGCGGTTTGGTTTCTTCTAAGTCCAAAAACCAATACGCATTGTGGCTGAAGCTGCGTAAAAAAGCAGGTAGGAAGTTGTCAAAATCAAGAAATACAAACACGCCCAAAATAATGCCCGCTGGGATGGCCAGAGGTGCGATTGGGAACAAAAGTGCTGAGGCAACACCCGTAGCAATACCGCAAATCAAGCTGATGGCGTGGCCTAATATACCGCCGGTATGTTGGGCGAAGTTTGTTGGCTTCCTTGGCTTGCCTTTGTTGCGTGCCTTGAGGTTTTCGAGCTCATTTTTAACATCGTCTTTCATGCCGATGAAATCGCTGGTGACGCCTTTCCACGGCCAAAGGTTAACTACGTTATAACCCCAAACCAGATGGAATAATCCGAACATGGCAATCGAAAGACCAGCCACCACGGGGAGGCCTGCACCGGCAATACCTAGGCCGGCTAAGAAGGTGACCAAGCCCACAGCCATGATGAGGGTGGCAGCAGCAGAGTAGAGAAGACCACCACCAATGCGTGTGGCAATACGGGCGATAAGGCCGGCCTTGGGGGCCTTTTTCTTATCGGCTTCCTTGAGCGCAGCTTCGGTTTTGTCGATGCTGCCGACAAGTTTGCCATTTAAGTGGTTGTAATTACGGAAAAACTGAATAACAAAGAAGGGGAGTACAAAAACAAAGAGTAGTGCTGCAAACGCTGAGCTAGAGGTAACGGTTTGGAGACGGCGGTAGTTGGATACCAAAACTTTGTATCCAGCTGTGAAGGCTGCGCCAAGTGGTGCAAAGAGTCCGAACATTTCGTGAGGTCTTCGTGACCGTTTTTCATGCTTCACTTTAACAGCGGGACTTGCTGTTTGTTCTTCTATTTTTACTGCGTCTGGTGGTGCGGTTGTAAGTTCTTTACTCATGCTCGTTTACCCCTGTAAATGTTCAAGAAATCGGTGATCCGACGAGAAAAATGTACACGGACGAGTATTCCACCTTGTTGCAGTGAAGTAAAGACAATCCCAGGGAAATAACTGTGTTGGAGGGGAATTTATCTGTTTTTTTCCACATAAATTTATGTTAGATAATTAGCTTTTGTGTAGAAAGGTTGTTGTGGATTGCCGCCTGTTGCAGTCAGCCTGCTCCGGCTTGCTGACTAGGGCGTCCATGATACACTGAATGGCATGGTTTGACGGTCTTGAGGGCGGTTTTATGTATACTTTATTGCGAAAATTACGGCACAGCCAAATATTGGCGCTTTTGGTTAGCAGCATATTGGTGGTTGCCAGTGCAGCATGGTTGCTTCAAGATACAAAGACGGCGCCGGCTAAGTTTTTGGGTGCTGTGTCGGGTAAAAACGATCTGGTTCAGGTGTCAGGTGTTATTCAAGCGGCCCGCACGGTACCGCTCTCTATTGATGTAGCGGGGCGTTTGAGTAAGGTTTATTTACCGGC
>JAZKAM010000061.1:0-2831 GCA_040389145.1 Pseudomonadota bacterium
GTTGGTTAGAATACCGGCCTGTCACGCCGGGGGTCGCGGGTTCGAGCCCCGTCCGCTCCGCCAATTACGTTAGACGTCACAGGCGCGCCGTGGTCATAATGACCCGGCTAGCGTTTGTTCGACAAGTAGCTTACAATCACCCCACAATTATTCGTTCAACGTTTATGTTGACATACATTTTATTATAAATAATTCCGTCTGCGGTTTATTTTTGTCTTTTTTGTACAGAACAATTTAGAAATAGCTAAGTGCTGAGAAATCTGTATTTGAATATGACTTGTTGTATGCCAATGATTTATAGGTGAGGGTGCTTTTATGCTACGTGCTGAGCTGGTTAAAAAAGGTGAAGACTGGTCAAAAAAACTAATGCAATTAAAACATGAGTTCATCGCCGTGTATGACCTGTTGGTCACAGCAGATGGTCGTTTTATGGCGCTCGATGGAACCATGCATCCTTTATATACTAAATCGTCATTACAAGTTAGGGCAGATGATTTAAAAGAAATTAGCGCCATAGCGATTCTCCCACCTATAGACTTGTCTACTGCTGCAGAGAAAAAAATAAAGCAGTATGCTGCTGCCTTAGAATCAAAATTCAACAATTCTGTCGGCAAAGCGTGTGCCCTCATAAAAAAATCTTATCAGAAAATACCGGGATCGAACGATACGTATATATTTTCAGAATCATTAGATGAGGTGCATCGATTGGCCCGACAAGGAGCTGGTGCCGTGCAAAGTGAATTGTGTGCCTTTGTTCCTGAAGAGCATCGTAAGTTTTCTTCTATTGTCACCTCTTATTGTTATCAAACACGACATGAGTTTCTTGTGGATTTTGCGAAAAAATATTTTCTTGGAGAAGATGTTGTCCGTTCTCTTAATGAAGCTCCTGAAGCACCTATAAGTGACAATCTTTGTAAGAGGGCGCGGAAAAAGCAGCAAATAGCCATTAAACTCCGGCATGAATTGAAGCACTGTCAAATACTAGAGAAGTTCATTCTTATGGCGCTATGTGAAGTGAACCATAAAGTGGAGCTGTTTTTAGATCAGTACCGTGCATTTTTGGAGACAGATGGACGTTCTCCAGAAGAACTACAGAGGCTATGTCCTATGGACGCGTTTCTTAAAGAGGTTTCATTCGATCAACTGGCATTGACCGGACCTAATTTGCAATTGCTAAATTTAGCGCAACTTCAGACGCTGTTTAAAAGTATTCGCGTTATAGATGAAAAAATTGAAAAAAACCCACTGATGGATAGATTTCGTGAGCAGTTAGCTGTTTCTAAACAGATTGTGCCTACAGCGGCGTTTGTTAAGTACAATGAAGATGTGACAGCGGCATCAGACCGTCCACGGGTATTACGACTTAGTGCGCCGCCAATAGAAAGGTCTGACGCTGGAGTGCTTGAGCTTTCTCCTTGTGCAGGTACTCACGAATTAGTATTCAATAATTTCCGGATGTAGTTGGTGTGTAAAAAATTTTTTAGATTAAAATAATTTATATAAGGTTAAAATATTATGCTTCGTACTGAAGATTCGTTGTCGTCAATGAAAGTGATTATCAAGTCTTTGAGGGAAATGTTTGTCTCTGTCTATCAATTGGCAATTAATAGTCACGGTGAATTTATTGCTTTAGATGGAAGTGTCCGTCCATTGTACAGTGCTGAATCGCTGGAGATCCGAGCCAGAGACATGTGCTTGATAAAATCTAAGAATAAAATAGAAGTTGATGATTCTCCGATGAGCTTGATGGCCAAAAATATAGCTATTGCTGAAGACTTAGAAAATTATATTATTTTATTGATTGATAATGGATTCATGGAACCAGTGTCGGATGAGTGGGTGCCATCGGTTCGTGCGCACTTAAAGGCTGGCAATCGAAATATCCCTGAATTTATCCCAAAATCACAGTTAAAATTACCAGAAATTATTTTTTCGAATCTTAGAGATGCGCGCTACCATATTTTGAGTAGAGTTGCAATTAATTTAGGACTAGAGCGTTTACCTTTCCCGCAAGGTTTTAGGCAAGCTATAGTGCGGCTTTTGTCTGTCTCACCTACAGGTGAAGAGAAGAAAAAGTACGACTTGAATGTGGATGCGCTTCGTATTCTATGCAGTTTAAATTATAAGCGTGAATTATTTTTTTCAGGATATCAAAATTACTGTAAAAACGACTCTCGTAGTGAGCGAGAGATTCGTGCGTTGTGCAGTCCGGATTCTATTCTGTCTATGGTAGATTATTCTGAGCTTGATTTTGGAAGTTCAGTGTCCAGCCATAAGCTTCAGCAAGCACTTCAGAAAATTCAGCATATGGATGAAACATTTTGTTCTGTGGCATTAATGAAGATGTTTATGCTATTGGCGGAAGCTGAACCCGCCGCAGTTGAGCGATATCCTGGCGCAAAAGCTGAGCAAGTAAAAGCCGCTGCTTCTGATGAGCTTAATAAACCTAAACTCAGCCCTTCTGAACGACACGCTATCCTACGTGCTGCCAAACGAGCAGATGCTCGGCGAAAGCTGGCGCAACGTAAGGCGACTCGGTGTGAGGTGTCTCAAGATGCGGCATCGGCACAAAAAAGTGCAGGGCAACAAGATAACGGCGATAGGTCGGCTGAGAATGCTAATGATGCAGCGCAATGTTCACCTCCTCGCGTGTTTAGGCTCTCTGTTCCGTCAGGGAATGGGTTAGCTGGTGCAGTTGCTCAAGAATTTACGGATGTTGAAGAGTGCCGAACGGGCCCCAACAGCCCCAGATAGGTGTTTTCAAGGGAGCCGTAAGGGGAAGCCCTCAAAAACCTGTTTTAAATCAATAGAGCAGGTTTTTGAAGCTTAAG
>JAZKAM010000061.1:2841-3190 GCA_040389145.1 Pseudomonadota bacterium
TGGTTCCAATGCTTGCTTTATTCTGGGTCTAGAGATAGGCCGCATCCTGTTTGCTTGAATTTCATCAGGTTTTCTGCCACCCTAGAAAGCACCAGATTATTGGTTGTGCAACACAAGGAAGAGGTATGTTACAAGGTATTCGAGATCGTTCCCGCGGATGGGTAGCCTGGTTTATTGTGCTGCTCATTGCCTTCATCTTTGCCATTTGGGGCCTGGATAACTTTTTAGACCGCGGCGATCGTAAAGCCGTTGCAAAAGTAAACCAGCATACCATTACCAGCGCTGAGTTCGAGCGGGCTTATGACCGCGCCGCCAGAATTCGTAGCCCAGCAACCGATATTGAAGCTCG
>JAZKAM010000061.1:3200-9666 GCA_040389145.1 Pseudomonadota bacterium
TACTGCGCAAGTATGTGTTGGACACCTTGGTTCAAGTGTTGGTATTGACAGATGCAGCAAATGCAGCAGGTTTCTACGTTAGTCCTGACCAAGTGAAACAACAAATTCTTTCCCACCCTGATTTTCATGTAGAAGGCATCTTCTCTGAAGAGCGCTACCGTGATGCGTTACGCGGCGCCTATTTGACAGATCGCGATCTACGTGAAGAAATTCATAATGTTTTGTTACTCGAGCAATATCAATCCGGTGTTATCAGCTCTGCTTTTGCTGTACCACATGAATTGGAAGAGCTTGTAAAATTTGTGAACCAAAAGCGCAGTGTAGAATATGTGACTGTACCTCGTGCACGGTTCCATGAAGAAATTACTGTGGCTGATAAAACAGTTCGCGCGTATTACGATAAACACACGACAGACTATGTAAAGCCTAAACAAGTAAAATTGGATTATTTGGAATTGGCGTTACCAGCAATCCAAGTCGCTGAATCTATTACTCAAGACGAAGTAGTGGCTTATTACAACGCACATAAGTCTCAATTTATCCGCCCTGAACGCGTGCACGCGGCACATATCTTAATTGCAGTGCCTGAACATGCAAATGAAGCCGCGGTCAAAAAAGCTAAAGAAGAAGTGCTGATGATCGAATCGCGACTCAAAGCAGGTGAGTCTTTTGAAAAGCTGGCTAAAGAGTTCTCGGCCGATCCAGTATCTGGTAAACGTGGCGGTGATTTAGACTGGTTTACCCGTGGTCAAATGGTTGAACCATTTGAGCATGCATCGTTCTCTGTTGCTGTTGGTTCCGTTTCTGAGCCTGTACGTACGACTTATGGTTTCCATCTGATCAAAATATTAGGTCGTGAACCAGAAAGCACCGTCAGCGTTGCAGATGCTAGTGATGCCATTGGCAAAACCTTACGCCGTCAAAAAGCGGAAGAACATCTAGCAGAAATGGTTGAAAAACTATCAGCTTCTGTCTACGAACACCCAAATACCCTTGTTAAGAGTTCTGAAGAATTGAATTTAACGATTCGTACTTCACCATTCTTTGACAAGCTAACCAAAGACAAACTATTTGGTCTGCCAGCAATTCAAGAAGCGGTGTTCAGCAACGACGTGCTTGAACATGGCCGTAATAGTGATGTTATCCAAATCGGTGACAACCATTACGTTGTGCTTCGTGTGGTTGACCAAAAATCGGAAGAGCAATTACCTTTTGCAAAAGTGAAAGATTCGATTCGTGACATGCTTCGCGATAAAGAAGCAAATGAATTGACTCTAGGCTTAGCTAAAGACTTCTTGCTTCAAGCGCAACAAGAAAAGCATGTAGATGCTGTTGCTAAGCGCTTAAAACTCACCGCTACAACACTTAGTGATGTAACACGTGGCAGTGATAAGTTGGCGCCTGAAGTTGTTCGTGCATTGTTCCAACTGCCTAAATCACAAGATGGAGCTGTGTCCGGTACAACGGTTGTGTTGAACAATGGTGATGTGATGGCCTTGGTGCTTGGTAAAGTAACCTATGGCTCTTGGCATGACCTAGACGCCAATACACAAGAAGCCTACACCAAGGGACTCACGCAAAGTTATGGAGAATATGACTTTGCGCTGTTCCGTAAACAAGCTTACGATTCTGCTGATATCGAAATTTTGGTGAAATTGTAAACCTGCTTAAGACGGTTAGCGAAGTGAAAGGGCGCCTAAGGCGCCCTTTCTTTTTGTTTATATTCGATGGGGGGTTGGGTTTGGGTTTGGGTTTGGGTTTGGGTTTACGTTTGTGGGTTGCGGCTGGAATTGGGTTTGTTGTTCTTGTGTCGCAGGAAGAGGTGCTTGGCGCAACTGAATGGTCGGCGCTGGACGTTCGTCAGCCCCTTGTGTCGCTGCTACAGGATGATTCCACTGATAGCCATGCGTCTTAAATGCTTCGATTTGTTTATCGACTGCTTGGCTTGCATACCGGTTGATCCATGTATTTCCCATACGCTCAATTCGCTCGCTAATCGCAGCCTGCTTGTTGTCAATAAACAAACCGACAACAGCGACAATCATACGTGCAAACACCGATCGTTGATTGCGATCATTGTCCGGTGCATTCAGTTTGAGGTAATTCAAAAATTTAAATCGTAGGGAGTCCGATAGCTTTTTCTCAAACTCATCAGTGTTCAACGTTTGAGCTGGCTTATAGTATGCTCGCTCCGCCTCATTAAAGAATAATTCAAAAGCTGCATCATTTGGTCCATCGATATGATCTTCTGCGGAAGTGGCGCCACCTGTAACTCTTTCCATTTGGATCGACAACAGCTGTTGACAATTTTGCATCAGTACTTCGTAACGTGCCATGGCAATGAGTCTATTTAGAATACTTACACTGTTTGACCTTTGCAATACTTTAAAACTAATTTGTTCCGCACCACTCATGTCTTCGTACCGGTGTGCTAAACCCGGATTCCGGTTAAGAGCTACATGCGCTGCCATAGTAATGGCCCAGGTAGGGTTTTCTCGCGCGTCTTGTGGCTTATCTCGAAATTGATGGTATTTTGCTGCCCATTCTTCACTGTATCGATAGCCGTTAAGAAGATATCTTAATACGTAAGATTCACCATCTTCACGTTCAATATCTTCACGTTTATGATTGGGATCCAATCCGTAGTACCACCAAGACAAAAATTCATGAATTCCATGTGAGCCTGGGTTATCGGTAGCAAAATCGCATACACTGAGTTTTTTATAAATTTCTTCACTATTATTAAAATTATTCTGCACAGGTAACTGTGGATAGTCTTTCTTTTTTGATTTAAACATCATGGCATTCCTGAGGATTGATTGCTTCGATTATCGACCATTTGGTTGAAACCATGAGGACAGATTTTTTAAAAATTGCTTGTAATTAATCCTGTTTATAAAAAAACCTCCTAGAATCCATTCAGATTATTACATCGGTGAATATCATGGAAAAACAAGATTTTACTAATGAACCCTCTGAATTGATTCAAAAAAAGATTAATCTTGCAAGTAACTTATTTAATACTCTGTCGCTTTTGAAGTCCATTAAGGATTCACGCACTCATGTTGCCTCTGAATTAACGAGATTATTGGGTATGTTTGATTCTTTAGCATATGACTGGATTCCTGGTTATGGAGAAGAAAAGCCTGTGAGGAAACGTCAGGATTCTGCTGGTGTTGTTTTTGCGCGAAAGTTAATCGATCCGAATAATGGATTGGCAGCGGATGCGTTTTTTACACAATTAGGAAAGTTGATTAAAGATTTGACGAGAAACTCAGATAAACCAGAAAAAGTATACCTAAAGTATCTATTTGGCACTTTAGTTAATCTTGAAAAAAAGGTTGCCGATAAGCACGAATATAGCTTTATAGAAAAACGATTTAAGTCTGATGTCTTGAATATCATGCAGACCTTGACGGAAGAAGACTTTAAAAAACCTAAGCTTAACAGTCCAACTCAAGTGTTTAATTACTTGAAGAACGTCGGCTTGGTTGATGATACACAAATTGCCTCAATGAAAGCTGTTCTTCTGGAAAATATACAGAAGGGACAAAAAGTAATGTTTCAGAAGCTGGTTGATATGGATCCGAACAGTGCTTTCCATTATCTGATAGGGAATGTGAAGGGCGAATCTTTAGAAAAGCGGGTGTCTCTAGCAGAAAAATGTAGCGAATTGGGTATTAATCGTACACCAAAAATAGGGACCACCGTAAGGTTTTCTGCACAACAACTTGTTAAACAGGTAGAGCATAAAGCAGATGAGGTGATTGGTACAATTCGGGATATCGCAAGTGGAAAGAAACGTCCAAGCATCAAGGACTTTTATTAATTTAGCAGTAGTCGGTATATCTGTCTTATGCCGACTACTGCTAAATACACGCTGTAGTGTTAAATGCCCGATGTAATGTTGTAGCCTGCATCCACATGCACGACTTGGCCGGTGATCCCCGATGCGCGTGAAGAACATAGAAATGCTGCGGTATGACCAATTTCTTCTAAGGTCACATTACGCTTAAGTGGCGTGTGTTCTTTATGCTCGTTAAGCATCTCTTTAAAGCCCGCAATACCGGCTGCCGCTAAAGTCTTTACAGGCCCTGCAGAAATTGCATTGATGCGCATCCCGTGTTGCCCTAGGCTGACGGCTAAGTAACGTACGTTAGCCTCTAATGACGCCTTAGCCAAGCCCATTACGTTGTAATTAGGAATGGCACGTTCAGCGCCTAGATAGGTTAAGGTCAACAGACTACCTTGTCTGTCTTTCATCCAGGGCAGGGCAGTTTTGGCTAATGCTGCTAAGCTATACGCACTGACTTCATGTGCTACACGAAATCCTTCGCGAGAAATACAGGTTAAATAGTCGCCATTGAGTTGGTCGGCCGGTGCATAGGCAATCGAGTGGACCAAAATATCAAACCCTTCAGGCCATGTTTTTCCCAACGCATCAAACATTGACGTAATTTCTTCATCATTTTGCACATCACAAGGAAATATGTGGGTGGAATTCCATTCCTTGGCCAAATCTAAAATCCGGTCGCGAAAGCGTTCATTGACATAACTGAAGGCCAATTCCGCGCCTTCTGCATGCATCGCAGCAGCAATACCTGCAGCAATGGAACGATTAGAAATCAAACCCGTGATTAAGACGCGCTTACCTTTTAGTATACCCATATTCGCTTTAGCTCCTCATAAGACTGATGGCTTCTTTTCGGGATAATTGTACGGACTATGTCGCCTAAAGCCCAGTGCTGGTCGCGATATAGCGTTTTTTCATCTCAGACAGTGCGTTATACCGATGCCTTGCTTGTACACCCGACAATGTGCCATCTTCTAATGCTTTAGTGAGGGTGCGCATCACATCCTCTACCAACTGCTCATCATAAGGTTGCCCTGGCGCGTTGTTAGAGAAAATCAGTAGGTCCACGCCGGCTTGTAACGCTAACAAGGCACATTCGCCTGGGGGGCGATGCATACTGGCTGCTTGCATGTGTAAGTCATCTGAAACAATAATGCCTTTATATTTTAAAACATTTCTTAGTTGTGTTTGTAGAATAGTTCTGGAAAAGGTAGCGGGATACTCTGTATCCCAGTTTTGGTTAAATAAATGTCCGGTCATGACCATAGGTGCGGCATGTGCGTCGATCAATAAGCGGTAAGGGGTTAGCTCGCTGCCATCAAAGGTTTTGGTGATGTCTACAGTGTCCAAATGTGAATCCGTTGTTGAGCTACCATGACCTGGAAAGTGTTTGAGTGCTGTTGCAATGTGGTAGTGCTCATGGGCACGAACGAATTGCTGTGCGTAAGCAGCCACTTTTTTCGGATCGGCGCCAAAACTCCGGCCATACCGAACAATCACAGGATTATCAGCGTTGCGTGCTAAATCAACGACCGGTGCAAAGTTTAGGTTAAACCCCATGGTGTATAAGGTCTTTGCAAAGCCCATATATGTCTCATAAGCTTCGTCTAGTGTTTCTTGCCCCACTTCCCACGCACTAGGGATGGTGGTGCCTTTAAAACCATAGCGGGCTTTCAAACGGTTCACTTTGCCACCCTCGGCGTCAATGGCTACCCAAATCGGATGATTAGCATAACGCTTTAGGTCTGCAATCAATTGAGTCGTTTGCTCGGGGTCGATAATGTTTCGCTGAAAGGTTTGGGTCGGTGTGTCATAGTCAAACAGAATGACACCGCCGAGGTGGTATTGGTTGATGCTTTGAATAATGGGGGAATCTGCCGTAACACTGGTGCCGCGAAAGCCTACAATCAGACATTCACCCAACATCTGTTGGACAGATATAGATGAAGATAGTTTTGTGGGTGTATGAGCAGCTGACAATTCTGGGTTGTGCGGTTGCTCTGCATGGGCTTGCAAGGCTGCTACCGCTAACGATAGCGGTAGCACAACGGAAACAGCATTACGCGTTGCTCTGTATAGATTTCTAGAAAAGTAACTGCCCAATCCTTGGTACATAAGTGCTGCTCCGATTGTTTGTATGCGTTGTATTAACGATGTCCCTTTCTAGTAGGACATGCCACGGTGTGGGCGGTGCCAGCCTTGTCTGAAGTTTGCTTCGCGGCAACAGGATGGCTTTTTGAAATGCGCGGTGCCTGCATACCGTGAGGGATAGCTTTGGGCCGGCTGCTTATAGCATGTGTGGTACCACGGTTGGCGGGTTGTCCTTGATGGTGGTGGTATCGCTTAACCTAAAGCAGCTGCCACAAAAGAAGCTGGTGGTGTATGTGTTGGTTCGGGTATTTCTGTTTGTGCAGATGTACCAGGCGCTTGCGGATCTTTAACTTTTGAAAACATGTTCTGTTCTACCCCTAGGTATGTGAAATTATCGAATTAATAGACGCGGGCCATACTACGCCATCGTCCCTATTGCGTAAAGTGCTAACCTTGTGCGGGCTCGCTTAGTTCCAGAAGTTTACCCGCCTGAGCCTTAATAATGAGGCGCTGACCTGGCTT
>JAZKAM010000062.1:0-233 GCA_040389145.1 Pseudomonadota bacterium
CATGCATGCCGTCACCCGCATTGACCACGCTACAGTCATTGCCCACCGCTTGGCTAAGGTAATGGGCCGCACCACTTTCGGCGTGCCGAATCACCAGGCACTGAACACCCATAGCTAAGATGTTTAAGGCTGTGTCCTTGAGGGTCTCGCCCTTCTGCACAGAAGATTTGCCTACGTCCAAGGCCAGCACCCGCGCGCCAAGGCGCTGAGCAGCCAATTCAAATGTAGACCGC
>JAZKAM010000062.1:243-1241 GCA_040389145.1 Pseudomonadota bacterium
CGGGGTGTTCGAGGTAAAACTCGGCCCGATTAAATGCAGCATCTATCCAGCTGGAGGGTAAGGATTCTAATGTGGTCAGGTGGCGGACGGTTTGAGACATGCATGCTCTCAATAACGGCGAATGGCCTTTAGTGTAGCAAAGTAACTCACTAAGGCCAAATATTAAGAGATGCAGTTAGTAAACTACATCTCTGAAATATTAAATATAATCTACTTGTTACGATTTCTTGAGAGGCCTTTATTATCGGCGGTAGATTTTTGTGACAGATCTGGCATTTTAGGAGAGGTGGTGTGCATAAATAATTTGGGATTATATCGGGTAATTGGGCCGGTCCTTGACAAGCCCGCCCAGGAGACAGGAGCAGAAGCTTTCCAATTGGCTGCCGCGTCTTCATCATGATCATCAGATTCATCATCAAGATGATGAAGGGCGTGGTGTTTATCTTTTTGGGAAAGAGCTAACTGAACATTGGTTTTATCATCTGGATCTTGTGAAAAAACGTTTAGTCGAGAGTCATGGTCTGACTCATCAGTGGATGAAACTTCCATATAGGAGGAGGTATCATTACTGTCTTCATCACCACTGTGAGTATCCATTGGCTCTAAGTCATTATATTTGGTTGGAACATCTAGTTCTGATTCATTTTCAAACAATGGATTTTTTGAAGTGGATTCCTTCCCTGTAAAAGCGGTGGTAACAGTTTGAGTGTAATCTTCATCCTTGGCTTGTAATTTTCTTAATTCAACCTCAAATTTTTCTGGATTGAAAAAAAGTCGACTGATAAAGCTCTGTTTGCCAATTAATTTTTTTATTCTCGCTATTTCTAAGGTGGAAAAGAGTCCTGATTGATTCAATAATTGCGCAGCAGGGCTATTTGAGTTTTCCAATTCAGCTTTTGGTGCAGTGGCTAGTAACGTGTATATGGCACGACGTAGAATGTGCTCGGATAATTGATTGAAATGGACTTTATACATGTTGTCGTTAACTGTCATCAGAA
>JAZKAM010000062.1:1251-4739 GCA_040389145.1 Pseudomonadota bacterium
GGGATTGACGATTGATATGGCAAAGTGTTTTGGTTTTCTATTCAGCTTTTCTTTTGCCAATTTAAGTAATACATTATTTTGCTTTAACATGATTTCAGTGATTTTATTTATAATGTCCTTCCATTCAGAATTCAGTTGCTTTAAGGAGGCATGGGTGAAAAACCAGTCATTCTTATTGTCCCCATCCAGATCTGTAATTTCGCCAGCCTTTTTAAGGAAAAAATTCCGTGCAGTGTTAAAGAATTCCGGCACTTTATCGGTTTCTCGTTCTTGATGATCGATCTGTGAAATGCTCATGAATAACCTCATATCTATCTATGTATAAAAATCTCTAATAGTAGAAGTTTAAAGATTATGGGAAATAATATTTTTATTTTAATCCAGGTGATTTATGCGGCGAATTGAGGTCCGCTATATTGATGCGGTGCGGTGTTTTACACGAAAATTTTAAACCAAACACCTTTTTGGATAATATGTGCATCAACTTCACGCGCAAATATATATCAGTGTATATCCAACATTCTTGGCATGTGAGACAATCATTTTATAGGTTTAGGGGCAAACCGTAGTAAAGCTGAGAGGCATTGTGGCTGTAGGTCGTCAGGCATTGGTTATTGGCCTTGTGATTCCCTTTCTTGTAGCCGTTGGCGGTTACGCAACTGCTGCACAGAGTGCTGGCACGTTGTTACGTGACACAGAAGAAGTGGATAACGTAAATGCCAGCGGCCAAGAAATGGAGCCTGGTGAAGTAGAAATTGGTACTCAGTTTCGAGCAAAATTAGGTGGTGAACTGGACTTGGTGATACCCATTAAGTCTTTTGAATTCATTGGCAATAAAAACGTTTCCACTGCCGAGTTACAAAAATTAGTAAAAGGATACATTAGCAAATCATTAACGTTTGCTGAATTACAGCAGGTTGTTGAAAAAGTGGCGGGCGTGTTTCGCAAGAAGGGCTTGTTGGCACAAGTATACTTGCCGCCACAGAAAATTCAGAGTGGCGTTATCAAAATCCAAATCACTGAAGGGAAACTGGGCGGTTTTCGCATTGATAGCCAGGACCAGTCGCTACGTGTAAACGAGAATTTTATCCAAAATGTACTTAAAACGGCCGAGTCGCCAGATGGTCGACTGGACATGAGCACGCTGCAAAATGCATTGCGTACCCTTCAAGAACTTCCTGGTATATCAGCATCAGGCACTTTAGTGCCTGATGCAAAGAATTCATTGACTGATGTGATTGTACGCATCAGTAACAAGCCCGTTACCTCTGGGTATGTACGCACGGATAATTCGGGCACCCAGACGACTGGTGCTTATCGCGGTTTAGGTGTCATCAGTTTTGACAGTCCATTTAGACGCGCGGAACAGCTCAATCTACAGGTGGCCGGTAGCACTGGAAGTCTTTATGGTAGGTTTGGTGGTTCATTTCCGATTGGCTATTATGGGTACCGAGGTGGTTTTTACTTGTCCAATTTACATTACGCCATGGGTGGGGTTATGAAAGCCCTGAATGCTATGGGTAATGCACAAGCATATGGCCTTGAAGTAACCCGTACATTAAATCGAACAAAGACATTTAGCTTGATTGGAGTGGTACAGGTTGAGCGTAAACAGTACCAAGACAGCCAGCTTAGCGTTGAAACCGACAATAAGTATGTTAATGCTGCCACCGTACGTCTAAACATTGATTCACTGGATTTAGTAGGCCAAGGTGGCGTCAATATGTTTAACTTTGGACTCATGCGCGGCAGACTGAATTTAGGGGGCAATGCGGCGGACTTGGCGACCGACCAGGAAACGACACAACGACAAGGCAACTTTACAAAACTACTGTATTCGTTTGCACGCACTCAGAAAATTTCGGATAAAACGAAGCTATGGTTGGCATTTAATGGTCAATTGAGTAGCAAAAACCTGGATTCATCCGAACAATATTCCTTAGGCGGGCCAACGGCGGTGCGGGCATATCCTGTTGGTGAAGCCAGTGGTGATTATGGCTGTGTGTTCACTGCAGAGCTCAGGCATTCAGTTACAGCCAATGCCATGCTTGTTGCTTTCGCCGATTATGGTCATATCGTTTTGAACAAGAATTTGTGGTCTGGATGGAATGATGCTACCCCAACGATACCTAATCATTACTCTTTAAAAGGTGTGGGTGTCGGTGCTCGATATGCTAAATCAGGTTCTTTTGAGGCGTCATTGGATGTCACAACCAATATGGGCGCTAACCCTGCTGTGTCGTTACTAACCGATGGAGAGGGGGATGAGAGCCATCATTTTCGCGCATGGTTTTTTATCAGTAAATATTTTTAATGAGATGCAGTCTTATAAGGGTTCGTAACTTTCAGGGTTTGCCAAAAAGCTTTCAAGCACAATGGCTGCGGCAATGGCATCTTTTAAATCCGGATGGGTTTTGCGGTAGGCATTGGCTGCTTGGCTACTAAAACGTTCATCCAGTAAAACGACAGGCAGCTTGTACGTGGCAGAAATGTCGCGGGCAAAAGATTCCGCTGCCTCAGTGATTTTGCTTGGCTCATCATGCACGGGCAATCCAACAACCAAAGCTTTAGGTGCATATTGGGTGATATAGCCGGAGATAGCTTGTGCGAGCACGGCCGTGCTCGCATAAGCTATCACGGCCAGCGGCCGTGCTTGCTGGGTTAAGGTATCGCCTATGGCAACACCTACCTTGCGGGTGCCATAGTCAAAGCTTAATACACAACTAGGCGTGGGCAGCTTCATGCAAAAATCCAAAGGGCGCTATGCCTAGTTGTTGTATCGCTGCAGTCCAGCGTTCTTCTGGTCGGGTGTCGAAAAGGATTTTTTGACATGCCGGCACATGTAGCCAAGAGTTTTCAAGAAATTGTGTTTCCAGTTCGTTCTTTTCCCATTTTACATAGCCCAGTGCAAATAGTATTTTTTTAGGGCCACAATGAATGGCCATGTCTTCCAAAATGTCTAAAGAACTGGTGATACAGATGTCGTCTGAAATGGGGGAAAAGGAACGGTAGGCAGGAGAGACAGCGGTATGTAAAACCAAGCCGCTTTGGCGCTGAACAGGGCCACCCATAAAAACGGGTTGGTTGAATTCGCCTAAAGGGTTAAGACCCAGCTCTTGAAGGGTTTCAGCGAACGATACCGATAGCGGCTTATTGATGATCAGCCCATAGGCACCCTCAGGTGTGTGTGCACACAAATATACCACCGCTTCATCAAGCATGGGGGCTATATTGGCATCGGGCAAAGAAACCAAAAAGTGATCTTTCAAAGAAACAAATTCGCTCATAACGCCAAAAATCTCATCCACATATCGCTACAGCACCATTTTAACAGAAAGTTAGCTTCTTGGTTAGATCAGCCAGTAACGCCAATAGGGGTAAGTGTTCCTATACTAGTACTGGTTATAGGGCCTACACGGGATTTTGCGATACAGCATGATGAATAACATGGATAACAATACCCCGGCAGCTGGGCCTACTTCTGGTGG
>JAZKAM010000063.1:0-738 GCA_040389145.1 Pseudomonadota bacterium
AAGCTGCTGCTGAAGCTAAAGCAAAAGCTACTCAACCTGAAGCTACTCAAGGTCACAAGTCCCCACGACCAGGTAGCATTCACAGCAACGACGCGTAGTACGCCTTTCTATCCAAAGAAGCAGCGACTCTACATCGCTGCTTCTTTACCTTTTTAGCACGACACACTCAAATCAACATTTAAACCTTAACTAAAATCCTTACAATATTTCTTCATATACCAAATCCCAATCTGAAAAAACAATAGATTTTGTACTAAAATCCTTTCAGTAATTTATTCTATTGAATGAAACATTAGTTTGATGAGGGCTCACATTATGAAACCAGAAACAGGCGAACAAAAAAGCGGAACAGCTACACAACAAAATGCGGCACCTATTGGCGGCCCAATCTCTAACCGATTTCCCGTCTTTGCACCTGATTTTGTTCGCAACCTGCCGGTACCAAGCAGATTTAATTACATCTCAACATCCCTTAAGAATCTATGGAACCGCATGACTGAGCCAAATGGTGACAAGACTACTTCCGCTCAAAAGCGTCTTGGTACCATTGCCGCTGTGGCTTTGGGTGTTATTGCTGCGCTCACATTTTTTATTTCAATACCCATCATCATCCTTGCCACCAATAGTGGCTATAACGCAGAGATTGCGCGCATCACTGAAATAAATAAGGCTAATAGTGAGAAAAGTAAGACAAATATTGTTACCTATACCAGTTTTGAGCGCGCAAGCAAAAACGAA
>JAZKAM010000063.1:748-4227 GCA_040389145.1 Pseudomonadota bacterium
GAGGCTGCCATAGCAAGAAAAGAAGCTTGGTTAAAAACTCTATCCCCTGAACAAGCACAAATTGCAAAAGATAAGGCAGCCGCGCGCGCAGCAGCACGAGAAGAAAGAGCTCAAGCAATACTGGCTACAGCAACCAATAAACCTTAGCTTTAGGGTTGCCGTCCCACTACCGTAGGCATTTTTCTGATAGGCATAAGCACGGCTGTCATACAGGGCTCATTGGGGCGTGGCGGTGGTAATTGCTCAAAAAAGTACGTCACAGGACGCCCAGGTAATGTTGGCACTAGTGGTATTGGCGTGGGTGACGAATTATTAAATATTAATCCTCTGTATTCCCTTTCAGCCGGATCCAACGCCGAAAACCGCTCTTCCCATAGCCGATCTAAATCAGGCCCCGCTTGTTTTAGTGCCTCTGCTGCCTTATTAGGTGTAATTGTCCCGGCTGACGCTGTTTGCGGTATCGCTGGCGATCCAAGGGGCAATTCTTCCACTACTTTTGGCTCTGGCTCTGACTGGGACTGTGGTTCTGGTCTTGGTATTGATGCCACGTTTAGCCTTTCGTTTGGCTGAGGCAATAATGTTGTCGCTTTAGATTCTTGTTCTGACTCAACCACCCCCGTTACCCCCGCCACCACATCAGCTGCGCTTAATTCCTTTTCACCAACCAGCTCTGGCAAGTTCAGCACCAACGGCTCAATAGGAAACAACCACGCTTTCCCTGCGTTAAACACCATCATAGGCGTTTCTTTGCACGCCTTGGCTGCCTCTTTACAACCAGCGACGATAGTTCCACCTAAGCCACCATATTCCTTACGTTGTGCCCAATGCACCTATTGTGAGCTTAATAACCTTTTGTACAGGGGTATTACGACGTTCTTTTATAAGTTGAAGAGAAGGAAGTCTTTCTTGCATGTTATCGCCCTCTTTTTTTGTTTTAAGCATGCTGGTTTTATCTAGCCATTAGGGTTGTCGGTGTTCTTACTGCGGTGAACTATATCCCCTATTCCACCGCTTTCTTTCTCAGTTAAATTCTCTTTCCGACCTTCTTAGAGGCCCTCTGCCTTCAAACGCTCTGCCTTTTCTGCCAATGCTTCAACTGTTTCAACAAAGTTAAGATCATTGGGAATACAGTCTACAGGGCATAAGGCACGGCATTGTGGCTCATCAAAGTGGCCAACGCATTCTGTACACCGCATAGGGTCAATCAGGTAGTGCTCTGGCCCCTGGTAAATCGCTTGATTAGGGCAAGCAGGCTCACATACGTCGCAGTTAATACAGTCTTCAGTAATCTTTAACGCCATGGTTATACCCCTTGGTGGTAGGCTGGGCTGTAGCGGTGTACCGCTTCAATACAATGTTGTAAGTGTTCGGGTGGTGTTTCTTTTTGAATACCATGCCCTAGGTTGAATATGTGTCCGTTACCTGGGCCAAAGTCTGCCAATACTGCTTGTACGGCTTGTTCAATAGATTCTGGGCTGCCCAGTAGTGCACTTGGATCTAAGTTACCCTGCAGCGCCACACGGTTGCCTACGCGCGCTCTGGCATCCTTAAGTGACACCGTCCAATCCAGACCAAGTGCCGCACACCCTAAATCTGCCTGAGTTTCCAACCACAAGCCGCCGCCTTTGGTGAAAAAGATGACTGGTATGTGCGGCGCCTTTGCTTTGATGGCTGCAATAATGGGACGCACGTAGTGTAAATCGAAGTGTTGGTATAAGGTTGGGCTTAACAGTGAGCCCCACGTATCAAAAATCATCAGTACATCAACGCCTGCTTCTACTTGTGCCAACAGGTACTCTGCTGTCACCTTTTGAATGGCAGCCAGTATGCTGTGTAGTAATGCAGGGTCGCGATACAGCATAGACTTGATGACCGAGAATTCACGAGACCCGCTGCCTTCCACTGCATAGCACGCAACAGTCCATGGACTGCCACTAAATCCAATCAGTGGAACACGTTGGTTCAAGCCTTGTTTCACCAATCGAATAGTGTCCATGACATAAGATAGCGTTTCTTGCACATCCGGCTGCACACAGGCTTTTAAGTCGGCTGCACTACGAATAGGCTTGCGCATTTGCGGGCCTTCGCCTTCCACAAAATGCAAATCGCAGCCCATCACATCTGCCACAACCAAGATATCGGAAAAAACAATCGAAGCATCTAGGGCAAATCGATTCACAGGCTGTAGCGTTACTTCAGCAGCAAGCTCCGGTGTACGGCATAGGTTCATAAAGCTGCCCGCTTGTGCGCGCACCTTTAGGTACTCAGGTAAATAGCGGCCTGCTTGGCGCATGACCCAAATAGGTGTGCGGTCTACCGGTTGTCGATTCAATGCGCGCAGAAAGCAGTCATTTTCAATGGGCTTGGTTTGCTTGCTGTGTTGTTCTTTGGTGTGCATTATTGTTTTTTCCATAATTGTGGCCCGTAGTGTTCGAGCAGCGCCAATGTTTTTTCTGGCGAAACGTCTTGAGCGCGCCATTCGCCTAAGCCTTGTAACAAAATCAATCGAATCTGTTCAGGGCTGCTTTTCTTCTTATCCTGTTGTATCCGCCCCAGCAACTGCGCCCACTCAGGCGCGGTGGCTGGGGTTATGAGTCCGGTCAATTGGTTAAGCCAGTGGTTAACCATCGCTATAATGCTTTTGTCTAAACCCAATTCTGCTTGCGACACCCGTAATATCCACCGCAAGCCCAATGCCACCGCTGTTCCATGGGATAAACTTGGACCATAGTACGCTTCCAGTGCATGCGCGAAGGTATGGCCAAAGTTTAGGCAGTCGCGCAAACGGGTTTTTTTGCTGTCGTTTGCGACAACCGTCAGCTTCAGTTCAATTGCTGCTTTAACAGCCTCGTTTAGTTGTGGCTGTTTGCGCGCCACCAAGTCAGGCCATACTTGCTCTAACCAGGTCGTTAAACTTGGGCTGCGCACCAGGGCAATTTTCAGCAGCTCTACCAAGCCTTCCTGGTAGTGTTCGTCACTTTGTGTGGCAACAAACGGTGTATGAATCCAAACAGAGGTCGGGTACGTTACCGTACCCAACATGTTTTTGACGCCGCTAAAATTTAATGCGTTTTTACCACCAATGGCGGCGTCTACCTGTGCCAACAGTGACGTAGGCACCGAAATAAAATCGATGCCACGGTGGTACACACTAGCCACAAAGCCAATCAAATCGAGCAGCGTGCCGCCGCCAATAGCCATGATGGTATCTTTTCGGCCAATCTGCTTTTCTTGCAGGAATGTCCAGCATGCTACAGCGGCAGACAAGTCTTTACAGGATTCACCAGCGACTTGTGGGTAAAAAAAACACTGAGGCACATGGGCGGACAGCAGAGCTGATAAAGTTTTTATCGGCTCTGTTGGTAGGTTCGCATCATAAAACACCACCAAGCGGTGGTGGTGTGGCAGTGTGCGAATCAACTGCGCCAATTCGTCTGTTGTCCGCGCATACGCAACCGGATGCACTGCAGCCGCGTTTG
>JAZKAM010000064.1:0-618 GCA_040389145.1 Pseudomonadota bacterium
AAAGACTTTATATCCGTATCGAGCATTCCATGCCCCTCACCAGTTGACGCTTGCTCCATATGCAAGACCCGTGCGTATAGTACACGTGCGTATCGGATTTGGCTATATGTGTTTCGATAATTAGCTGCTCTTAGCTCTCTACCTTGTTATAGCTCGATACATTGATTTGCCGCTCTAAGTGCATTCGACGACTTTTTTCGTGCGAAAGCTCAGACTTTAATTGTTGAAGCTCTTTTTCTTTTGCATTTAAAAGTGCCGATTGATTTGCTCTTAAACTGGCCATTTGATGTGTGAGTAAATTGTTGGCTTGGCGTAATTGCTCTAAAGCGGTCATGTAGTGATCAAATTGAGATTGGTGTTGTTGTAATAAACATTGTAGTTAATCAACGACGAGGCTCCGACAGAGAATATGCCGGTCGTGCAGGTGTGAAAAATATTATAATTGATTGCACCAGCGATCGTCGCACCAGATGCATTATTGATCCCGATCCCACAGTTATAGATGGTGCAATTCGTAATACTGTTGATACTGCCAGACACGTTATAAATCCCATTGACAGAGAAACCTGACACAATGCAGTAATTCGCATAAGCAAGCGCTGCGGCCCCGGCGGATTG
>JAZKAM010000064.1:628-1658 GCA_040389145.1 Pseudomonadota bacterium
GACGTGTCAATACCTTTTCAAGTGCATCAACGACCAATGGCTCGGCATGCTGTACTTTCACGACAGGCTCTGTGCTTAGAAGAGGTGATGGCGTTAACGTGGTAGAAGAGGGGAGTTTACTCTGTTCTGTTTGAAGCAGAGACAATGTTTTTTGTGTGTATTGAAGAAATTCATTTTGGATGGTTTCTAAGCTGTTTTTAACAACAACACCAAAATCGCCACGATTGCTAGAGGAGGGTGTATCATCGGACTGTTCTAGGCCATTTTTATCGCGCCAAGTAGATAAATAGCGGAAAATCTCGCTATTACTGCCGCGTTTATATCCTAAAACGACCAATTTATCGCCTAAAGCACGGTAGGTGATTTTTTGACCTTCTGCTTGAAGCGCGTTGCACGCTTGCCATACTTCAAACTCTTTGCGAGATTGCTGACTCATGTAACATCCCCTGCTACCAGTAAAAGCATCCTGCCCCTTGACATTATACGTCAAAATTTAAAAAGTACCCACATACACGCAAAGTGGCAAAAAGTTTGGCGCAAAGCTCTTAGAAGCTTTTAATATTTTTCTTTGAAAAATGCTTATTTCCGCGTATTTACATCAGATTTTGTGGGGATTTTTGGCTTTGATTGTTTTAAAAAATGAAAAAATGTATCTAGTTACCATACTTTTTCTTGTTCACTCTGCCAAAAATAAGTTGAAAATGGTACACTGCAGTAAGATTTTTTATCAAAGTTAAGTTTATCAACTTACTTGTTTTAAGGATTTTATGGACCAAAATTCACCCGTTATACGACGCTATAGCACGCCTGTTCAGGTAGCAAATGTTACTGTAGGCGGTTATGCGCCTATTGTTGTTCAGTCTATGACAAACACCGATACGGCAAACGTAGAGGCTACTGCAGCTCAAGCCTATGCCCTCCATGAGGCAGGATCGGAGTTGGTACGCATTACGGTGAATACACCCGAGGCAGCTAAAGCCATTCCGGCTATCTATGAAAAATTGCAGCAAATGGGCTGGAAACAGCCAGC
>JAZKAM010000064.1:1668-5103 GCA_040389145.1 Pseudomonadota bacterium
GGATGCACTCGATAAATATCGTATTAATCCTGGCAATGTAGGTTTTGGTGAAAAGCGCGATAAACAATTTACGCAAATGATCGAAGTGGCATTGAAGCACAATAAGCCAGTACGCATTGGTGTGAACTGGGGCTGCCTAGATCAAGAACTGGTAGCACGGATGATGGATGAAAACAGCACTAAAGCCGATCCAGAGCCTGCAGAGCGTGTGTATTTAAATGCCATGAAGACTTCCGCTTTGGCCAGCGCACGTCAGGCGGAGCAGCTAGGCATGCCAGCGAATCGCATTATTTTGGCGTGCAAGGTAAGCGAAGGGCCAATGTTGGTAAGGCTTTATAGAGAGTTAGCGAAGGAATGCACTTATGCATTGCATTTAGGATTAACGGAAGCAGGCATGGGATCTAAAGGTATTGTTGCAACAGCAAGTGCCTTAGGGATTCTACTTAGTGAGGGCATTGGCGACACCATACGTGCCTCTTTAACGCCCGAGCCTAATGGTGATAGACGTTTAGAAGTACGGGTTTGCCAAGAGATACTGCAAGCATTGGATTTAAGAAGCTTTACGCCGTCGGTTGCAGCGTGTCCTGGATGTGGTCGAACGACCAGTCAGGTATATCAGAATCTTGCTTTGGCTATTCAATCACGTATTGCAAAGCAAATGCCGGATTGGAAGGTACGTTATCCTGGCATTGAACGGCTAAAGGTAGCCGTGATGGGCTGCGTTGTGAATGGACCAGGTGAAAGCAAGCATGCCGATATCGGTATTAGCTTGCCGGGAACAGGTGAAATGCCTGCTGCACCTGTTTATATAGACGGTAAGAAATATACCACTTTGCGTGGCGAACGTATTGCTGAGGACTTTATTGCGTTGTTAGAAACATATATTGAAAATAGGTTTAACAAGCAAAATACTACGGTAACGATTTAAACAACAAGCACTATCAGTTTAACTGATGATGAGGATGCATGTCGAAACAAACAAAAGAAAAGATGCTTGAGCGGCCACCGGGAGCGGCACGCATCAAAACACAAAATGAAGCCTTGCTGCCAGTAAGTCAGTATACATTGGACTTTGATGAGCCAGTGGAAAAGCCATTTGCCGATCATGAAGACTATAGTATTCGCGCGGTAAAATGGGCCATACGCTCGGGACGTGGGTATCACTTTTTTGAAGTAATCATGGTCGCAGTCGCAGCCCTTGTTACTGCATTAACGATTATTTTTGCACATCAGAGCTTTGGCATTGTTCGTACCTATGCAAAGTGGCGCCGTTATTGTTCTTGGAAGGCTGAAAAGGAAAGCGACACGCTAGAAATAGAAGGGCTATTCAATGCTGAAGGTAAGTGTGACATCAATTCATTGCCTCAAGAACACCCTGAATGTAAGTGGGCAACGAATGGGACATACGTATTTATTGCGAAGCGCGGCTCAACAGATGTCTATTGGTCTGAATTGAATCAAGATGGTATGTTTTCTTTGTCTACTTGTAAGCCGTTATTTATTGATGAACTATCAAAAGAAGATACTATTGCTAGCATGTATGCGGATAATGGCCATTTGGCTGTACGAACAACAGCCGGTAGATTGTTTGTTCGCGAAGTTTCCCTGTGTTTGACTTCCATCGAAAAGCCTCCAATGATCTCCAGAGTGTTCTTGTTCTTTAGTAAAATTATTAATTTTGATGAAAAGTATGGTGGGCAATCATTAAAAAAACGATGCATAATCAATAAGTGTGCAACACCGTTTGCGCCCCAATCAAATTATAATTTAAATAATCTGCTAAAAGAGGATGTGGCTGACGTAGGAGCTTCTCTTTTTACATTTGCAACAATGAACCAAATGTATGCCAGTAAGCAAATGAATAGCGGACATAGATTGTATTCGGTTGCGAAAGACTCCATTAAGGTGTTCGATACAATGAAAAGAAAGCTTTATTGCTTTCGTTTGGCAGAAGAAATTAACCCAGTTTCAATCAGCTCAGCTGGTGATATAGTTTTTATTCTAACAAAAGAAAACAATGGAAACTTGAGGTTGTATTCGACGACATTGGATGCAACGGCCTATATTGACAGCAAGGAAAAGCGACAAATTCGTTTGCATGAAATGTCATTGCCAGAAAAATTAATTGATTCAAAGAAAACGGAGATTCCAGGCGTATCTGTTAATCGATATTGTTCTGTGCCCTTGTCTGATATCGAGGTGCGCGTATTTTCTCGTGTCAATGAAGGTAAATTCCACTTTATTAGAGTGCCACGGCATATTAAGAATGATGGTGGCATTGAATCCAGTCGTCTGGTAACGAATGCGACTAGATGGCGGGATAGTGAATCTAATGGCGTAGATGAGCAAAACACGATTCGATCTAAACCAGATTATGTATTTCGAATGAAACAGATAGGCTCAGAAGAAGAGTCTATGGTCGTTATCAGAAAACATGTAACAGGTGACAAATTCCAAAAGCTAAGTTATTCTGCTCGGGATTATGAAGCGCATCGCCTCAGGGTCGATGGATCTCTAGCTTTAATAGCGAGTCAAGACCTTGAGAGAGTACTTCAGGCCCGATCTGCTAATGTTACCTTATCCTTGCGTTCGCTGAATAATGTTGTGCTACCCAAGCAACCCCCGAAAAAGAAATGGGTTTTATCAGAAAATGATGATGATGTTGAGGCGGCACAATTTCTGCGTATTGAGTCAGCCAATCAGCGGACAGCTGATCAGACAGCACCTGGCTTTAATTTAATGTACGTGGACAAGAGGCAAAACATTCAGGCGCCGGTTACAATTCTTTTTAAAGAAAGAAGAAATTTACCCAAGGCGAAGAGACCTATTGGTGAGCCAGAGCCATCTATAAGAACAGCACCTATTTCTTGGCATCGATTGGTTAAGAATAAGGGTGCGGTGGGTGATCTTGCTCTAAGTGAATTGCCTTGCCGTCATGTACATAAAAGTCAACTTGAAAGAGCCAAGGTTCTGCTGGCAAATGGCAGAAAACCAATGCTTATCTTGAGAGATGAGCCTGAAGGAACGAAGCATAGGCACAGTAGGGTAAAGGTAAAACAAGAAGCAGCATCTGCTGAGCGAGTGGCTCCTGAAAAAACGCGAAAAACTTGGAAATGGTCTGACTCTAAGCCTGTTCTACTCACGCTTGAAACAGATCATAAAGCGCCCAGACCTAAGTAGGAGGCAGAGCCGCACTCTTACGGAGCCGTATCCGCTATTGCGTTACGGCTTTCTGCGCTTGGCTCCAGCTTTTGTTTTCGGCTGATTGTTGTTTGTGGGCAGGGCGTGGATCGCTAGACATATAACTTGGTGTTTTCCACCCACCAATGCGACACAAGTATAGACACTTAGACCAACGCGTTTCTCGGGTCACGGCATTCGTGCTGTTTAGGTATGACACAATTTCTGCAACCAGGGTTGCAAGTGATTTATGCT
>JAZKAM010000065.1:0-1623 GCA_040389145.1 Pseudomonadota bacterium
CCCTCAGCAGCACTCGCAACAACCGCCATAGAGAGGCGCTATCATCGAGCAGGAGCAATCATTCAGCAGCGGCACTGTCTCTTATTGGGTACGTCAACATCACACGCGGACTTGGCTGACCATTCACAGGGTAAAACCATCCAAAAACAGGATTATCATCTCGTGTAAAGCCAGCGTTAATAAATGCGTCGACGTTACGATCTTCCGGATGATGAAGGGCCATCAGCACATGCGGAAGAGTCTTTTCAACAGGCAAAAGATGGCCTCCTTTGGCACATTCAGCGACAAAAGAACGACAAGCGATTAGGCCTGCCGCACGGTGTTCGACAGCCGTCGTCGGATTAAAAAATGGCAAGACAAAGGCCGCCCCCTTATTGTCAATACGTTCCACATTACCATCACCAAGCCCTTGCGCTGGATCTATCTGGCGTGTCACTCCAAGGGTCATAAATTTGTTAATGATTGCATGATGAACGGTAAGTCTATCGTTTGTAGGTGTCTCAATTCCTTCTGGATATCCTTTGGTTGGCATACGACCGAATTGCACAAGACCCAACGAGATCCTTTCTGGTGCTATCGTTGTTGAGGCAACCTCACTTTCTAGGTCTGAAGCTGAGGTGACGGGTGGGATATCTCCTGTCTCTGGAAATTCTGGAATCGCGGTAGGAACAGTCGTCGCTACACTACTACGTGCAGCATTGTGCTTTTCTGTTTGTTGAGCCGCCTGTAAAAATACTTCATACAAATGGTAGGGATTTTTGTTACGTTGGCGAGCTACATTCTGGTTTTCAAATCGAGTTTCTGCTCCTTCTACTGCTGGGTATCCAGGAACATTGCTGCCCAAACCAGCAAGAGAAGTTTGATACTCCCTAACATCAGTAACTGACTGAAGATTAATGCGCGTTCCATCGGGCAATCGATAAACACCGTGTATGGTACCGTTGGGATTTTCTTCAAACACCTCAAAGGTAGCAATACCTTGACTTACGGAAAAAAAAAGGGAGCTTAGGGCAAACAAAGTGACTTTCTTGAACATATGAACCTCCTAAGGAATCGTTATGCAATATATAACTTTTATCACGTTACTTTTGTCAAGTTGCAAGAGTGCTGTACATTCTACACTTGATTTCTAAGACGATTCAGGACATGTATTTGAAGGCAATGTAAGAAAGGTTTTGGTATGTACTCGTCAGTCGACAAAATTCAGGGCACAAAGCTTTTTATGTTAAGGGTTCTGCGCAATCCCCGTCAACTCGGGGCCGTTGCCCCCAGTTCCCCTCAGTTGGGGGCGCTTTTGGCCCGTCATGCTGCCGGCACGGATGACTCCCCCATTGTTGAACTTGGCGGAGGAAGTGGTGCTTTGACACGCGCCATGCTCAAAGCAGGAATTGACCCCGCACGCATTTTTGTTATTGAACTAGAATCAACCCTTGCGGCTTATTTAAAAACAGCGTTTCCAAGTGTGACTGTTCTTCATGGGAATGCGGCTGAATTGAATAAAATTCTTCCCCCCAAGGTTGTTGGCAAGGTCCGGCGCGTTGTTTCGGGTCTTCCCATGATTAACATTCCTGAGCCTGTGCGGAGACAAATTCTCGAGAGCAGTTTTGATATTATGGCAGAAGA
>JAZKAM010000066.1:0-16091 GCA_040389145.1 Pseudomonadota bacterium
TTATTTTCCGTATGTATTTGGTCAAATTCCTTTTGGGCTAGTGTCTGACCGCTACGGTGTTCGTTACCCGCTCACTTTTTCCGTCGTTGCTTGCGCTATATCCGTCTATGCATTCTCGGAAGTTTCTACCATCCATGGCGCTTATTTTTTTCGTTTCTTTTTTGGATTTTTTGCTGCTGCCGGCTTTATCTCCTGTTTAAAACTGGCCAATGCATGGCTTCCTAAAGCATGGCTAGGGGTAGCAGTTGGACTAACGCAAGGCATGGGCATGCTAGGTGGCCTGTTTGGTACCCGAAGCATGGCCGTATTCTCAGATGATTATGGCTGGCGAACCACCTATAGCTGCATCACAGGTGCATTCCTGGTGGTTGCGCTATTAATTTTTCTTTTCTTAAAAGATAAGCCTGCTGTTTCTCCAGCCAACACACAACAGAAAACAATGCCTGCAGTTTCTATCCCAGAGCCAAGGCAGCACAGCTTGCGGCAACCCAAAATATGGTTTGCTTTTATGTATTGTGGATTATTATTTACGGCCATGCAGGTCTTTGGTGAGTCTTGGGGGGCAAATTATTTAGAATTTGCGAACCACCTCTCCAAAACAGAAGCCAGCTCTGCCATCAGCATGGTGTTTATGGGATGGTTTTTTGGCGGACCAACGTTAGGCGGCCTGTCGGGTTATATTGGGCGACGGCCGATCATGCAATTGAGCGCTGGCGTCAGCACCGTGCTAATGACCATTCTTTTATATGTGCCAATGTCCAGCGTACTCACACATATGACCATCTTCATTTTTGGTTTTTTCAGCACAGGTTTGGTTGCAGCATACGCCACAGTGACCGAGCTCAGCCATCCACGTCATAATGGTTTGTGTTTGGCTATTTCTAACATGTTTACCATCGGATTAGGCGCCGCACTCAGCCCGTTGATGGGAACCTTGTTAGATTACTTTTGGCATAAGCACCCAGTCTGGCTCGACAATATACCGTTGTACGCTGCTGAAGATTACCGTATCACCTTTAGCGCCGTACCAATTTGCTTAGCACTTGCCTTTATTTGCAGCCTATTGACTCCGGAAACGTTAAAAAAGGGAAAATAAACTCATGCAGCACATCGAAAAAAACACCGCTCAAGCAGAAAATACTTTAAACCAAATCATGATTTACTTGGTCGCCACAGGTGGCACCCTGTTAGAGTGGGCAGAATATATCCTTTATGCTTACCTTGCCCACCACTTCTCTGCATTATATTTTCCCTCATCCGATCCGATTGCATCCATCACGGCCTCCTATGCCGTACTGGGCACAGGTTTTCTCATGCGTCCATTGGGCGCCTGGGTTTTTGGTCATATCGGCGACCGTTACGGACGAAAGCCTGCCCTCACCTATTCATTATTGCTGATGGGCATAGCCACGGCAGGCATAGGGTTCATGCCAACGCACGAACAAATTGGGTATTGGGCTGCTGTTGGGCTAGCCATGTGCCGATTGGTCCAAGGTTTTGCGCTGGGTGGTGAATTCCACGGCGCGGGAATCTACCTGGTCGAACATTCAAAAAAGAACCCCTACTTTGCTGGCAGTTGGATTACCGCCAGCGCCGCATTTGGTATGGTCATTGGTGCCGGCATTGCGGCGTTGGTAACGCGTGCTGGCATGCCTACCTGGGCATGGCGCGTCCCCTTTATTGCAGGTGGTGTCATTTACGGCTACATCTTTTTACGCCGCCGCACGTTACCTGAATCCCCCGTGATGACTACACTAGAAAAAGTACCTGCACGCAGCGCGTCCCTGCCCTTATTTGCCTTTGTTACTGTACTATCGGCACTGGTCTGCACCTATGTGTATGTGGCGAATGTCTATTTTGTAACATTTCTGATCCGTGAATTATCGTATACCGTGTCACAAGCCACGTTATGGGCAATGATTGCCCAGTGCTTCGTCACGCTGTTTATTCCATTTTTTGGCTGGGGCGCTGACCGCTGGTGGAACCCTTACCATCTATTATGTTTTGGCGCGCTGGCAGCGGCTGTTTGTGCACCCTTGTTTTTTATGTCGGCCCTCTCTGGTACGTTAGTTGGACTACTTGGATATATCATCCCTTATGCCATCATTAATGGCATTATCTCTGGCCCTATGATTGCCTTAATGGTACGCATGTTCCCCCCGCGGCAACGATATCGTGGTATTTCCATCACCTGGAACATTACTGCAGCAGTGCTTGGTGCCATAGCGCCTATTGTTGCCGTTAAATTGGCAAAATTTTCCCCGGTATACCCAGGCTACTATATTTCCGTGGTAGCTGCTGTGACATTCTTTGTGCTTTTGCTGTGCCGACGTGAAGTTATGTCACGGATCTATGAAGTTCAAAGTAAAATAAAAATTAAATAAAAAAAAACATTGTATTAAAATACGGCACAAAAATGCCAACCATGAAGCAAGTAAAATACTTGCTTCATGTGAAATTATTGGATCACTGAAATGCAAAAACGACCAGCACCAAAACAGTCTAAATCATCAAAAACAATATTCTCTGTACCCGAATTGCACGCTGAAGTTGAAAAAAGCCATAATGGCTACCGTTATATTATCCCTTTAAAAAAATCAGCCACACAGGAATACACGAAACAAACAGTGCTTGACGCTCTGGCTGCAACCGCAGACTATATTGAAAAAAACATAAACCAAGATGCTAAAAAGGCCTACATAGACCTGTACGATCAAGAAATACTCCACAACTTTAATCAATTTATGCGTGCCCATGAGTTAGAAAAAATTCATTCTCTTTATAGAAATTGCTGCACATTCAATTTGGACGAGACCAATGCGCAAAGACAACCACACATCAGTGAATTCAGAAAAAAATTCACCTTGCATGCCTGCCTATCTGCTGCGCTGCTTTCAGAAAACTTACAAACACGCACTGGAATCACACAAACAGAATATTGCGAACATAGGCTTGGACAAGATTCATTACTATCACTAAGACGACTACACATTCAATGCATGGAAGAACTTCTTATTTCACTCGTCGGACTTTGTATTGGCCATGCACAACAGGCTAATGACATACTACCTTTAAACTTAGCACACTCTGTTTTCCCAGAATCACTTTCTGATGAAGCAGCAGCCGAACTTCAAGTTATCTTGAGTGACGTAACTCATCAACCATGTGATAGAAATCCTGAGGCGCTATCTCTAGCGTTTATAACATTAGCATACAGTGCATCATTAAAACGTAAATTGAAGATGTTTTTTGAACCAGTAGCCGATATCATTAGCTGCTTAACATACCAATACGCTAAACTCTATGAGTATAGTGTTTCTCAAAAAAGAGAAAGCCCGCCTTATTTATCCGCAGCTTTCAAGTTTCATGCGTTCACTGCAAAATTTCAAGAACATAATCCAGTATTATCTTCAAGAAAAAAAGTAGTGGAGACGTTACTTTCAACCGAAACTTTAACGCCGGATACAGCCGACTCCCATAGCATTACTGTTTTATGTGAAATTCTAGATAAATTGCGCATAATTCCCACATTAGCATCATTATATACTCACGCCTTAACTGCGCTCTATAGCACATCAATAGATGATGTGCGTTTCGACTACATTGTCGAGCATACTACCGCACCTTCATTAGAAGAATTATTGATTATTGCAGCCATTATTCCGTCTTTTTATTCCGCCAGACAACAAGAATCTGGACGAGATCCTTATAGCCCAAATATAATCACACCAAGAGACTCATTCCGACATGCATTAATTAATCTTGAAATAAAAAATTTTTCACCTGAAACTGATAATGTTGGACAATTTATTATGGCCTGGCTAGCGGAACAAAATGAGAAATTGAAAGACATATCCGTTAGAAAAACGTTGTCTGTACGGGCCCTTTCAGTTTCGGAATATTTTTCCGAAACTGCAGCAGAGGAACAAACTCCTGTACTACAACACTACTGTGCCGCACAAGTAGCTTTGCTTGGGATCTTATTTGGATTAATTGAACTGCATGCCTTTCTCGAACTTGATGGTAAGGCAATTACCGAATATAAAAGATATCATCTTTGGTACAAAACAAAAATCGTCACAGCCTTACACACACAGTATGTCCACGCCACAGGATTAACGTGGCATGCCTATTTTATGGAAGAAGCTAGCCGTTCCACCATGACCACTCCTTTTACCGATGGCCAGGTGCATGCGCTAACACAGTTTTGCACAGCACAAATTGCCTATTTGACAGAAATTCATGTCAGGAATTTTTTTGACACTGATAACTTTTCATTTACCACCCATATTTCTAATCGGCGCTTATGCGATAGGCTATTAACGGAGACACGCCTTCTCCTGGGTGTATTGATGCTTCTCGGCGACACTGAGAAAGCAACACAATTGATTCAGCTGTACTCAATTATTCCAGACACTACACTTTCACGAAAGCATAAAAAAGAATTGCTTTGTTATTTAGATGGACAAATTATTCCAAAACTAACCACACAAACAGAAAAAAATAAAGCCCTTGAAATTCTGTCCACCTTGTCTGAGAAGGACAAAAAGGAGTATGATTACCCAAGTTTTTACAAAAAACTCTCCGATACATTGTTGTATTTACGATCTGCGTTCCCAACGACCAAACTATGCTCTGCCACTGCGGTGCCAGAGCAAGCACTCCTCGCTGCATTTGAAGATGTATCCCCGTGCTTTCATGTTGATGGCGCACCTGAAAAGGCAATCCATGAAATCGCCAAAATATTAGACAAACTTTCTAAAACATTTAACGACCCGAAGTTCGGAAGAGTAGAAGCGCACTTTACAAATAGAGTTGATACCTTACTTGAAAACCCAACAAGACTAATTAAATCGTCTATTTATTCATCCCCAATGAAAACTTCACGCCATACATACACACAATTTAAAAAATCCATTCATGCAATACACCATGCAGAAAATGCAACATCGCCTGAACCCAGCATTGAATTCAGTCAACATAAAGCTAATGCTGGATTAAAAGAGTTCAAAAAGGTATTCGACAGAAACAAAGCCGTAGTAAAAGATAATTTTAAAAGATCGTGCAAGCTTGTACAGCACCAACTTGCCCTGCCTGAAGCAATCGAAAGCCCTCTTGATCAGCTCTACCTGAATCTTTCTGCATTATCTATATTTTTAGGAACAATCAAGACTCTGGTGGATACAGCCATTTCCGATTTAAACCAAAAAACGCTCACGGAAGGACATCCAGACGAAACTATACGGACCGTCAAAGACTCCTGCTTAGCAGCATTCAATAATACATACACTACAGACATGAGGATGGGGTTATCCGGTTTATTATCAGATATACGCATGCGTCTATATCCTATAACAACGCCCATTATAGAGGATGCTGACTTATCCAGTTTTGGATTACCAAAATCCCTCCTCAAAAAAATTAAAAACTTCAGCCAAGCCTTTCCCTTTAAACTTAGTGAATGCGAAGATTATATTAAGTGGTTCAATGACCATTTAGCCTCACATCTGGAAAACGATGCACTTAAAGTAAAGATACAGGCACGTGTTCTTGAATTAAATAAGGCTAAAAGTAGCGGTGACGCTGTTGCAAAAACCTTGACTCCAGAACAACCAGCAAATAAGCCGGATCAAAAAGCATCGGATAGTAATTCACGAGATAAAAGTAGCGACGCTATCGCTACAGGGAAGGCACTTGCGTTGCCAGCTTCCATCGATGAACTCACTAAAGTCGAAGCGATAGCTGCATCCACTGAACCCTTAACAGTTAAAGAAGCAGGATTAGAATCCAATGACTTGGATACGACGGGGGAAGATTGGAAGACAGTTTCAAAGAACAAGCCAAAGCCACCTGCACCTATCAAATGTGAGAGAGCACATAAAAAAGAAAAACCTAGCAGTAAGTCTGCAAATTCTTGTAGGTTGACTGATCAAAAACAACCATCAGGTTTGCCTGTAACACAACCCGCAGCTAAACCCGAATGCAGCGTCGTTCAAGCAACCAACCAGATGCCAGCCAAACCGGTTATCTTTAGCTCATCAGGCCAAAAGCCCACGTCAGCAGTACAAACCGCTGTAGCGAAACAAGGCGTCGCATCGGACGAGTCTAGCAAGGAAAAAGCCACACTCTCCTCAACGAATCTGCAAAATCCTTCACTGGAAGAAAACAAAGATACGCCGGGAGAGCACATTGCCCCTGACAAACCATCATTACCATCGCCAGTACCGGTAACACCGACGGATACCAACAGTTCAAAAGAACCTCAGCCGATGGAACAACAGCCCAAATTAGCCAACACAACTTCATCGGCTCAATCAGGTAACCAGCCACAGACAGGGGCCTGGCAAAAGCCTAAACGACGTTATCAACCGCAACATATGCCGGTTATGACAACCATCATCCACCACCACTATCCACCAGCACCTGGTTTCCAACCCCATGGGTATGGTCCGAATGGCGCCATGCATGGCGTTGCGTATGTGCCTATGTTCGCAACTTATTTGCCCGATGGAACTGTATTGGGCCAAACTCCAGGTGGTACCGTAGCTCCAGTTGGCTATATAAAACCGTATCCATAGACAGCGGTATGTTTAAAGGACAAAAAGTTGAAGATGTACTAGTAAATATACGTTTGCGACACTACCGTTAGCCTACATGATATTGTATTAACAGAGTAACACACCTATTTTAAAGGCGGTCAAATATGCAATCGACTGATTTAGCGCCCGTAAGCACTACGGAAAATCAAAACCCCTTACAAATATTTATCAATGAGTTTTTATTACGTAATAGAATAGCATTTCCATCAAGAAAAACCATTCATATATTTGATTTTTCTCAGTTTACAGATCGCGAGAATCTTAGCGCCAAATACCTTTCTTTCCTCGAATTTCTTGACAATGAACCAGATTGTGAGAAATTTAATCAGCACCCAATATTACGAACTGTTACCAATTTAACAGAGTTCTTAAAGTGGCTTGATGTTGGTGAACCGCATCCGGATCAAAGCCTGTTAGCGCAAATAAAAATAAAAGTTGCAGCAGATATCATTGCTTCCTTAATACGATTAAGCACGGATTTTTACAAAATAGCAAAAAATATTTCTCTTGACTTCAACTTTGATCAAGCAGCCAAGGAATCCATAGTGTTTCAAAGCTTGCTACAGTGTTACAACTCTGAGCTTGAACAGAACGCAACACCCGATCAGTTCTCACGAGCACTTTCAGAGGTATGTAGCGTAGCATCCTCCGTTTCTTCCACGTTAGTTTGGCATGCAGCCATGACTCGCAGCGTGCACGTTTATTTTTCCTGTGAAGCACAAAGGATACATTCAATTGCCGACGAGACACAACGTATAAAAGAGCTTGCCGTATTCGCTTCTTTTTATTACAACTTGAATCGAACTTCTAGAAATGCATTTGTAAATCCAACATTAGTTTTTCCAAAAGAATCTGAACTGGCTATTGTTATAGAGCAAGACGAGACACTCAGTGTCAATGCAAAGCTATGCTTTCATTTCAACCAATATATTGTTGACCAACCTATATTCCATCATTTTTCTGCTCCTGGTGAAGTACGATCTATTTATGAAATAACTATAGATTTAATCAAGCTAAACGCCACAGCTCAAGTGAGCGAGGATCAATTCAATTCATCAGAATATGATTTTTATAGGTCTCTACAAACACTATCAGAAAGCAGCCCTTCCTTTAAGAATATGCTCAAAGCAGCCCCAGATACCAACTCAGCACTACATTCTAGAACTGCCACTAGACAAGTACAAGAATTTTTAACAACAAACACACCTGAGACACCTCAAGTTAATGAACGAATAAACGCGCTATTTTTTAGCGAGCCGGCACATCTACATTACCTAAACGCCACCTTCATCGGTCTTTATATTAAAGATCACCCTGACTGGCAAACAACAAGGAATACACTGTCCAGTTATCGAAATTTATTACTTGCTGAAACTTCGCTGATTCAATGCATCAAAGCCTTAGTTGAAATAAGAACTCAGGCAAGAGAAAAAATAGAATCAGAACAGACAGATTTCTGGACAAGAAATTCTAGGCCCGTATTGGATCACGCCACAATCATTTATAACAAAATACAAACTGATTTTTGCTACTTAATTGAGCATTATACATCTGAAACACGTTTAAATCCCAAAAAAGCAAGACTTGTTATAATGAAATCATTTCAACATACCGTATTAAATCTGTATTTGTTGGCACAAAATTCAATGGAAAGAACAGATTCATATCTAAGCAGTGAATCATATCTATACGCGGGAGATTCATTTCGCTTGTTTTTCGAATCACTAGCGTCGTCTATTACACTTTTTGTATTAAACAGAAAAATGAACTTAGTTAAAGAAATCGTTATTCTAATCCGCTTGTTCCCCCATTGTGACACACCCTCACCAAATAAAAAAATGATGGACGCGATGCAAGAATCAGCAAGATCTCTTGCTAATCGAGAACTTCAACACTGGTTAACTATTCCAATTGAAACCCTAATTGGCGCAACAGAACATACGCAATATAAAGAAATATTCTCTGGAACTTATGTCCAATTTCTTGATAAACTTCAAGCTTGCATACCCCAAAATCTTAAAGTAGACACGTTCAATGGTTTACTCGCAGAAACATACAATGCCATCATGCTTAGAAGATATGCGCCAGCAAATTGTATGGTCCATGTCGGTAGGCTCGAAGAATCAGGAAAATTACTCACATTACAGGGTCAAGCTCAGATTGCCCTAACGAATAATTTTAATGATCTTTGGTACTCTGAAACGTTGTTACCTCCTGAGCTACGTTCCGAACACTTTTTTAGAACATCCTTCGCAGAAGAATCAAGCGAATTTGAAGATTACTGTACACCTAAGCCTGCCGATCAAAAAACAATTAGCGAGCTATTTAGAACACATAACAAACATTACACCAGCATATTCGTTACCAACGTTCGGGCCGGAGTGTTCAATACAGTAGCGCATCAATATTCATTAAAAGTTTTTAACTCAAATCATAGGACAGTTTGCCAAGCGTTTCATGATTTTTCAGACAGAGCTACAACTGTTCAGCATGATAATAGAGAATTTTGCATAAAAGCCTATTATCATATTTTTGCCATCTTGAGTCACATTGAAGACTTTAAAAGCCACATTGACATAATTGTCAAAAAAATTCCCACCAGAAAAACATCTGTGGAGCAAGCCAAAAAAGATTCCACTTACGTGAAAGAGGAATTTTCTAGCCGTTTTAGTGATAACTTTTTATATGGATTTTCACAATACCTTGCCAGCACGAGAACTTGGCTAACAAAATTAGACAGCAATGATCCTTACCGAAAAAAATACACCCTTTTTGAACTCATTATTTCTCATCAGAATTTCGCTAAATTCGGAAATTACAGCATTACACAATATTGCTTTACTTTTGTTCGTGAATTTCTTAGTTCTATTATTGAAGATAAGCTTAAAAAACATTATGAATTATATCATCCATCTGGAGCGGTCGCTGATACAGCGCTAGAGGCAAGCACCCAACCACGTGAGACAATAAATACAGGCACTATAGCGGCTGCGGCTGCGGCTGCGGCTGCACCTGAACCTGCTGCCGATGCTCCATCAAGGCCACCAGTTATGGACGTGGACTCTGTAAAAGATGACGTTCACCCCAGTCTCGCTGATCCAACAGCCTTGCAGACAACCGATTCTACCGTCTCACTAGAAAAAGCAGCTGCCCCGATATTACTTGCCTCGTCCCCTACCATAGCGCCCCCAGAAAATATAAACCTTGTCACGCATTCAATGCCGCCCGAGGCAGACATACCAACTGCTACAACATCTAAAGTAACTGAGCCTACACCTCAACCACTTGAAATAATTACACCTTCTCAAGATCCTGGGGCTACTGCCCTAGAAGAGGAAGCTGCTCAAATACTAGCTCGCCGAAAAAGTGAACAAGCTACTCATAAACTTGCGCAAGACAAATTAGATGCACAAAAACGGGCTGAAAGAAATAAAAGAAAAGCGCAAAATCGTGCAGATAGAGCAGATAGAAATGTGCACAAAAGTGAACCTGAAAAGCCCATCGTTGCCATGTCTCCGGATGCCGTTATAGCTGCCAACCCCTCTACTGCTGTTGCAAAAAAGACCGCACCAAATCCGTCGCTCCCTGCAAAAGTGCTACCTCTTCCGGTTAAGACCAGCGCGACGCCTGCCTCTCCTGTAAAAGTTGGTAACCAACCCTCGGAAATAAAAGCCCCACCACCCGTACTCTTCAGGGTACCAGCCCCTTCTGTAGTGGCTCCAGGGAAAGGGAACGCTTCACCGCCGTCCTTTACAGATTTCCCCCCATTACCCAGCAAGCCACTACCTGCTCCAGTAAATCCCGTCGTGGTATCGACTACCATCGCCGCTGCGGTAATACCAAGAGAAGCAACACCTAATACTGTTGCTGCCTCTTCACTTATGGCCACGGGTGCAATCGAATCATCTGCAGCGTCCGAGCAACCACAAGGCAAGGAGGCTCTCTCAGGAATGGCTAAACCAGCAAACGGTTCTCCAACAGAAGACGCTACTGCCCCTACCCCTACACAAACCCCACCGATTGATGGCACCCCAACGCGGGCGGCAGGACGACAACCGCACCACCCGCCTTCTGCTCGGCGTCCTGGTAACCCCCGCCATCGTCATGCTGCTCAACCTTATGGGCACGGAACACAACAAGCTATGCCTGCGCCCTATTTTTCAGCCGGCTTACCCGTACCCGACCAGACCGCTTATTTTTATCCTCAACCGGCTCCTCTTTTCGCCCTTATGTCGGTACAAAGCCTGAATGGTGAAGTCATACCGGCGTTTGTTCCCGTTAAACCGCTATATCCTCATGCAGCATGCGATGAATACGGTAATCCCATCTATAACCAAATTCCAGGACCTTATTAAACAACTTAAACAGCAAAGGAGACTTTTATGCAATCCACTCAAACACGTCGTATTACCCATTGTATTTTTGACATGGACGGCTTGCTACTAGACACAGAAAAAGTGTACACAGAGCTGGCGCAAAGCATGATGCGTCGTTATGGCTCAGAATTCACACCTGAGCTTAAAGTACGCATCATGGGGCGACCAGCCAAAGAAGCAGCCAGAATTCTTATTGAAGCGGGCAAACTACCCATTACGGTAGAAGAACTGCTAGGGCAACGCGATATCATCATTGCTGACTATATGCGCAACTGTACAGCAATGCCGGGTGCTGAAGCCTTGATAAGCCGCTTACAGGATATGGGTATTCAAAAAGCGATTGCGACCAGCTCTTTTCGCAATCTCTTTGAAGTAAAAACATCCACACATCAATCATGGATTAGTAAGTTTCAAGCAGTCATTACGGGCGATCATCCTGAATTAAAACACGGAAAACCTGCACCAGACATTTTTTTGTTGGCCGCTAAAGCACTTGGTGCACAGCCTGAAAACTGTCTGGTTTTTGAAGATGCACCTGCAGGAATTCAAGCAGCTCAAGCAGCAGGTATGGCCACGGTATTTGTGCCCGATCCACTATTGCGTCACTTAGTTGCGGATCAAACCGTAGATTTGCGTCTAGACAGTCTGTTGGATTTTCCTTGGGACCATTGGCATATTGCACCACGCACATCTTGTCGCCCAGGCTAAAGGGTGGTAGCTTTCCTGCGTCACTATTTTTTGGGAACATCTCATGACGGCAGCGCAACATCAACCCACTGCAGTATTGTTGGGTACTGGCATTTATTTACCAGAGCCAGTGATTTCTAACGAAGACCTTGTCGCATCTTTTAATGCGCATGTTCAAGAGTGGAATGCTGCCCACCAAAAAGATATTGACGCAGGCACTTGTGTCGCAAAAAAAGAATCCTCTGCCGCCTTTATTGAGCAAGCATCTGGAATCAAGCAACGACACTTTATTGAGCGTTCAGGAATTTTAGATACCCAGCGCATGCGGCCTCACTTAAAACCACGCGCGGATGATGCACTCAGCCTAGCCGCTGAGTTTTGCGTGCGCGCAGCGGAATCATTGTTGGCTGAGCACAGCGATTTAAAGTCCTGCATCGACTTAACCATTGTCAGCTGCGGCAACCCGCAACGGCCTTACCCCAGCATTTCTATTGAAGTACAACACCATTTTCAATTACCCGGTGCCGCCTTTGATATGAACGCTGCTTGTAGCTCTACCACTTTTGGTCTGCACATGGCACGCAATGCCATTTTAGCCGGCACAGCACGTGCGGTATTGGTTATTAGCCCAGAAATATGCTCCGCGCAACTCGATTTTAGCGATCGCGACAGTCACTTTATTTTTGGAGATGGCTGTGTTGCGGTATTGGTATGTAACGCTGATTTGATCAAGCAACATCAAGGCTTTGCCATTTTAGACAGCCAAATCGCCACACAATACAGCAACACCATTCGCTGCAACTTTGGTTACATCAATCGTCTGGAAGATGTGTTTACGCCACCATTTTTCCGCCAAGAAGGCCGCAAAGTCATGAAGGACGTTGTGCCTTGGGTGAGTGGTCGCTTGATCGAACAATGCAAAAATTTAGGGATGTCGACCGAATCTATCTCTAGACTATGGTTGCATCAAGCCAACCGTTACATCAACAACATGGTGGTGTCCCGGTTTTGGGGTCGAGATGCGACAGCAGCGGAAGCCCCGCTCACCTTAGAGCGCTACGGCAATACCAGCTCCACAGGTTCGCTCATGAGTTTTCATGAGCACCATCAAGACTTAAGCAAAGACAGCTATGGCCTATTGGTTTCTTTTGGGGCCGGGTATTCTATGGGCAGTTTGTTGCTTAAAAAGCGGTAAGTTGAACAGTTCGTTCGGCACCCACGCTCACTCACGGCGCCATCCCAACGCACCGTTGCGGATGGCTTTCCATATAACCCACCGCAGCAATACCATTCATCCCCACAATCCCAACAACCGCAGCGATAATAGCGCCTTTTACCCGAAGGCGTTGGTGGCGTTGCGTCGCATAGCGCAGCAAATAGTGCGTGACCAAAGCTAAGCAAAACGCCATCAACATCATGCATGCGACCAGTGTAAGCGTTTGACCGTACAGCAGAACTTGAGCAAGTGCAACGCACGACACGATTACCACCAAACGTAGCAGCTTTGCTACTGCGTGTGCATATTGTAAATATGCACGGTGGGGTTGTGAAAAATAGTGGGCGCTTCCTAATAGCAACGCCATACCCATCGGAAAAAGTGGATTATGGAGCAGCGTGTGGTACAAAAAGGACCAATTCGCTACTGGGGCAATCCAGATGGGCCATGCCTGCAATATCATGGCTGGCAAAAATGCGATAGCGGCGCATACTAGAGCGATGCCCAGTGCGTGGCTACGCGCTTGGGTACTGGGTAAAAACCAAGCGATGCCCAGAAGCGGCCACAATTGCCAATCTACACTTAAGCACAAGCCTAATACTACACCTAGACGGGTAGACCAGCGCACCAAGTCACCCGTTCGTGGCACATAAAGTGTGAAGACGGGGGCGATTAAACAGGCAATCAACCACAACGTTACCATTTCACACCAAAGGAACACAGGCTGTGATACCGCAATCATGCTCTCAAAAAATAACCAAGGTGCGATTTGTACCAACAGAACCGGTAACCAACGCTCGGTGACGCGGTATAAAGAACGCCCTACCTGAAACATGGTCGCCAACATGAAACACAGCATGGCTTTTTGTAGTAAATCTGCATAACAGCGAAGCGAATGTCCTAGTGAGTCGTGCAGAGATAACCATGCGTCGTGCAAGTTAAGCCAACACCACTGGACAGTCATCGATATGCCCCAAAACATCAACATGAGCGGATGCTGTAACAGAAAATCGCGATGCACTGTGTTCCCTGACAACCAGTCGAGAAAAAATTGCGCATAATCCATAACCTGCTGCGTAACCACACAGACCTGCATATGCGCGGGTGAAATATTGCTCAATACCGTCATGGCCCAAACGCTCAATAAGGGCACAATCCCCAACAAGTGCGCACGTGTTTTCATGATTGACCTAATTAAGCAAACAAACTATTATCAGTCTAAGTCAGCATAGATGGTCAGTCAACTTAGTTTTAATGATTCACCTTTAATGCCTCCGCACCGGCATGATATAGTGCTTGGTCTATTTATTTTTCTTTTTTGCTTGAGGTATGGTTGTGTCCACGTCAAATTTCGCCGGTTCTAGCGTTTTGTCTGAGCTACGTTTAGTGCTGGGTGATGTACTGAAACAGGCATTTCCGGACTTAGAAGACCCCAGCAACTGGGCAGAGCTCACGCGCAGCACGCACGAGTCCTTTGGCGACTATCAAACCAACGCAGCCCTACGCTTGGCTAAAGCCCTCAAACAATCGCCAAAAGCGATTGCAGAATCTCTGGCTGCCACCCTACAACACAGTTACGGCGCATTGTTTTCATCCATTGAAATTGCTGGGCCCGGGTTCATCAACTTAAGCTTAAGTCCTAGCTACATCACGGGCCGATTGTCCCAACTATGCACGGATACACGGTGTGGCATTCCAACACCTACTCACCCGCAGCGCATTGTGGTCGACTTCTCCTCCCCCAATATCGCCAAGGAAATGCACGTGGGTCACTTACGCTCCACCATTATTGGCGACTGCCTAGCGCGCGTTTTAAGCTTTTTGGGACATGACGTCTTGCGTCTAAACCATATCGGTGACTGGGGTACATCGTTTGGTATGCTCATTGCGTATTTTGAATCGGAAGTTCCAGACATTTTAACGCGCGCTGATACAGACTTAACGCAATTGTTGCAGTGGTACCGTGCAGCAAAACAGCGTTTTGATGCTGATCCCAACTTTAAAACTACCTCACAACAAGCAGTTGTTGCCTTACAGGGTGGCGATGCGCGCGCCCGTGCCATTTGGCAAAAAATTTGTGATATTTCTGAAAAAGCTTATCAAGAAATTTATGCGATCTTGGATGTAACACTGACCACTCGCGGCGAATCCTTTTATAACCCATTTTTATCCGATGTGATTGTTGCATTAAAAGATGCTCAAATATTGGAAACATCTGAAGGCGCCGAATGCGTTTTTCTGCCAAACTACACCACAAAAGAAGGCGGACCACTCCCCTTCATCGTTCAAAAATCTGATGGTGGCTATAACTATGCAACGACAGATTTAGCAGCAGTACGTCACCGCGTACAAGTCGAAGGCGCAAACCGTATCATCTACGTAACGGATGCTGGTCAAAGCTTACATTTTGAGATGATGTTCCAAGTGGCGCGCTTGGCCAATTTTGCGCCGCCTTCTGTACGCTTAGACCATGTTCCCTTTGGTTTGGTTTTGGGCGCCGATGGTAAAAAGTTCAAAACCCGCTCTGGCGATACCGAACGTCTCATCGATTTGCTGACTGAAGCGGTACATCGTGCTGAACAGATTTTTCAAGAGCGCAACCCAGAGCTCAGCGCTGAAGAACGCACGGTATTGGCCAAAGCATTAGGTATCAATGCCGTTAAGTATGCTGATTTGGTGAACAACCGTTTGCACGATTACGCATTCAGTTACGACCGCATGTTAAAATTCGAAGGCAACACTGCAGCGTTTCTCATGTATGCTTATGTACGCACGCACAGTATTCTACGCAAAGTGAACCAGGCAACACCCCTGATCTCCTGCACCGATTGGGTATTAGACCACCCTGCAGAACAAAAGCTGGCGCGTCAATTATTGCGTTTCCACGAAGTGTTAGAATCTGTCGCCAACGATTTAATGCCGAATCGTCTGACCGAGTATTTGTATGAATTATCCGAACGCTTTCATGAATTTTTTCACCATTGCCGTGTCGCAGGCGATTCGGCCGAAGCTTCGCGCGCAGCATTATGCAAAGTAACACAAACCGTGCTCCATCAAGGCTTACTATTGCTTGGTTTGCGCCCGATTACATCGATGTAATCAGAGCGGATCACCCATAGGGACATTGCAAATGGATAAGAGAAAACAACCCAGTTGGATTGCCTGCGTCGACCTAACCGCTTTAGGTGAAGAAACGGAATCCAGCATGCAAAG
>JAZKAM010000067.1:0-6725 GCA_040389145.1 Pseudomonadota bacterium
AAGCCCAGTTTAGGCAGCCATTAGGTTGCATATGCAACCTAATGGCTACACGACACTCTTCTCAAGCCTCACTGCACCGCGCAACCCACCATTTACATAAATGGATATAAATAGTCATAAATCTTTGTTTTTTCCTACAATCCGACCATTGTATATTCAAGACAATATAGCGCTATGACATTATAAGTGATGGCCAGAGGTAAATATGAAAAAATATTTAGAAAGTCTTAACACCAGCGGGCAAAGCATCGATGGCATGCAAAAGAATATTGCTACCATGAAAGCCGCTATTCATCTGTTATTAACGGACAACACACAACCCATTGAGACGATTGCTGACATTCGACTACTCAATAAATCCTTTGCCGCTGGAGAAAAAGCATTTGCCACGCTTATTCAATCACACCAAAATGATACGCCAGAAAAAAAACGTATTTTTGAAATTAATACCGCCAGGAAAAAATATATTCAATTGTGTGGCACATTCAATGAAATTTTAGCAACGCAAGTACCAAGCATGGTAGAACTGGCCAAAGAAACATCGGAGCAATTACGACACCACAAAGGTGCAAGCGAGAGCTCAGAATTATCTATGGCGTGCACTCAAGTAATAGATGAGCGAGAAAATTTTATTGACAATGGATTTCAGAATCGTGAAGACTCTGAAATGTGGACAAAGCCAGATTTTAGAGTAGTCACAGACACCCAAGGCTTCGACAACCCAAACTATTTTGTGAACAGCTTTAAAACTATGCTTTCAGCATACGAAACATTAAAAAACAGCGCATTCGTCCAGAATCTCAGAGAAGAGCTGACCCAATCAAAGTCAGAAATCTCAGCAATAAGAAATGCTGCGGATTCCACGCTTAAATCGTTACCCGAAAAATACCACAAACCATTTTCTGGCACAAAGGAAATAGCGCATTCTCCTGAAGCATACGTCGATGCATTAGATCAAGACGCTGCAACACTGGCAAACTTGTGCAGAACCATAAAACTAGAGTGCGACAGTTTTACGTTTGCTGCAGCACAGAGCAAAACAAGCTTAATGACCGACGAATTGCAAGATATGAACAGAAAAATTACCTCAGACCACACTGCGCTTGTGACATTAAAAACGGTTGTTGGTCAATTACAAGAGATAAATGCCCTACTCAATCAAGTAAAACACATTCAACGTGATGTGCATACATCAGAAAAACTGAACACAGAAGAAAGCCATTCAGCAAACCATGAGTCAATGGATTTACGCAACAAGATCCTCAGCGAATGCCGGGATATCTTGAGCTCATCGGATACAGATGTCGATGCAACAGTTGTTGCTGAATTACGTAAACAGGTAAACCATTTAGCCGAGAAACAACAGTTACTGGTACAAGCGATGCAAGAAATGCACCCTGATAAGCAATTTCTTCCAAGCCAATCCCTCACGAAGCATCATACCTTGGGAACTGGCGTCCCCGTCGCACAACCACCAGCATATCCAGTTACGCAGCGTCCACTAAGTAGGTAGGTTAGCTAAAACTGAGTGGGAATCGAGTTGGCGCATGCGAATCCGGGCCACTATCCCGTTGGACTATTCGTGCGATATTGTCTCTCATGATGGAAACCACATCGTCGACTTCGCGTTGTTGCTGTTGTGCCAGTTGAGTATATGATGGTGGCGGATCAGATGCCGCCACCTCAGAATACATCGGGTTTGCAAATGGTGGCCCATCCCATTCACGCTGTTGCCCAATACCACAACAACACTGCTGAAGGTTTTCCCAAAGCCTGCGAAAAAAAGATTGAGCATTGCGCCGAAACATACCACCTTCTCACTAACAGATTGCGACTCTACAAAATTCTGCCCTATATGGAATCCGCTCTAGCACGCGGCAGCCTCACATTTCGATCGATAACATGTTCAATGTCACCATAAATAATATCAGTTACCATATTATTCTCATTCAGCTCCTGGTCTATCAGCTGGAAATACGGTGGGGGCCAGTCATGCTCACGCTCCTCAGAATACATAGGGTTTGCAAATGCAAATGACGGTATCTCCCGTTCACGCTGTTGCTCAATACCACAGCAACACTGCTGGAAGTTTTCCCAAAGCCTACGAAAAAAAGATTGCGTGTTGCACCGAAACATACCACCCTCTCACCAACACATTGCCGTTCCTATAAGCTAGCGTATTCCTTAGACTGCCGCATAGGGCCCCGCGGTATAAAAGAACACCAACTAACTATATAGACAGCATGTTGCAGCAAACGCAAACTCCGCGCTATGCTCAGGTCGCGCACATACAGGAAAGAAAAATCCGTGTTAAAAACTACCCCCCTATTCTTCTGTTGTCTGTTGTTAATGGGCACGCAACGCGCAGAGGCCGCGTTTTGGTCGTTTGGTCAACTAAAACCAGAAACCACGCAACAGAACAAACCGAACCCTTGTGACCAGTGGCAGCGCGGCCCTGCCTTTGCGCTTGAGCGCCTATCAACGCCGCATACATCCACAACGCACCAGCAAAAAATCACACTCGCCCTTATTCAAGATCAAATCCATCAAGGGTGCGCTGATAACGTCGATGATTTATTACGATATCTACCTCAAACTGGCTTATCTGCGCACCAGAAAACAGAGGTTCGCTTGTGGACAGCTATACGTGACAACCAAGAATCGCACCCCAAGCAAGCCAAAAAACTGCTGAGCCAAATACCAAAACGTCCCGCATTTACTTCAGAATTTGTGGAAAGCTGGTTGACTGAACGGTTGAGCGCCAATCGGCAATTAGGGCAAGTCTCAGCCACCATTGACGCACTATATCAATGGTCTCTTGAAAAACCAGAGGTGTGGCAAGATCCTGCCTTCACGCAACAATTTTGGCAAACGTTGCTTTTGTTACCTGAACCACAATTAAAGCAAGGGTCAAAAGACAAAACCCTCTCAGCTTGGTTCACGTTGGCCGGCCTTTCTAAAAAGTATCCTGCAGATTGGTCAGGACTACAGCAGTGGCGACAAAAACATGCCGCGCACCCAGCACATGCGTGGTTGGGTGCCGTCACAACGCGCAAACCAGTACATAGCATTGGCATTATGTTGCCGCTAACGGGGCCGCATCGTGACGCAGCTCAAACCATTTTAGATGGCATCTTAAGTGGTTATTATCAAACCCCCATCGGTCAGCGGCCCCGGCTTGTCATTCGCAATACTGCAGAGAAAAAATGTGAGGTGGTCTACGCCGATCTGATAACCGAGGGTGTTGAACGCATCATCGGTCCGCTGTCTAAAGATGAGCTCAAGCGGTGCGCGTACGCACTCAAGCGCAGTACAGTCCCTACCCTAGCATTGAACCATATCGATGAGACGATGCCGGCACATATTCAAAGTTTGACGCTCTCCCCTGATACAGAGATTGAAGGGTTAGTACGTCAATTGCGCCAAAATAACCGTCATCGTATCGTTGTTTTGTATACACCCGATCCTTTGGGCATGCGTTTGTCTAAAGCTTTAGAAGACCGATTGTCCGCCACAGATATACAGTGGGTGCGTCATGCTCAAGTGACCAAAGGATCAGAACTCAATAGCACCCTTGCTGAATTGCTCGGCGTTAAGGAACAACAAAAAAGACATTTACGCATTCAAGGGTTCATTAAGAAAAATCTCAATACAGAATTTGACCCGCTCGCGGAGGCGGACGCCTTAGTGGTGTTTACTAAAGCAGATTTGACGTTGCAATTGCGGCCTCATTTGAATTATCACCATGCACAAAGCTTACCCATATATATTTTATCTACAGCGCTAAGCACACTTGATCCGGTGAAGCTGGTACAAGAAAAAGACCATGAAACACTGTATTACAGCCACTTACCACTGATGATGCATATGAGCGATCCGCACATAGAAAGCTCACTCAAAAGCTCTTGGCCAGAAGAATATGAACGTGCACCACAGTTTTTGGCCTTGGGTGCGGATGCCTACCTTCAATCAACGCAAGGCGAGTGGTTCCAACAATTTTCCGGTTTAGGCTTCCCTGCGCTCACGGCATGGCTAACACAAGATGAACATGGGATACATCGCGATTTGCCGTGGCGCAACACGGCGCCTGCGGATAACTAACTGTCTTTATCGGGGGTTTTCGGCTACAATTTTGTCGGTGATCGGCTAAAGTGTTGGGATAAGGAATCTTAGAACATGAGAAACATCGTTAAATTGACGGCTATTGGGCTAATCTGCTGCCAATTAACAGGCTGTCTTGCCGCAGTAGTCGGTGGTGTTGGCTTAGCAGCCTTAATCGCACATGATCGCCGAAGCACAGGCACAATTGTTGAGGACCACAGCATCGAGCTGAAGGTGTACAAAATTGTTGCACAAGTGGATACGAATGAAGACACCCACATTTCTGCCGTCAGTTACAACAACAATTTATTGTTGGTTGGACAAGCACTAACACCCGATTTAAAAGAAGCGATTGAACAGCAAGTACGACGCATCCCCAAAGTTCAAAAAATCTACAATGAAATTCTGATTGCCCCCCCCACATCGATGATGACCCGCTCATCAGACAGTATCACCACCGCAAAAATCAAAAGCGACCTGTTGGTGAACAAACGGGTCGATCCAACACGCATCAAAATTGTAACGGAAGATGGCGTTGTCTATCTGCTGGGTTTAATTCACCCTTATGAAGAAGAACCGGCTGTAGAAACCGCACGCCGTGTCAGTGGCGTACGTCGCGTTGTGAAGCTCTTTGAGTTTACAAACAGCACAGCCGGCGCCCCTCAAAAAGGCGAAGTTCTGTACCCTAAGTCATCCGGCCGCTAATTTCTCCTATACTGGTGCTGAAGCCGTATAGGTAAGTGAAACCGTGAGGGGTGCTGCAATGCAAAATGAACAAGGGTTTACTTTAATCGAGTTGGTCATTGTTATTGTACTGATTGGCATCCTTTCTGCTGTTGCCCTGCCCCGATTCATTGATTTTACCTCCAGCGCCGGCACGGCCGACACCAAGGCATCCAAAGGTTCTTTAAGCGCTGCGGTCAAAGCCTTGCAAGCGCGATGGTTATCTCTAAATCAGCCCGCCATTATGACTGTCACTACTTCGAGTGGCCCGGTGTACTTGGCAATGAATAATTTAGGTTTTCCCATTGGCGTGCGCACTGATACTACTGGCAGTGCATTGCTCATAGATACCATCAGTGGGCAACCTATTGCGGATAATTCTCACGCCGCCTGTGCCGCCATTGCAAATGCGCTGACTAATTCAACCGCCTACATCAGCGTAGAAGATGCAAAAATTTTAGCGGCCAGCACGAGTCAAACCAATGTGCAATCATTGTATAGCTATGCTGTAACCTGCCAGTAAATATAGAAAAACAAAAGAAATAATTTAAACATAGTTAACAAACTTCAATTAACTTGTACTTACATTATTTTAAAAATCGCGCAAACACAAACTTATTTTTGCTAACGCTAACTTAGTTAATGTACAATTCCCGCATGAGTTTTAGCCATCTATTTTGAGAGAAAACATGCGCGGAAGAGCAAGTGGAAGAGTAATTGCTGTACATCATAGACATAGTAGCGGTGACACTGTTCGCGGCATCTTATTGATTTATTTGGCAGTTCAACTGTTTAAATTGGCCTTGTTGTTGATACTGCCTAGCTATAACCGACAAACAGCTGAGAGCTTTAAAATTCGCAGCCTTGTATTAGGTATTGTTGGATTAGGTGTAGCCGCTCTGTTCGGATTGGCTGCAGTCTTAGCTGGCCCAGCGTTTATATTTTTTGCCGTTTGCGCAGGTGTTTTTGCTGCGTTAGGCGCGACACATTTTATTTTGTTCGGCATTGAGTCTCATAAAGAGCGCCAAGCAGAAAAACAAGCTGCAGTAGACCCGGCTCAGCAAACTAATCCGGCTCCAGGTTTTCCAGCAACTGTAGATAACCGCCCTGCAGCTCAAAATGATGCCGCCAACTGCCCAGCAGCAAATACTGCTGCCGCAGAAAATACAGCGCAACCCCGACCCGCCTAGACTAAATTTACAAAAAATCGCACAGGCAGATAAAATCTGCCTGTAGTGAACATAACAATAAGAGGTATTTTATGCCCAAAGATCGAGCTACTTCCTATCCAAGGTGGCCCACATTTTTTGCACGAGATGGTTTCCCACGTCAATACAAAAGCTATATCGGGCCATTACCTACTGCCTTTGTATTGGTGCTGCTTGCAACCCCACTCGCAATTACTGGCGCACTTTTGCTTGCTTTATCAACAGGTGCAGCAGCTCTTGCCTGGGGTACAGTATGCGTATGCTTAGCTGCTCCTTTATTTATACACGGAGCTATTGCACTCTTTAGTTCAGCGAATAAGCATGCCAGTAATGATCCTATCGATGCTGCAGACACCGACACTGCACCCCCGCAAAGCGCAGGTTTTTCACCAGAAAACCAACCAAGTCAGCAAGATACTGAAAACTTAGTAGCGAAAAGTAATGCGGCGCCTAATAATGCCCACAAGCCACGATAGCAACGCGTTGCGATACATACTAATAACCGCACCGCATTTAGCGTAGAATAGCTTTTAACATAACCTTATTTACTTGGAGATTGATATGAAAAGACTAGTTGTTGCCAGAGGCGGCCCAGCCGCCCCCCATTTTCATCATATGCCAGCGCCAGGTCCAGCCACAGTGCGTTTTGCAGCAGCACCAGCACCGCGTCTACATGTCGCGCCGCATGTACAT
>JAZKAM010000068.1:0-3894 GCA_040389145.1 Pseudomonadota bacterium
AACCGAATCAAATATCAATGCTTGTAAGGTAGGTGTGATGGGTAGCACTTCGTACAACCCAATGCGCCCAGAAAAACCTAGCTGGCACTGTGCACAGCCAACGGGTTTAAAAAATGTGGGCGGTGTTGGACTATCGCATTGGGGGTGGGGAAGTGGCGCAGCATCATGAAATGTCGGTGAAAGTGGCACTTTGCAAGTAGAACACAATCGTCGTACCAAGCGCTGTGCCACAATCAACGACAACGCGGTGGCCAGAGGGTAACGAGCAATACCCATTTGGCATAATCGTGTGATGGTTTCAACTGTGTTGTTGGTGTGCACTGTGGATAACACCAAGTGACCCGTTTGGGCCGCTTGTATCGCAATTTCGGCAGTTTCACCATCACGAATTTCACCTACCATCAAAACATCCGGGTCTTGGCGTAATAGTGCACGCAATATCACTGGAAAAGTTAAGCCAATACGTGGATTAATGGCGACCTGGTTTATACCCGGCACTTGAATTTCAACCGGGTCCTCAACACTGGTGATATTTACTCGGGGTGTATTCAAGCGGCTAAGCGCTGTATAGAGTGTTAAAGTTTTTCCACTACCGGTTGGCCCTGTGACCAATATTAACCCTTGGGGTTGCTCTAAGGCGTGTAAGAATTGGGTAAGTTGTAGCGATTCAAAGCCTAACGTATCCAATGACCCGTGAATGGAAAGAGGATCTAATAGCCGAATCACTAATTTTTCACCAAACAAAGTAGGGCAAGTACTGATACGTCCGTCATGCCATGTGGCACTATCCGGTTGAAAACGAAATCGGCCATCTTGTGGTAATCGTCGTTCAGAGACATCCAATCGTGCCAATATTTTAAAACGCGCCATCATGCGTTGGCCTAAGGTATTTTGTACGGTGCGTAAATCGTGTAACAAGCCGTCTTGTCGTAGGCGAATACGGTATTGGTGTTCTTGGGCTTCTATGTGGATGTCCGACGCATGGACACGAGTTGCCTGTAACAACAGCTCTTGTGTTGTATGCACCACAAAAGCATCTTGGTCGAGTAGGTTGGTGTCGTTGAGCATCATCATCTAAAGGTGTTGTTTTTTGTGTCGCGACAATAGCGTATTTGATGAGAAGAATGAAGAGCGGAAGGCAACAGAAAAAGAGGGTTAGAGACGAAGCCGAAGGCTTCGGATAGTTTGACACCTACCAGGGAGCTGTGGATAATGTGCGACAATTTATCATCCATCCATTAAGTGAGAAATCATATGAGAAGACAAGGACGTGGTGACACTCCTCCTCAAGGAAAAGCCCCAGTATTATTTGTGGGCTTAAAGCAAAGGACTGATTTGTTTCGAACGGCAAAAAATGCCACGCAAGATTATACAGAAGAACAGGGCCTTGAAGAGGGTACACTCCTGAAAACAGCGCAAGCATTAAAAGAAGCGGATTCCGATCTATATGGTGAATTGAATGATGCAGACGATGATCAAGCAATAGAAGATTTTTGTCAAAGCATAAAAAAATCTGATGAACACTTTGGCCTAGACCATCTCGTCAAATTGCTTCGTAAATATCATCAGGTTTGGATAAAGGCGCGTACTGCAAAAGACAAAGCTGGCCCTAGTGTCCTTATTTCAGAAGACACAGCCAACCAAATCAGTGAGTTCGAGGCCTTTGTATTGGTTTGGTCTAAAGTTACTGAGTCAGGCTTAGATTCCGCGTCAGATGCTGGGAGTGGAGAAGAGGTTAGTGAACAAGAACAACCTTTGGGCAGAATATCATTGTTAAAAGAAAAGTTTAAGGACAAGTTTTTGACACTGGCATTTGAAACACAAGATGAACTTCTTAAAACAGGTGGTCGTTCAAGTGGTTCAAAAAAACGCTCGCCTTCAACAAGTGAAGAATCCCCTGATTCAGGAGAAAGGATTTTTAAATTCAAAAATGAACTGCTTAAATTGGCGTATGATTACATGCAGGCAGAGGTTGGTCATAAACCGTCCGCTAGGATCAAGCATCGCTAATTGTTAGGCGGGCTGAAGGCTGTCTCTCGGAACGTCATCTCTCGGAATGTTACCTTTTGAAATAAAGAAGGCGGCTAAAAGCCGCCTTCTTTACGATCGCCGGATTATCGGCAGGATGCTGGTGCAAATTTCTTTTCGCCCGTCGCGCTGCACGCCCAAGAAATGGTATTTTGGTGCATCGTTGGGGTCAAAATAATAGATAAGTTTGCGCCAAGTTCTTCAGAGCCATGTAATGTAATGGCGCCTGTTGAGCCATCATATTGCATGCTGTCGATCATATGGGTGGTTACTAAGCTGAATCCACCTTCTTCCGCATTTTTTGGAAAGTGATGGTGGGTAAGGGCAAATTCAGAAACAGCCGTTTTAGCGGCGCTGCCCACGTTAATCAGTTCAGCAACACGCGCACGTACCACATAGTCGTGATACGCAGGAATTGCAATTGCTGCTAACACCCCTAAAATGGCGACCACAATCATTAACTCAATTAATGTAAAGCCTGCTTTCAATTGTTTGTACGTACGATTCATAAAAGACACTCCTTTGATTTTGGGTTCACTTTGAAATTGACTAGCTCTCTAACTACACATCCACAGAATAGCCAAAGTTCTCATAACTTGCCTATAATGGTGTAGTTGCGCCAGTAAAATACTTGAGTAATCGCATCAGCATGGGGTATATCCTATGCTGTTTGTTATGTGGAAAGGGTGGTACATGTTAGGTCGACTATTCCGGCAATTCATACGGCCCTATTGGGTATCAAAGGACTGGCCTTGGGCATTTGGACTGTTCGTGTTGTCCATCGGCATGTCTTATTCCTTAGTAGATGCGATGGTACGCATCAACTATTGGATCACCGACTTCTATAACATCCTTCAAAATCATGACAAAGCTGCGTTTGCTGGTGCATTTGTTACCTTCGCTGTTTTGGTTGTGTACGCTATTGCCAGTTTTATTATCTACGTGGTGGCATCTTCTGTACTCAGTTTCCGATGGCGACGTTGGCTAACCACAAAGATGGTGAAAGACTGGTTCTTGTACGAGCGGTTCTACAAAATTGGCCTCTTGCCAGACACAGTGGATAACCCTGACCAACGTATTGCCCAAGATGTTGCCAACTTTACAGATAAAACGATTGGTATTGTCATGGCGTTAATTAACCAGCTGATGGTAGCCATTAGTTTTTGCTTGATTTTGTGGCGTATTGCGCCAGCATTTACCTTTCACGTGCAACAGCATGACATCACCATACCGGGCTATTTATTATGGGCAGCATTAGGCTATGACATCTTGGCGACCTTATTAGTGTATTGGGTGGGACGAAAGCTGGTTAGTTTAGACTTTATCCAAGAACAATATGAAGCTGACTTTCGCTATGGCTTGATGCGCGTACGGGAATACCGTGAAAACATCGCGATGGTGCATGGTGCAGTCATTGAAGAGCGTAACCTAGACTTTTCCTTCCAACGAATCATGCAAAACTTTTATAAGCGACTAAACTACCAGGTTAAAATTATTACACTGAACAATCTGTTCTTGAACTGGCGTACCGTCGTTTCGTTTGCTTTGGCGTCACCCATCTACTTTGCGGGTATGGTGAATTTTGGCCAGCTCATGCAAATCCATTATGCATTTTTGAAAGTAGAAGATTCCTTTGCATTCTTCAGAGACCAGTTCCAGGAAATTGTGCAATGGGCAGCGATTTGTAAGCGGCTGATTACTTTCTATGACCATTTAGATACGATTACAGGTCGAGAGAATATCCCAGAATCACATAGCATTACTGTACGTGATTTAGTGATTACCAAACCAAATGGTGGCATCATTGTGCCGCGTATTAACCTGAATATACAGCCAGGTGAAAAGGTGTTACTCAAAGGCACCAAT
>JAZKAM010000069.1:0-2982 GCA_040389145.1 Pseudomonadota bacterium
AAGAAACCATTCTTGGCAGCGGCGCTGTATTCTTTCACTTTTTTCGGATGGTTGCAGAGGAAAGGGATTTATGATGTTAACGTTCGTATTCAATGCCGACTGCAAATCAACCTGATCAAAAATCTGATCGGTCAAATATGAAACTTCGGTGCTATGAAACCGACGTTTCAACCGTTCAGCTATATAGAGGATAGTGCCAAGGGTAGTACAGCCAAATCCTACAACCGTTAGTGTTTCTGCGCTGAAATCTTGTGCATCCTGATCCTGAAAAAATTGAACATTAAGATTGTCATACACTGCTGGACGGTCTAATGGACCGTCTGCTTCTGTACCGTCAGGTTGCACGGGGTATTTGTTTGCACTTTTATCGGTTGTGGCGATAAAAAATCTGAGATTGCTCTTTACTTCTATTTGACTAATGGCGCTGCACAGCGCATGAAAGAGACGCACAGCGCGTGGGTCTTGCGCTATGTCTGGGACTACGAAAAAAACAACTCTTTTCAAACTACACCTCTTGCAACCGATCTGAGCTAAGCATGCGCGGAAAAATTTTTTCCCTTAACTAACTTAAAAGTTTATAGAGCAGCCGCAGGCGCGTCAACGACGCGATGCGGGCTGCTGTTTGCTTGTACTGCAGCAAACACATGATACCCTATGCGCCGCACAGAGGTGAGGTAGTGATGCTTAAACGGTTGAAGCAGCGATTGAATCAGTGGTTTAACCAATGTAGGTGGATCATTAACCCTATCACGCGTTTAACCGTCAACGCACACTCCGTTAGCATCGCCACGCAACGAGGCGAAGGATTGACGTATGTTGCGCACAGTGATTTTAATATTGAGCATGCACATTGGTTGGATGCACGGATACATGCAGAACTACTTGAAAAGGCACTACAGGCTTGTGAAAGAAACAGTGCTTTAGCCCTGGTTATACCGCACGAGCAGGCGCAGACTTTTTGTCTGCGCCTGCCACGTATCTTACAAATAGATGAGCGAGATGCTCAAATCCGAATTGCTGTTGAAAACTTACACATAGGACCATGGGAAGACTTGGTGGTAGATAACCGTTCGACCACCAGTACATGTGGCAGGTACCATTATATATACATTGCCGCAGCGTCTAGGCGCATGATGGATGCTTGGATCCGATGGTTTGAACGACGAAACCGTCCACTCACGTCCATTTCCTTAACGTCAAAACATCGTTTGTACCAGGCATGTGCAAGCAAGGCCTCCTCAATGCTCGGTGTTCCAATGTTTTGGACGAAATTGGCGGGTGCTATGACGATTACGGCATTACTTGCATACATGCAAATGAAGCAGGTTCACCAAAAGTGCATTGTGCAACAGGGAATACAGAATACTTTAGCGCAGGAAGTGTCGATGCTGGAGGGGCAAATAAAAAAAACAGAGGGATTAACAGAAGAACAAGCCAAACTGAGGGCGGCAATACGCCAAATGCAGCAAGCAGATGCCGCACAATTTTATATGTTGCATGTACTGGCCGCACTATCTAACACCATCCCAGACGATGTTCAGCTAACTGTATGTACGCGAAGCGGATCTGAAGTGGTGCTGAGCGGTGTTGCGCGTGACACGCAATCTGTAGCGCAATGGTTGCATGCGCTAACACAACGAGCCGATATGTTCATCCGTCCCCACCTTAAGAACATACAAAAAGAGTCACAGCAAAAAGAAGGTGTGGCATTCACGATTGAGCTACAGCTATTGGCACAGGAAACATCCGATGTTTCATCGGTTTAAAACAAGTATTCAAGCGGTAGGCTGGTTAGACTTGCGGTTTCGTGAGGTGGACCGCTGGCCGCGCGAGGCGCAATGGGTGTGTTATATCGTTGCTGCGGTATGCCTGTGGGTAGCTATATGTGTGCTGTACACGCGGCCAGCAAGGCAAGCTCTTGTCAAAGTCACAGCAAATATCGCTGTACTGAACAAAAATCACGCCAGCCAATACGCCAAGGCATGCACGTCGCAAGCGCTTGAAGATGAGATGAACCAGCTGACCATAGCCTGGGAACAACGCCGGAACCTGCTGCCCTGCGAAACGCAATCAACGGATTGGGTGACGCAGGTATCGATGATGATAGCGAAACAAGGGTTAACGTTACGAAGTATTCGCTTAAAACCAGCAGCGTTGCCACAGCATGAGATTCGAACAGCGCCTGTTGAACTTGCGGTAGAGGGCGCGTACAGTGCCTTGCTTTCATTTATGGCGGGGTTATACGAGATGCCGGGTGCTTTTGTGGTACAAGATTTTTCCTTAATGCCTTTGCGTGGGCAAGGCACAGTAAACCCTAAACTGCAGCTGACGCTAGTGGGCACCGTGCATTACCAAGAGGCGGCACAACTGGCTGGAGACAAAATAAATGGCGTAAACATGCAAGACTATAAGCCAAGCTCGACATTAGTCATCACCCAAGCGGAACCTCAGCGCAATCCATTCGAATGGTCCCTACCAAAGCCAGTAATGGCCCAAAAAACGAGCATAGGTGATGAAATCGATGAAACATGTGAACTATATGACCCGCTGGATGCTTTTTCACTAGAAACACTGCAACTTCTGGGCATGGTAAGTGGCGATAGTAATGGGGAGGCAGTATATGTTTTGGTTAAAGCGCCTGATGGTCAAGTATATCGCTTATCCAAGGCGCCAAAGGGAAAGTGTGCACGCAGAATTTTAAGCATGCAGTATATGAGTGAACCTAAGTGCACGTTGAAATATGTCGACATTGCAGAAGAACAAGAAAACAACCAAAACCTACGTTCCATTCGTTTAAGCTTGGAGCGTGTGTGAAAAACCAAGCTATAAACAAAACTGTATCGAACTGGGTCTGCGGCATGTGTGCAGCGGTGTTATTGAGCGCGCCTGTTTTGACTATGGCGCAACTTCAGAATGCTTCAGAGTCAACAGACCCAGTCTATGCGCGCAAATATGAGCGCGCAACCTTACATGTGCAAAATA
>JAZKAM010000070.1:0-2877 GCA_040389145.1 Pseudomonadota bacterium
CGCCAAAAAGACGGTAGGCAAATTGGGAGCTGGTTTGGGTGCCTGTTGTGGTAATCAGGCTGCTGATGGCAAGATTGGTGTTACTGGATTGATGTACGTGCGATACCCCAGCAGCAGAGCCAATATAAATTTCCCCTAACTTCCAATCCAGCCATTCTGCGTGTGCAGCATAAGGACATAATCCCATAACAGTCGCTATACCCACTAAGCGTGCCAGCTTGACGCTATCCGTCAAACCTATCCTTTTGATGTTGTCCCACATAGTTGCTTCACCTCATTAGTGTTCAGTTGCTGGCTGTTCTGGCTTAATAATTAAATTTTAAGGCAAGTAAGGCGCGGTTCAAGGTAGGTACCGCATTGGGTTGCACCACTTGTCCCCCTGTATAGACCGCGGGTACATAGTTGTTTACGGGGCTGCCAGGGTAATGCGCGTAGGATAGCTGAATGCTTACTTGATTAAACACCGCATACTCATAAGCGGCCCCAAAAAATGTGGGTCGACTGTAGGCACTGAGGAAGGTGGTTTCCATGTGTTGGCCTGAGACAACCACGGCTTGGTTACGCAATACTGCCTTACCACCAATGATATCTAGGCGGTGCTTCTTGAATGCTTTGAAACCGAGATGTAGGCCTGCCTCTGCACCGGTGTATTTGAGGGTCAAATGACCAAGCTCACCCGTAAAGGTGCTATTGGTGACGTGCCAGACACCGGTGAGGCGTCTAGAACCATATTGGCCCCCAGATGCGTGTAGGCCAGTCACAAAACCCCACCATAGGTCCTGATCGTAACCAACGCTTAACTGATAGTTTAGGCGGCTTGCTGCATCGCTGTTCTGCCCTACTTGGAAACGGACGGTGGAGGGATCTGAGTGATAGTTGTACACACCTTGGTCATTAGACGCACCAAAGGCAGGGGCATAGTAAAAGGTGCCTAAGCCGTATGCTGAGGGGGTGGCTGATATCATGAGCGCTAAATAAACCCATCGTTTAATATGGTGCACGTTGTCATCCCTTTTCTGCCTGCCCGCTTTCGAGGATCGCTCTTTTTTGGACAAAAAGTCAACCAGAATGAAAACTGCTCGATCAAATAGACACGCTGCAGCATAGATAAGTATTTCAAGTAATTATAAAAAAAATGCAAAAGCATGATAGAATCCGCCCGTTTTTACACCCTTATTTTGACAGTTTTGACCAAAGGCCTTTTTATGCAACGCAGCTCTAATTCTGCCCTTGATGACAAACCAGAATCGGATCGCCCAATAGAATCAGTCAGTATTTTTGATACGCTTGCACGTACCACTGCTGCTTTAGATAGAGTTAGAACAATGCGTGAACAAGCGGCGGCGCTGAGATCTTCTTCATTCTACCCGGGGTCTCGTCATGGCGATCAGGGCAGTGATTCTGATACATTTACATTGCCCGCCCACGCATCAGGTATGATTCATTCAGATCCGCCTCAGCGTGGGCCCAGAACAAGACCAACAACCCCTGCAGCACCTGTTTTAGCGTCCTTTGCTCGATCCAAATTGAATGGAGGGCAAGTCCTTTCCCAAGTGCTACCAAAAAAGGCTTTAGTCAGGGTTGTCTACCCACATCGCCCAGCATCAATTGCTCTGAGCGGTACATTTAAGAATAAATTTGAGAAGGATAAAATATTTCAAACGGCTTTTGAACGCATCCAGAAAAATTTATATTTTCTATCTGCTGCTTTGTTTGATTGGCGGGTCTCGTGTTTTTGGTACAGTGGTCCTTTTAGTAGCTTGGTTAAAAAGGATGTCCCTGACGTGACCGAAGATTTCTATGAAAAATTTATAGAGCCATTTAATTGCCATCTTAAAGAGCTTTTGGAAGCGCTCGAAGATGATCTGTGCAGCAACCTAAGCCAATTTAAATCTAAATCTGAATCTGAACTTTCGACCGAAGAAGAGTTTGCGCTTGGCACGGCATTAAAAATTGCTCGGTCAGAGTTTTCAGACTGTATACGTGCTGTAGTGGCATTAAATGACACTTGCGATCATCAACCTGATTTGGTTTCTGAACGTTACATCATGGAGCAGCAATACCCGTTGGTTCAGTTTTTAAGCAAACACCGGGAATTCATGGTGGCACTATCCGCAATGCTAAAATTCGTAGGTAGCAATACTGTTTTACCGATAGATTTAAAATTTGAGGTGAGTGAGTCTGCAGCCAGAACGCTGCAAGAGGATCCTGTTGAGCCTGTTCAAAAACCAATGCCGCAATCTGCCACTGTCGAGAGAGTGTCCCCAGAAGATATGCCAACTTTAGAGGGAAATGTAGCAAAATTAAGGGCTGTGGTCGACAGGGTAACACACGCGTCAACACAAGACGCATCCATGTTACCAACCATAGGCATCAGAACAGCAAACCCTCCTATCATTGCTCGCATGCTGCAAGCCTACCTCGATCGTGAGGCAGAGCTTCGAAGCAACGGTCCGCCTGCTAAGAAGGAATGCTTGCCAGGTAGTACACTACTGAAGCCACAAAAACCGTAATCAGGACAACGGCAGCAATGGCATCGACTTGGTCATCTGCCAGCGGTTTACACGTCTTTTTAGGGTTGGTCATCTTCACTCCTGTGTGGATATAGGGATACGGTATTCTGCATTGTAGCTGTTCGGCAGTTGAACACTCAAGCTGCTTGCCTCGCCTTCATCATCGACAGAGCCAGCACTAATTTTGGCATGCAGGCTTAAGGGGTGTGTTGCATCTGGCCAGGGCCGTAATTGATTCAAGCCACCTAAGTATACGGTCATGTCTTCTTGAGTATAAGGTACGCGCGCCGCAATATAAGGCATTTGCCCTTCTGTTGTACTACAAAGCGCCACATACAAGGTCTCTCCAGGTTGTGGCGCTCTA
>JAZKAM010000070.1:2887-8255 GCA_040389145.1 Pseudomonadota bacterium
ACCTTGGATGGTTACTTTCACTACCGAACGTGTTTCTAGATTTCTCAGACTTTCTTTATGTTCTTCATTTTCAGTGTGTTCTTTGATGTTCAACTGAAACTGCGCTTGCGCAATGAGCTGTTTTAAGTGTTCGCCGAGCTCTGGTTCTTCTAAGTTTTGAAATACCGTGCGCCACTCTGTCATGGCTTTTGCATAGTCTTGCTGTTGGAAGGCGTGAATGGCCAATAAATTATGCACTTCAGGCAATGGATGACTTTCCGTCTCTTGTGTTACCAGTTGCTGGAGCAAGGTATACATATCTGCTGTGACATTGCCCTGCTCCTGAAGAAACCGGACATTCAAGTATTTGACCGCACGCGCCTGCTTCGTGGCAATATGCGCTGTTGTTACAGCTGTCTTGTTTGTTTTATCTGTTTTAGCAACAGCCACATCCGCCTTATCGGCCAACGCGTATTCATGCAAAGCTAGCGGGTATGCTTTAAGGTGCGTATATATGTCGCCGAGCTTTTCGTGCGTGCTGGCGTAATTTGGCATGCGTGAAGATAACTCGGATAAACTAAGCCACAAACCGTCACGATCTTGTGCAGTATGGTGTTGTAGTGCCTGAACAATGGCGTACGATGTATCTGATAAAGCACGCTGTTCTAAAACGCCAGAAGAGTTGCCTAAAACCATATACGCGGCGCATGAAAGTACACCGACGACTAGAGGCTGCACCAGCGCACTTAGGTTCTTGTTCCATTTACGCATGGCGCAAATTTTTCCTTTGTATCATGGTGGGCGCTGATGGTGGTGTTGGTACTCTCTTGTTTTTTCCAATCGCACCTGCCATCGCCGCTACCGCAACCCCTAGGGCACCCAACCAAATCCAGCGAACCAAAGGTTTACGTTGGATGTTAAAAGACCAGCTGCCGTCGGCATACTTATCGCCCATTGCTACATAACGGTCACACCACAGGCTGGGGTATAAAGCGACTTCGGAAGTCGTTAAATCCCGCGGCATGTAATGGCGTTTTTCCGGGAATAACTAAACCCCTTTTTCTATACGAACAACCACCTCTGCTACAGGCAATACTTCCCTTCCGCCACCTACTTTTCCATGGGGTACATCTTGTGCTGGTGTACAGTGTATGGTTGCTTGAGTCGCCTCATAATTGGGGCCCATTGCTTTGGTCAGAGAAACCAAGGTGAATCGTTCAGATTGTACCGTAACGGATTGACCCACCAACAGGCGGTGCATGCTTGAAACCGCATATTGTCCATCGACCCACATGGCCAATAGACTTACTAAGGCGCTGATGTGTGCCAAACGTACGGTCCAGGGTAATACGGCGATTAGGCTGGCCAACAAGGCAATCAACAACCAACAAAATAACCATATGCTCAGCATACTTAATTGTGGTTGTATCATCTTGATGATCATCATGCCCAACACCACACAAATCAATGCCAAAAGCGCGCGACCCCTAAACCGCTTTTGGTTGCTGTGTTTACCTTTTCCGCTTTGCGTACCCTGTTTTTTTGTCATGTCTGCATAGCGTTTTGCTTGCCCAGGAATACACACCATCAGCATCAATAAAACGGCCACAATGGGCTTAAGAATGTCCTGGAAATAGGCCGGGCCTACTGAAAACTCTTCTGAAAACAACAGACGACAAAATAGTGGGTACAATGTGCCGATGGCTATCACCATGAGCATCAGGAATACCAGCAATTCCGCGCCAAACAAACCTTTTAGCCAAATATTGTTGGTGGAATTTTTGGGGTGATTGTTACTCTTTTCTTCTTCTTTTTCCTCTGTTTCTTCTTCAGCATCGACGATGAGTCTTCCTGTATTTTCTATGCCTTTCTGGGAGAATCCAGCTCGTTTCCACCATAACGTACCAAATCCCACCACCATCAACGCAGCCCAAATGAGTATCAGGTATAGCCCTTTGGTTAAATCCGTAGCAAAGCTGTGTACCGAGCTGATCATCCCGGAACGTACTAAAAAGGTACCCAGCACACTAAAGGAAAAAGCCAATATGGATAAACCGTATACCCAATGTTGATACCAGGTATTTACTTGTTCATGTATGAGCGCATGAATGAGGATTAACCCAATAATCCAGGGCATCAGTGAGGCATTCTCTACAGGATCCCAAAACCACCAGCCACCCCAACCTAATTCGTAATAAGCCCACCAACTCCCCAATGCAATACCCACAGTCAAAAATGACCAGCTGGCCAATAACCATGGACGTAAGCGTGCACCTAAGGGTTGATGTTGCGTATTCGTCAGCATCGCCGCTAACGCAATACAGTACGGCATAAACAAACCCAAATACCCCATATACCAGATGGGCGGATGGATAATGAGTCCAATGTCCTGTAACAGCGGATTTAAGTCTGCACCTTCTATCGCAGGCATGGGTAGTAAACGTGAGAAAGGATTAGAGGTGCACAGCATGAATATCAGAAAGACACCGGTAATCGCTTGCCCAATGCGTAAAACCATCGCATAGAAAGCAATTTCGTTGTCGCTATCGCTATCATTCCGCGACACTGAAAATCGTGTCTGCCAAGCAAATGCTGTGAGCCATCCCAGTAATACAACACCCCATAACAACATGGAGCCTTCATGGCCCGCCCAAAGCGCGGTTAAACGATACCACCAAGGCAATTGGCTATGCGCATGCTCTGCCACATAACGTACAGAGAAATCTAAGGTAAAAAACGCTTGCATGAGTATCAGAAAAGCACCCACGCAACAGGCCGTCGCCAGTGTGACACGCCACTTCTGAGTAACTGCTTCAGTACGCAGCGTGACGCCTGATAGACACCCTCTCATACACAGCACGGCAGCCAATATCACCAAATAATGCCCAAGTTCAATCAACATATATTAGCTGGCTCCTTGCGTGGCGCTGGTACGTGGTCGATAACTTTCGTCATGTTTGGCCAATATTTGTGTGGCTTCAAAATGGGTGCCTGTATTTTGGCCCAGCGCCACCACACCTTGGCCCTCGCGGAACAAATCAGGCAATACGCCGGTATAGTGCAAGGTGATGCTATTTTCTTCATCGCGCACTTGAAAAGAAATATTGCCTTGCCCTGTTTCATCGCGCTGTATACTGCCAGGAACCACAAAGCCACCTAACCGTACTGTGCGTCCTAGTGGCTGGGCAACCAATTCTGTGGGGGTAACGTAAGCATGCATGTTGCTGCTCAGTGCTTTCAAAATAAAGAAAATGAACAAGCCAGCGGCACCTAATGTGCCTAACGCTGCAAAAAGTCGGTAACGTTGATTGTGGGTCATCGCCAAAACCAGTGCGCGGTAAAGCCACCCAATACAATGGCGTATGAAGGCCACACATAAAGGCTATAGCCGCCCATCTGCAGCCACTGTAGACACTCTGCTAGGTTTGCCATGGGGTTTGCTCCTCTTGCGCTACTTTCCTTTGTTGGGCAAGTGTACGTGCAGCGTTTCGTAGTACCACAGAAACACTATAAGCACCCAACGCAACCATCATGGACAGTAAAGGATACATCATACTGCTGTCGATGAGCGACGGCTCTGTCCATTTGAGCGTTGCCCCTTGATGTAGGCTTTGCCACCAGTACACGGAGTAGTGAATGATAGGAATGTTGATTAACCCCAGCACTGCAAATAAATGGGCAATACGGCTGGCGGCCCTTCGCTCAGGGATGGCTTGATAAAGCGCAATATACCCACCATAGATGAAGAGCAAAATTAATTCAGAAGTTAAACGTGCATCCCAAATCCACCACGTGCCCCACATCGGCCTGCCCCACAATGAACCGGTCACGAGTGCTAAAAATGTACACAGCGCACCTAAAGGCGCGATGGCGCGCGCAATGGCTTCTGCCACACGCATATTGAAGACCAGCACCAACAGTGAACACATGCCTAGTGCTATGTACAAGCCTATGGACCAAAACGCGCACGGAACGTGCACGTAAATGATGCGAAACGCATCCCCTTGTTGGTAATCTGCCGGTGCTAAAAATAAGCCACCTACCAAGCCATAACCCAAACTAAGCAGTAACACGACTTGTGTCCACTGAGACCAAACCGGCGCGCGTTGCAAAAAATACTTAGGTGATAACCAAGCAGTACACCAGGTACCACACCAGCGTGCGATACGTTGGATGTGTGTTGCACGTGTGTCTACCATTGACTGACCTTCAAAGCTGCCCCCATAAAATATGGGCTAATGGTACAACAAAATACGGTGTCCGCACACAATAAAAAAAACCAAAGGTTCATTATGCCTTCATGATTGAGTACAGCGTAACTGTAATGGCAAGCAAAAATCAGTGTGGGCACGTACAGAGGCAATAATAGGACCGGTAAAAGTAAGGATGCTTGCCGAACACAGACCGTTAACGCCGCACCAACACTACCCAATGCGAATACCGCAAGACTACCAATCCATAACCCCAGTAACAAACCAAGTGCCTCTACAGCGCTACACCCCATACCAAATAACAGGCATGCCACAACCGCAGTATAAGGCAACATAAACCCAATCCATCGTCCAATTAACTGTTGGACTAAGAGCACCCATGTAGGTTTGGACGACAACAAAAGTTGGGCAACAAACCCGTCCTCATGTTCGTCTTGTAGTGCCCGATTGAGGTATAAAATGACGCTTAGCAGCAATCCAACCCAGAGTACCACAGGCAATAAGGCGGCAATTTGCCCGCCTAACGGTAAGCCCAATACAAATAAGACCAAAACCAAGAGTGAAAATTGTAAGGCAGGTAAAGCAGAAGAACCCCGGTTTAGGGCACTCTTAAGCTCAGAGCGAAACATCCCATGCCTCCAAGGAGAATACATCTGCGTCTATTTTTGTGTGGTCGCTTAAATCTAAACAGGCGGTACTATGAAATACCGCTTGATGGTCTGTATACACCAACAGCCCCCCAGCATCACAATGCCGCTCAAGAGCGCCTTTGAGCCATTGTTGGCCTGCAGTATCTAAGCTACTAAAGGGTTCATCTAATAGCCACACAGGGTAATCCAACAGTACACAGCGAACTAAAGCCAAGCGCTTCTTTTGACCTGCGGATAAGGCAGCACACAGTTGTTGCTCTAGCCCTTTTAGGCCACTGGCCTCTAATAAGCCCGGAAGTTTATCAGCCGCTGTGTTGGTGTGTGGGTTTAAAGCGATGAGGCGCTCTAGATAACGCCCTACAGACAAATTGGTATATAGGCCACTTTGATGCCCAACATACGCTACGGGTGCGCCAGTTGATGGTAGTGCGATACGGTCAAAACCGTTCCAGGTGACGCTACCTTGGCTCACCGGCGACAAGCCCGCCAGTACGCGTAGTAATGTACTTTTTCCAACGCCATTGGCCC
>JAZKAM010000071.1:0-1319 GCA_040389145.1 Pseudomonadota bacterium
TCTATCATCGATGTGCCTAAATGGCGACAAGACCGCGATTGGCGTCTGTTGTTGGCGCCATTTTTGACCCTGCGTGCGGTGATTCAAACGTGGCGTGTTTTTCGCCGCGTTAAACCAGATTTAGTGGTGGGTATGGGCGGCTATGTGGCAGGGCCTGCGGGTTTGGTTGCATTCTTGAGCCGCATTCCTTTAGTTATTCATGAGCAAAACAGCGTGCCTGCGTTAACCAACCGTTTGTTGGCACCTTTAGCCAGCCGGTTGTTGACAGCATTTCCAGACACCTTTGCACGTTATGCGGCCAAAACACGGTGTGTGGGTAACCCATTACGTGCAGAAGTATTGCAGGTGCCTGTGAACCGTGCGCGTTACCAAGGCCGGCATGCGTTAAAGCATGTGTTGGTTTTTGGCGGCAGTCAAGGCGCACAACGTTTAAATGAAATTGTGCCAGAAGCGCTGGCGCTGTTGCCCATCGCACTACGCCCGAAAGTATGGCATCAAACCCGTTATGAAGACTGCGATGCTGTGCGCCAGCGCTATGCATTGCTCAACGTCGATGCAAAGGCTGCCCCGTATATTGAAGAAATGGCGGACGCCTATGCGTGGGCAGACTTGGCGATTGCGCGTTCAGGCGCCATGACTGTGTCTGAATTGGCGGCGGTAGGTTTGCCCAGTATCTTGATTCCATATCCTTATGCGACAGATGACCATCAGATGAAAAACGCCGAATACTTAGGTACGCAAGGTGCGGCTTTGGTGTGGCGACAAACACATTTTACGGCCCAGAATCTTGCAAACCAGTTGCGCGACTTGATGCAAAATCCTGATACACTAGGCCGTATGTCAGTATGCGCGCGGAAATTAGCGATTTTAAATGCCACAGAATCTGCAGCAAGGGAATGCCTTGCCTTTATTAAAACAGTTGGATAAAAAATTGAACCTAGGTGCTGTGCGTACGGTGCATTTTATTGGCATTGGTGGCGTGGGTATGAGCGGCCTAGCTGCGTTGTTATTGGCCAGTGGCTATCACGTGACCGGCTCTGATTTGAATGACAGCACGTTGTGCGCACGTTTGCGTGCGCAAGGCGCACGCATTTTTCTAGGACCGCACGATTCTAGCCATGTGGGTACACCCGATGTGGTGGTGACCACGGATATTTCTCTGGACAATGTGGAGCGGCAACAGGCCTTGGCATTATCTATCCCCATTGTCCCACGCGGGTTAATGCTGGCGGAAATGATGCGCTATTATCGTGGTATTGCCGTTGCGGGGTGCCACGGCAAAACCACGACCACCAGTCTGGTCGCCTCGGTGCTGGCCC
>JAZKAM010000071.1:1329-2291 GCA_040389145.1 Pseudomonadota bacterium
CCAGTTTAATCACCACCTTGTTGCGTGATGCCTCACTTGACCCTACGTATACCATTGGTGGCGTATTACAAAAAACTCAAACCAATGCAGCACTAGGTACCGGTGATTATTGGGTAACAGAAGCTGATGAGTCAGATGCCTCCTTTTTATTTCTACAGCCACAATACGCCATTGTGACGAATGTCGATCGTGACCACTTAGAGCGCTACAATGGTGACTTCGATGCACTCAAACGTGTGTTTGTACAATTCCTCGAGCGCTTGCCTTTTTATGGTTTGGCTATTGTGTGCTGGGATGACTTGCACACGCGGGATGTATGCGCAGGATTAAACCGCCCCTATGTTGGTTATGGTATGCATGCTGATGCAGGGTACCGTATTACGGATGTTCAAGCAGTGGGCTGTCAAACAGCGTGCGTTATTTATCGTCCTCATGGTTATGCACCTTTATCACTTACCTTGAACTTGGCAGGCTTACATAACCTTTATAACGCCACAGCAGCGGTTGCCTTGGGCACAGAGCTGGGTATTTCTGATGTAGTGATTCAGCGTAGCCTTTCTGGGTTTTCTGGTGTCGGGCGGCGTTTTGAACTGCAAGGGACACTTGCGTTTAAAAAGCCTGACATAAAAAATGTATTGTTGATTGAAGATTATGGTCACCATCCCACTGAAGTTCAGGCAACGATTCAAGCGGCACGCGCTGCGTGGCCAACGCGTCGCCTGGTGTGGGTTTTTCAGCCACACCGCTATACGCGTATGGCCGCGCTGATGCATGAATTTGCGACGGTTTTGTCGCAGGTGGATTGTTTGATGGTTTTGGATATTTATGGTGCACGCGAGGTCCCCATTGCTGGCGTTACGGCGCAGGCTTTAATGGATGGTGTATGCGCAGAATCACCGCTACAACCTTATCATGTGCCTAGTTATGATGCTTGGCTTGAATTATTGCCACACGTGCTGATG
>JAZKAM010000071.1:2301-2685 GCA_040389145.1 Pseudomonadota bacterium
CATGAGTACGCATGGTGTTGTGCCAGTAGCCGTGGATGGAGAGGCCCTAGCAGCGGTTGTATGAGCAAATTTGAACCCGGCACCGAATATGCAGATGTGCCATTACATACGTTAACGTCTTGGGGTATTGGTGGTACCGCCAAACGTTTGTATGTTCCTGCAAGTTTTGATGATTTAGCAGCGTACTTAGCCAATACTTCTGAAGAAAGCCCTTTTTGGTTGGGCTTAGGCAGTAATTTGTTGGTCAGCGATCAGGGGTTGCAGCGACGCCCCGTTATTTTGACGCAAGGGTTGCAAAAAATAAATGCTTTGTCGGATGGTGGTATTTACGTAGAAGCGGGTGTCCCGTGTGCCAAGGTGTCACGCCTGTGTGCACAGTTAGAC
>JAZKAM010000072.1:0-267 GCA_040389145.1 Pseudomonadota bacterium
TTGCTTTTGCTTCGGCAGCATCAAACTCGGCCCTGTGCTTTGTCTTATAATGCTCTGTATAGAATTTTATGATATCGTCATGATACCTTTTTACTTGGTTATTACTGGCATGACCGAAAAATATAGCGCGCTGATCGTGATCTCTCATGCTATTAAAAAAAGAGCCAATACCGGACATCCACCCTGGTTTTGCCATGTTTGCAGGAACTTGATTAATGATATTGGTGGCTGGGGTTTGTGCAGGTGATGTTCGCATAAAAGCACCTA
>JAZKAM010000072.1:277-3413 GCA_040389145.1 Pseudomonadota bacterium
CTGTGCGGTTTATCGGCCAATGCTTTATTTTCTTTAGGCTGGGTTAACCCTGCTGTTGATCTTCTTCTGTCAAAGAATTGACGAGTGGCGCATAGGATTCGCCCCCAATACTTACAATGAGCTTTTTGAGGTCTTCTAATACAGATTGTGGCTCACGTGGGAAGGTAACAGTTGGTGGGAAAAGTGTAACATCTTCCAACTCTTTGACCAGATTTTTTGAAAACTCTTGTGCTTTTGCTTCTGGCACACCACACAGCCGGTGGATGTGTACCATCGACTGCAGTGTTTTACTCTTGATGGCCAGCGGCGCGCAAAACCGTTGGATATCACTTTCACCAATCATCGAATACATTTCAGGTGCGGCATACACTGGTGTGAACAAGCTAACTTCGCCACTGAATTCATTCACTACTTCCGCTTCTGCAATAGCATTCTCTTCGCGTTGACGTTTGATTTCCACTTCTAAGAACCCGAGTAAGGCAGCAGCGGCTGCTTCCACCAGAGGAACATTGGTATTTTTTGAAAATGCAGCGCGCAATGTATTGATATCTTCATTTTCAGGCGAAGGATCCATCACAAAATGTAATGCATGGAATACTTGATGGAATCGTTTTACACGGCGATCAAATAAGAGCAACAACTCATCCGTAGGTTTTTCAACGCCAATCATCTGATTGACCTGCATCATTTTGACTGGCTTTGGTGCAGCATAGAATGAACGGGCTCGGACAATACGCGATCGAAAGAAGATATGCATATCCCCTTCACGCTGGTCTTTTAAATCCAACAAATCAATACGTGAGCGCTTATCGATGGATGCGTTACGGGTATCCGTATAGTTATTCGTCATGCTACCTGAGCCAACTTGGAAGCCACTGACGTTGGTAGAGTACGTTTCACCCGCCATTTTGTTAAACAGATCCCACGTTTCGGTCGGATCCTCCAACTTCATGCAAATCTTAATGTTGGTGTTCGCCACAATAGAAGCCGCTTCTTCTTTTGATACTTTTTGGAAGGCAGGTAAATCCTGACCGGCAAAAATCGCACTAAAACCTAAAGAACGGGCCTGTGCTGGTACGACAGCAAAACCTTTAACGGCATAGTACCCATATTCGTCCATGACGCATACATAAGGTGCGGGAGAATTGGTAGGTTTACGCAGAATCACATCTTGATAGGACCCTTCCACCTCATCACCCAAGCCGGCCGCCATCATCGCTTTAATGGAGGCTACAATAATTTTACCTAGGTTAGACAATTCTTCTGGTGATTTTTCCAGGGCAGGCAAAAGCACAACCAGCACACGACGGTTCAACACCACGTCTTTAATATCCACTTCGGCCAAATTGGCACGCACAATGTGGCCATAAACGTCCGCGAGCGAGCCGAAAACTCGGGTGAGCTGCATAGTGATAAACCCATGCTGTTCTCGCACTTCGCCGGCCTGATTACCTTTTTTCGATTTATTGTAACCTGGCAAGTTATTGACATAGTTGGTGATTGGCTCAAGCACGACCGGATCGATATTATCCAAGGGAATAGAGGTGGTTTCCGTTATGGGGAAACGACGATCGCACACAATTTGCTCGAGCTTTTCAAGCGAAAAGTAGTTACGAATCACGTTTGCATCCATAAGAATATGGCCTTCATCACGCATCGCGCAAAGAATTTTCATCAGTGATTCAACAAAGCTGATGGCGCGACCTTTCCACATATCACCGCCACCACCGCCACCACTATCATCCATCAAGGAGGTAACCAGTTGCGCCAACATAGAAGAAGAGCCGAGCGCAAAAGGGTTCATGGTATTCGATAATCGTGTTTTTTGTGCGCCAATAACGTCCCGCGCACCTGTCATAAAGTTAATGAGCAATAGATCGTCATCACGCCCCATGGAACGCACCATGGAAAATATCTTCGAGTACAGTGAGTTATCGCCTTTACCGTCAATATAAATAAAACCGCTGGCCTGAACTAGGGAATTGAATACCAATCCAATTAACGTTTCAGTTTTACCACTACCGGTAGAGCCGAAAATTAACATATGGGTACGTAAGTCAGAGTTATTGAACCATAATTCTTTTTGGGTGTTACGCTCATTGCCCAGGTGAAAAATACCCCCTGCTTTCATTGGGGTATTGGTACCGGGAATCACATCATTGTAATCCATCCGGTCTGCCACTTTAGGTAATCGAAAGGGCAACACTTGCTTTCGCGTAAAGGAAAAGGCAAATTCGCCCAAACAAAACAAAAAGCATACGTCAATGAGCGACAGTTTAATGGCACCCAAAAAGGAAAAGCCCGCAAGAATACATAAAGCGTAGGTGGGATTGCCTAAAAATTCAGCAACACGTATACCAAGCGGTCGCGTATCACGCGCGACCTCACTGGCACCATGTTCATGTTTCTCTTCTAGACCACGAATATTATCTGCCACTACCGAGCCCTATTCCATAATAATGTCTTCATTGTCTTCTATCGGTGCTTTTTCTTTGTCCTTGTCCTTCTTCTGGCTTGTCTTTTCGTGCTCTTCCTCATCTTTTTCCGTAGGCACATAGCTAATTTTAGCCATGGCCGCCTCTAATCCTGCCACCGCACAATCGACTTGAGGTACCGAAATAGAGCGTCCTAGTTGTCGCTCAAAGATCCAATGTGACCAAATACCTGCCACTTCACAAAATACCGTTTGACGCCCTATGCAATTCAAAATGTACCATAGTACGCGATCCGTCGGCTTCAACCACAAAAAGTCTGCAGATGCTTGTACACCATCCGTCCGCGCCAACGCCAGCATTTCTGCCATGATGGTATACACATAGGCATGCCGCTGAATCACACGTTGCACCGCTTTATTTTTGAAATGCTTCTTCAATAAAGGCAAGGTGCCGGTATAGTCTATTTCACCTTCTGCATAAGTGCGCGCCATTTGGTACAACAGTTGGCGTGCTGGCTCAGTATCATGTGCAATACGGGCAGCAAATATCGCAAACAATGCTTTAGTATAGTCATTTAGGGCGTTTACCCCGGTCCATAATGGACCAACCTGCCGAACAAATACGATTTGCGCCCGTTCTTTTTTGAGTTTCATTTGCCACATCCCTTCGTCCCGCCAAAGGGCTTTAGGATCGGGCACACG
>JAZKAM010000072.1:3423-3732 GCA_040389145.1 Pseudomonadota bacterium
CACACGCTCGAGCTCCAACAATTTGTAGCGTTTACAAAATTGCATCGGCGTCATCGCCATGGCCCATGGGCCCTTCAATGAGTCGATCGCAACCAAGTCGAGATTAGAAACCGGTGCAATGGCGGGCCAATTTTCTTGTTCTTGTTTTACCAGACTTTGCATACTGTACACTTTGGTGAACTGCATTAAGACATGTCCCTTCCAAAGCAACAAGCTCATAAACGCAATCAGACTGTACATGGGGATAATAAAATACTTGCCGATTTCAGCAGAGATATAGTCCATTAATGGGACACTCAGATCGTCCGG
>JAZKAM010000073.1:0-472 GCA_040389145.1 Pseudomonadota bacterium
TCGAGAAACAGAGGGTGTAAAAGAAATCACCACCTTTGGTAAGGAATTTTCTCTCGCTGGTGTTGAACCAACATTGCGTTTCGATCATATCCGAACAGGATTAAGCGATCACAACAAAATGAGCGGTAAAAAGCCAAAACCTCATAAATAGACAGTATTTGGTTTTGTCTATTTGGTCGCGAGCAATGTCGTATTCAAAAAGTTGCCAATTTGCTGAAGTTGCGGCACGCCCACTTCATGGCCTAAGCCAGGGTACAGCGTGCACTGCACGTTGCACTTAAACTTTTGCAAATGCCGCACGCTATAGTGGGCGGCCGAAACGGGCACTACTGCATCGGCTTCACCGTGTAACAGTAAAATGGGCGTCTTTTGTGCGGTCGAAGAAAACGCTTGCGGATAATCAGCCACCAAGGGCAAATACCCAGATATCCCAACAATACATGCCACAGGCTTTTTCGCGCGCAACCCATAA
>JAZKAM010000073.1:482-6844 GCA_040389145.1 Pseudomonadota bacterium
CATAATGCAAGGCCAATGCCGCACCTTGGGAAAATCCCACAACCGCTACTCGGTTATCCGGAATGTCACTATGCTTAGCACGCAAATCATCAATCCAAGTACAAGCTTCTGCCATACCTACCGCATCATCCCTTCCCTCTAGTGTCAATTCCTTTATGTCGAACCATGCAGGCATTTCATGCCCTTGATTCAAGGTAACGGGACGCATAGGTGCATGGGGGAAGCATATTCGCGCCTTCAGACGAGAAGATAAACTGAGCATCGGCACCACAGGCATGAAATCAAACCCATCCGCACCTAAGCCATGCAACCAAATAATCAGCGTATCAGCCGGTTTGCCTGTTTCAATGGTTTCATATGCCAGCATGGTGCGTTACCTCGGTGTGTGATTATTTGAATGTATAGGGAAAAATTTGAGTCAATGCTTTTAGGTCTCTAAAAAATTGCAGTACACTGTTCCACAGGACAATTCGAGGTATCGTACCATGCATCATCGTATTTTGGGATTATTGTGCTTATTGGCACTGTCTGGCTGTGGACAGTATGGTCCTTTACGATTGCCGGAGCCGAACAATGCAAATAACCAGGGGCAAACGTTTGATGTATCCAAGTAAAACCGTATATTTCTCCAAAATGGAAAGCATGGGCAATGACTTTGTGATCTTTGACGGCCTACGCCAAAGCATCCCCGCGCTATCTACCCAGAGCATTGTGCACTTAGGCCATCGCCGCTTTGGCGTAGGCTTCGACCAACTGCTGATTTTAGAGCCGCCTCTAGCTCCTGAGCATGACTTTCGGTTAAAGATTTACAACGCAGATGGCTCTGAAGCCAGGCAATGCGGCAATGGGGCCCGATGTACCGTTCAATTTGCATACGAACATGGTCTTTGCCCAAAACGCATGCTGTTGATCGAAACCCTGTCGGGCCCCATTCAGGGCGTAGCAACACCCGATGGTATGATAGATGTCTGCCTTGGCACACCTAAAGCCTATGAAGCCTTGCCCAACTTGTGGGACAACGCACCGATGGCCTATTTTGTCGATCTGGGTAACCCCCACTGTGTCATTCTGCAGCAAACCATTGATGAGAATTTGCTGGCCACTTGGGGTGAACGCTTACAACAACACCCACGGTTTCCTGATGGCATAAACCTCACCTTCCTACACCACATAGATGCGCAACGGCTCAAAGTGCGCACCTTTGAACGCGGCGTCGGCTTAACCCCTTCTTGTGGATCTGGCGCTTCCGCCGCCGCCATCGTCGCCATACGCGAATTGGCGGCACAACCTGTCTTGTCTGTCGAAGCAGGCTGTGGCCACTTAACCATCCGGTGGGATCAGGAACATGAACGCGTCCACTTGATTGGTGCGGTCACTACCGTTTTTGAAGGCTCACTTGAATTGAAGGTACACCCCAATGAACCGCCCGTATCTGAATTCTGCGACCAATAGCGCCCTCTGCTTGGCAATTTTGCTGAGTAGCATGGCGTTGTCAGGTCACTTTGGTTATGACCCATGCTTGTTGTGTTTAATACAACGCGCTCTGTTCGGGCTACTGGCTATTGTCTTTGCTTTGGCTGCGCTATGGCTTAAGGGTCGGCGAATAGCCGACGTTATAGGTCTTTTTTTCTGCCTGCTCGGCATCTGCACGGCGGGACAGCAACTGGCGTTACATTATTTGCCTGTAGACCCGACCGCCGTGCGGTGCAGCGCCAGCTGGGAAGTGATGTTCCAAGCATTACCTTGGTGGGAATTTATGCAATGGTTTGTTGAAGGTGCTGCAACCGACTGTGCATCAGAATCTAACTACTGGTTTGGATTACCGCTAGCAGGATGGTCGTTTATGGGGTTTGTGGGCGTAGCTGGAATAATAGTCGCGCGGCTTGTTACAAAACACGCCAAGTGAGTCGAACAAGCTTGGCCTCCCGCATCATCCTTGACACAGGTGGCATCCTTGCCATGGCCATTTCCTTCAACTTGCCGACAGAAAGCAGCATAGCAAGCCATAAAACTGGGAACAAGCGACCTAGATGACCCGAAACGTCTTCTCCGACAAGCTTAAATTAAAAATACTTTAGAATCAGATACTTAAACAGAACTGCACGCTACTGTCCCCTGTGTTTTCCGACAAAGCGCGCCACCACAATGGACAAATGCTCACACGCGCTTGCGAGATCCCTCATTCTGAATAACGGCGTTGCGTCAAAATGGAAGTTTTACATTTGACTTAGTTGCAAGAAAAGCCTTAACTAAATACAGAGATGTACTACAAGAGGAGGCTGCGCCATGATGCCCACATCTGAGCCACAGACTAAGGAAAGCTCCTCAGAAGTGTTAATGTCTAAGCTAGAAGCTGCTCAACAAAAAGTCCGTGCGTTAGGCGTGGCAGTGAGCATGTTTCTCAATAAACGCCCTTTTGATGCGCCAGATATAAACAAAGGCATGCTCAATGAATTACAGAACGAGTTCTACACTCAGCTGATTGATTATGCGGCTTTAGGCCATTTTTCTGTTTATGAAGCGTTTCAAAAAATATTGGGCAACAGTGCAGAATTTAAGTCGTTATATTCGAGAATTGCCCCCACAACTGAAGTCTTTACAGATGCGCTCGACACGCTTGAGGGTCATCCCACAGATTATTCAGCACAGCAAGACAGATTTAGTAGCTCATTTTCCAGCTTTGCGGAACGCACTGCTGCAGAAGAAATTTTAGTGAAGCTGTGTCGGGCACGACTAAGCAATGACAAAAAGCTAGCCGAACAGACAAACAGAAGCCACACCTACACCGTCAGTGCCCCAGCTCAAAAACACACACCAGGGCAATCCCAGACCGATCAGGATGTGAACAACAACAACGTTCGCCGTCCAAAACCATAAAAACATGGATGACGTAGGGTCTTTACTCTACTTCCAAATCCGCTAAGAAACGACGTTTTTCCGGTACACCATCCCACTCTTCTGCTGTTGGGCTATCTTGATGTTCTGTGATGCTTGGCCAAACTTTCGACTGACGGGCATTATATTCAATAAAAATCTGTTGATCTGCAGGCACTTCGTCTCCTGAGTAAATAGCATTCGCTGGGCAGGTGCTTTCGCACAAGGCACAGTCAATACATTCATCTGGATCGATCACCAGCATATCTGGACCTACGTGGAAGCAATCGACTGGACATACCTCTACACAATCGCTGTATTTGCAGCGGATACAATTTTCAGTAACAACAAACGGCACATTTATCTCCCAAGTTTTTCATTATGCTAACAAATTGTAGGAATATAGGATATACTTCCACGCGAAAAGTACACTAACTTTAAATTTAATGGAGCTTATAATTATGTCAAAACAAAAGAAAGTAAAAGTCGCCAAGGCTAAACGAGCCGTAAAGCGCGCGCCTGAGTCAACCGTTGCTGGTTTTGACTTCGATGTTCTTGCCTTCATTCCTGAACAAGCTGCAGTTGCCACCCAAGAAATGGCTAAAGTAAAGAAGCAAATCGATAAAGTTAAAGCAATCGCTAAGAAAGCAAAACAAAAGCAAAAAGTGGCTAAAGACAAACGCGTACAATTGGTCGCAAAAGTCAAAGCTAAATCCAGCCCAGCAGCTAAAAGCCAGCTAGAAGCGGCAAAAGCAGCGTATGCAGAAGCTCAAGAAGCGTTCTCAGCTGTTAACCAAGAACTGTCCGCTTTACGTGAACAATTCGCCATCCTTAAGCAACAAGCTTCCGTATTGAACAAATTGGAAAAACTTGTCTCCAAATTGTTGAAGAAACAACCTAAGGCTAAAAAAGCAGCCAAAGCTGAAAAAACAACAGCGAAAAAAGTACGCAAAACCAAGGCTAAAAAAGCCACAAAATCCGCTGAAGCAACACAAGGCAAGCGCGGTCGTGGTCGTCCACGCAAAAGCACAGCAGCTGAACTAGCTGCAGAACAAGCTGCTATGGAAGAAGCCGTAGAAGCATAACGTGCTAGACTAACGTCAACAAAAAGGGGCCATCAGGCCCCTTTTTGTTATATTCACCCTTTTCGTACTACGCCAAAGTGCGCACCAATGCGCGCTCTACCCACCGCAAAGTCGCAAAGAAACCTTCCGTCACCGGTCTTTTCCGAAAATCTTGATAGGGATACAAAACAAGCATTCCCTGTGCACCAGCTAGCGTTACAGCCAACATGCCTGTACATAGCCGGTCATCCACCAACAGCAACTCATCTGTAGCCAGACCGCGCTGACGTGCAACTTCCTGAAGGCCCATGGGAAATGGTTTAGGCGCCACCCCTTGTATGAACTGAATGTCCGGGAATTTCTGAGCTAGCGCTTGGATGCGGACAGAAAATGGCTTATTGGAAAGCACCGCTACTTGTGTCAACGGCCACTCTTTAGCCAAGTTCATTAACCAAGCTGCAACATCCGGATGCACCTCAGTTTCATGTTGACTGGCCATTACACCATCAAAATCCAGCACCAGGCACCGCACGTGCCGGTTATGCAACGACTCTGCTGTTAAAGCAGTTAATGTCGGTATTGCATGCGCATTGGATAGCGCCTGTTTTAGGGCTTTACGCCACTGCCAGGCTTTTTGTATCGTAAAACACCATTTACTGCTCATCGATTGACACCTAATTTATATCCCAGTAAGACGGGTAACAAACATACATGTGCCTGCCAAACTCGCCCATGGCGGGTATCATAACATACCTATCCTACCCAGCCGCCAAACACAGTTAGCTAGTGTGATTTCTATACAAATTAGGCACCTTGTGGTAGTCTATCGCTATCTCCTCAGTTGACGTGGCGCGGACCGAGATGTTTCACCAAATCCTCATTTTATTTGCCCTTTCCGTTGCCAGCGTAAGCCTGTTACGCAAGGTCCACCTACCCCCGCTTTTAGGTTATGTCTTCACAGGCCTAATTCTAGGCCCCCATGTCTGTGGCATTTTACCCGAAAGTGAAGAACTGGCCTTTGTTGCGGATTTCGGCGTTGTGTTCCTTTTGTTCACGATTGGTCTAGAGCTATCCCTATCTAAATTAATGGCCATGCGCCGGTCGCTGCTCAAACTCGGCGGCCTCCAAGTATTGTTAAGCGTTATTGCAGCTTGGGGTGTCGCCTACCTATTTGGGCTACCTTTGGCGGCCGGCTTTACCATTGCAGGTGCCTTGACCCTATCTTCTACCGCTATTGTGATCAAGCTGTTGGTGGAACAAGATGAGCTACATTTACCCCATGGGAAAATGGCCTTAAGCATTTTGCTGTTCCAAGATTTAGCAGCCATCCCTTTTCTGGTTATTGTCCCAGCGTTGGCTACCGAAGCCAGTGGCGCCTCATTAACGTATGAAATCACCATTGCCATGGTGAAAGCAGCAGCAGTGATTGTCTTGCTGTTATTCCTAGGCCGTCGCTTTCTACGCCCCATATACCAATACGTTGCCTCTGCACGTTCCACCGAGCTGTTTATGCTCACCACCCTGCTGGTTGTCTTAGTCTCCGCCTGGTCTACAGAAGTATTTGGTTTATCCATGGCGTTGGGCGGGTTCTTGGCTGGGGCTGTATTGGCTGAAACCGAATTTGTGCACCAAATCGAAAATGATATTGAACCTTTCCGGGACATTTTCCTTGGCCTATTTTTTGTTACGGTCGGCATGCTCTTAAACCCGAGCATTGTGATCACCGAGTGGGTTTGGATTCTGGGCCTTGTCTCAGCGTTGGTTGTCGGTAAAACGCTGATTGTCGTTATTTTCGCGACCATCACTGGCGAAACCTTAAAAAATTCGATTCGTACAGGTTTGGTCTTGGCGCAAGGTGGTGAATTCGGTTTTGCTTTACTCACACTCGCCAGTGAACAGAAAATTCTCGCTAATGACATCAACCAACTCATTATTGCCTCAATTATCATCAGCATGGTGGTTGCACCCTTTGTGATCCGCAACAACCGGCTTTTGGCGCGCTGGCTCACCCAAAAACAAAAAAATACAGAAGAGCCCGGTGAAGCTGAACTCTTTGAGTTATCTGAAGACTTAGAACGGCACGTTATTTTGTGCGGCTTTGGTCGTGTCGGCCAAACGTTGGGCTGGTTCTTAGAAACTGAAGGGATCCCCTTTATTGGCTTAGAACTTGATCCAAAACGCTTGCTTGAAGCCACAGCTGCTAAAGAGCCTGTGTACTATGGTGATGCATCTGACATCACTATTTTAGACCGTGCAGGGATTTCGCGAGCACGTTTGCTCATCGTTTGCTTTGACGATCATGCGCGCGCGCTTCGTATGCTTAAGGCAAATCGTAGCCATGGATACAAGCTACCCATTTTGGTCCGCGCGCGTGATGATCGCTACTTAGAAGGGTTGCTCGCTGCAGGTGCTACGGAAGTCGTG
>JAZKAM010000074.1:0-5507 GCA_040389145.1 Pseudomonadota bacterium
AAGAAGTACAGATGAGCGATCTATCGTGGATGCCTGGCGGCCAAGAAAAGTTGAAAGACAAGGGCACCCCTTTTGTCCATGCAGCTTCTCTTATTCAGAACGCTGTGCTTGAACATGCCAGCCCAGCTATCACGCCGCATTTAGCGGCACGGCGAGACAGCATGAGATCATCAATTGACGCTACAGCTGCAGCTGGCGCGTCATCGCCTGCACATAGTTCTGGAAAGGCTGACGAAACTTCCCCGCGCGAACGCGCAGGATCGCGCCTTCGCCCTAAACCTGAGTAAGTATAAAAAGTTGGTTAATTAAATCTTTTGATTATTTTTCCTCTTTTTTGCTTATGTTGTTTATGTGCATAGGCATGTTGCGCTCCGAAATAAAGCTCCCTATAATCGAAAACTTGTGGTTTTAGATTGTTGGCTTAATTGTTTTGGGGCGCAAAATCCGTGAGTATGTATAGACCGTGGGCGATGTTCGGGGTAGCTTCATTTTTCTACCTGTACGAGTTTTTGTTGCGTGTGGCGCCTTCTGCCATGTTTCAGCAGCTGCTTGACGTCTATAAAATCGATGCGACCCAATTAGGCTTACTGTCGAGCTCATACTACTTAGCCTATGCCAGCCTTCAGCTGCCGGTAGGGGCCTGGATGGACCGCTTGGGGCCACGGCGGCTGCTCACAGCGGCAATTCTCCTATGCGCCGTAAGTACAATCCTTTCTGCCAACACCAACAGCTTTGCCGTGGCCTGCTTGGCGCGATTTCTCATTGGCGCTGGCTCGGCTTTTGCTTTTATCAGCTGCATGAAAATTGTTGCTATTTGGTTTGAACGCCCATTATTCCCTTTGTTAACTGGCTTAACGCTAACCGTGGGTACCTTGGGTGCTGTTGCTGGTAAATATCCGATTGCCTTTGCTTTGAACTGGATGGACTGGCGCCATTTGCTGAATGTTATTGGTGTTGCGGGCATTGTGGTAGCGCTTGCCTCCTGGTGGTTCATTCGAGACACGAACCCCAGTATTTCTGAAGACAATGGCACAACCTCAACGGAAAGCAGCTTTTGGCAAAATTTGCGCGCGGTCGCGTCCAATCGTCAAAACTGGTGGATTGCGCTGTATGGTTTGTTAACAACAGGGCCAACCGATGCTTTTGGTGGTATGTGGGGCGACCCCTACTTGGTTCATGCACATGGGTTTGCGCAGTCTGAAGCAGCCATTGTCGCGTCTATGACGTTTTTGGGGTTAGCCCTTGGTAGCCCATTTTTAGGTTGGTTAAGTGCATCGTGGAGCTCTAGACGCAAACCCATGGTGCTTGGCGCCTTGATCGCCGCACTAAGCCTGGCAGCAATCGTATACCTGCCTGTGTTAACACCCCTTACTGCCGGCATACTGTTCTTCACCTTTGGTTTTTTTGGAAATTATGTACTGTGCTTTGTGGCGGTTCGAGATGTGAATCAGACGCGCTATGTGGGCACAGCGGTTGGTTTTGCCAACATGGCATCCATGGTGGGTAGTACCACGTTGATGTACTGCATTGGCCACTTGTTAGACTACTCACGTAAGCTGAGTGGCGTAACTGAAACAGTTTATAATATTAGCGACTATCAATTTGCTTTGAATATTTTACCCATTGCGTATGTGTTGTGTATCGTGTTGGTACTGTCTAAAATGAAGGAAAGTTTTCAGCCCCAGTAATTCTAAAATCATGTGTGGGGTCTGACGTCCATTTAGATAAGGATCCCCCATGCAAGCGCACGATTTGTCGTTTCTTAACCCCGTTCAGCGTACGGCAGTCACTTCTACTGCACGTCAGCTGATGTTGGTGGCCGGCGCGGGTAGCGGTAAAACAGCTGTGCTGGTTAACCGAATTGCGTGGCTGATTCGTGAAGGGCATTGCTACTCAGGCGAAGTATTAGCCGTCACGTTTACCAATAAAGCCGCTAAAGAAATGACAGAACGTTTGCAGCACTTGTTAGGTGGCTCTCTTGGCGCTATGTGGGTTGGTACCTTTCATGGTATCTGTTTCCGAATTTTAAGAGAAAACACCGATGCTTGTGGTTTGCCACCTAAATTTCAAATCATTGATACAGAAGATGCTCGCCGCTTGGTCAAGCGTTTTGTTAAAGAAATGGGTTTGGATGAAGATCGGTATGACCCAAAACTTATATTGGGCTTTATTCACCACTGGAAAGAAGAAGGCCGGCGCTCAAATGCTGTGCCTAACTTACCCGGCGCTGAATTTGCAAACAAATTGGCGATTTATCAAAAATACGAACAACATTGCCAGTCACTGGGTTTGGTAGACTTTTCCGAATTGTTATTGCGCACATTAGAGGTTTTTCAAAACAGACCGGATGTTTTGGCGCGCTATCAGCGTTTCACCACCATTCTGGTGGATGAGTTTCAAGATACAAATACCATTCAATACCGGTGGTTACATCTGCTTGCAACGCCTGAACATCGATTGACTGTGGTGGGCGATGATGACCAATCCATTTACGGGTGGCGTGGCGCTAAAGTTGAAAACATGCAACAGCTACTGCGTGACTACCCAAAAACTGAATTGATTCGCTTAGAGCAAAATTACCGTTCCACCAAAACCATTCTCGAAGTGGCGAATACCTTAATTGAACGCAATAAGCAGCGCATGGGTAAGGTGTTGTGGAGTGAGGGCGCAGTTGGCGATAAAGTAAGCGTATACCAAGCTTTTGATGAAATGGATGAGGCGCGTTGGATCGCGCGTATGATTCAAGAGTGGCAGTCTAATGGCGGCACGCGAGAAGATATTGCCATTTTATACCGTTCCAACGCGCAATCACGCGTTCTAGAGCAAGTATTTCGACAAGCAAAAATACCCTACCGTATTTATGGTGGCCTTCGTTTCTTCGAACGCGCTGAAATCAAAGATATTTTATGCTATTTGCGTCTGGTAGCGATGCCTCAAGACGACACGGCGTTTGACCGCGTCGTGAATGTGCCGGCACGTGGTTTGGGCGAAAAAACCATTGAAGGGATTCGTGCTATGGCGCAAGTTGGCCAATGCTCTTTATGGGAGGCGGCACACCACTACGCGCGTACGGCTACCAGCCGCGTAACGCAAGGGATTCAACAATTCGTTTCTGTCATTACCGCGCTTCAGGCGCAGCAAAGTGACTTACCTGATTTGGTCAAAGCATTGTTCCACCAACATGGTATGTATGCTTATTATGAAAACCTGCCGGGTGAAAAGCTTCAGGGTAAGGTGGAAAACTTACAGGAATTTTTAAATGCCGCCATACAGTACGCAGAAGCGCATCAAGGCGAGCCCTTATTACAGCTACAAGACTTTTTAGCGGAAGTAGTTTTAGAAGGCGGCGAACGGGCCGGCGGCAATGCGGATGAAGAAGTGTCTGCCGTGCAAATGATGACCTTGCATAGTGCGAAGGGTTTGGAGTTTCCGTGCGTGTTTATTGGTGGATTGGAAGAGGGTTTGTTCCCCCATCGCATGTCTGCTGCCGATCCGCAAAAGCTTGAGGAAGAACGTCGCCTTTGTTACGTGGGTATTACCCGCGCTAAGAAGAAATTGCACTTGAGCTATTCCTTGCGCCGCGCGTTTTCCGGGCACGCCGCCCTTAATCAGGGCTCTCGCTTTTTAGAAGAGTTACCAAGTCACTTGTTGCATACGGTAGATATGAACAAAGCGGCTCAGCCTCAATATGGTAGCGGTCAATACGGCGGCGCCAAGTCTTACCCAAGCGCCCGTCCTTCTTACCAAAGCTATAGCAACCCTGCAGCGCAGGCGAGACCACAAACCATGTCTGGTGTAGGTTCTGGGGCAATGGCTAGGCCAAAAACAGTTTCAGGGGATAAAGGCACCAAGATTGGTGAGTACACCGTTGGACAACGCGTTTATCACCACCGCTTTGGTGAAGGTACGATTTTGGGCGGTGATGGTGCAGGCGACAAGGCGCGTATTCATGTTCAATTCAAAACGTCTGGCGCCAAGTGGTTGGTATTAAGCTTCACCCAGTTAGAGCCGCGCTAAGCGCCAAATCTGGCGTTTGGCATGGCACGTTTGCGACGACGCTCGGCCTCTGGCTTTTCGGCGCTTGTCGCGGACGTGGTGGCGGTGGTAGTACTCGCTTCGACTTTGCGTTTTTTGACATTTTTGGGTCGCAAGCTTAGCAGTAGGGTCGTATTTTGGAAGGTGAGGTGGTAGGCGGGCAATACCATCGTGACCCCGTCGGCCGAAATGTGTAACTCACGGAGTTGTTTTACTTCTTGACGGTGGGCGATTAGACGGGTTTCAATACTGTTTTTCTCAATCATCAAGCGTGTTTGGTCGGAGCCAGAACGACCATCTGATTCTGTTAAATCTATTAAGATGGCAAGGCGGCTTTCAAGAAGTTTACGCTCTTTGTTCAGGGCTTCTTGATAAAGTTTGTAGCATTTAATGCGGGTTGCCCCAATTTCGGATGTTTCATGGGTGACAGCACATACGACGGCGAGATCGACATCTAGATAGCGCAGGCGGTTATTGACCACTTCTAGGTCATAACGGCAGCGCTCTCGTTCCGAAGTTGGTTCACTCATGGGGATCTTCTCATTAGAATAGGTTCATAATCGCAAATATGGGGACGCGTAGCAAGTGGCACAAGAGCAAAACAATTCTTTCGTACTAATCGATGGTTCATCTTATTTATTCCGTGCATATCATGCCTTACCCCCGCTGACATCCAAGCAAGGCGAGCCCACGGGCGCTATTTTAGGTGTCATGAACATGCTAAAAAAATTAAACCAGGAGCATGACACCAAAAATGTCGCCGTGGTTTTTGACACCAAAGGTAAAAATTTTAGACACGCCTTGTTCCCGGACTATAAAGCCAACCGTACGGTGATGCCAGATGACCTAGCGGTTCAAATTCAGCCATTACAAGACATGATCCGCGCTATGGGTTTTCCGGTCCTTGCGTTTGAAGGGCTGGAAGCAGATGACGTAATTGCCACTTTAGCCAAGCAAGCTATAGCGCAAGGCCGACATGTGATTATTTCCACAGGCGATAAGGATTTTGCGCAACTGGTTGATGGACACCTGACTTTAGTAAACACCATGACAGATACGATATTAGACCGTGAAGGCGTGCTAGAGAAGTTTGGTGTGTACCCAGAGCGTATTATTGATTACCTGACGCTGGTAGGTGATACCGTAGATAACATTCCTGGTGTTCCAAAAGTCGGACCTAAAACCGCAGTGAAGTGGTTACAAACCTATGGCACATTAGACAACCTAATCGCACATGCAGATGAGATTACTGGAAAAGTGGGTGAATATTTGCGCGAAACCTTGCCTAAACTACCCTGTTACAAGCAGCTGGTTACCATTAAGGATGACTTACAGTTACCGATAGAATATGTGAGCCTGGTGCACAGAACGCCTAATATTGCTGAGCTGCAGGCGTTTTGCCAACGTTTTGATTTTCGGTCTTGGATAACGGAATTGTCGATTCCACAAGAAAAAGTGCACTATGAAACCAT
>JAZKAM010000075.1:0-5063 GCA_040389145.1 Pseudomonadota bacterium
CGCCCGGAAATGAGGCCACAAATGTCTTTCACTTTGTTTGCCACACATTCTTGGTTGTGTAACAGCTCTACCAAGTCGGTTCTAGACACAGGTAAAAACAACCCACTGGGCAGATGAAGCCGAAAGTAACGCTTTTGGTCGTCTGCTTTATTTTCAAGAGCGACTACTTCTGCGTTCATTCTGGCAGCGTCAGTCCAGTTTTCGGCATACACTGCATCCATAAATTGAGGCAATAATTTTGCTGCCAAATGCACCGTATCCATGTGCGCTTGAATGCCCTTAAAAGGGGATGTGCTAAAGATATTTAATAATCCACTGGCCACAACTCGTCCTTAAATTCTTTTCGTTTCAATCGTGCCACTGTAGCATATTTTTTTGCCTTTTAATTGGACAAAATGTAGCCAACCAGATTCCAACCTAAACAGGATACTTTACAAGTTAGTTTACTTAGGTTCAATTGCCGCGTGGGCTGAAGAGACTGGCAGAAGGAGCGGTTATCTGACGTAACACAATGCTGTGTCATACACTGAGCACTAGGTATTTTTCCGGTTTCGGCGTTTAAGAGAATAGTAATAGGCAATAGCCGCGATGGCAGACGCAGCTATTGCAAAGCAAAGGCTAACGGCAAAAGCATGTACTGTTCGGTTATGATAGACAAACACATCGAGCATCACGAGACTCGACGCCATCAGCATAAAAAACAAAATAAACGCCGTACGCACAGATGCATTTTTCTGGTGTAATCGCTCTGAAAGATAGCCGGAAAACAGCGTGGATAATATAAAAACCATGGTTTGCATACTTATTCCCTATTATTCTTTGGCAAAACTACCACAACTAATACCAATACTACATAGCTCTTTCCCCGTTAAAGCGCTCACAGCTGCTCTGTATGCCCGCCCCCTCACGCGCTTACTGTATTTCCATGTTACAATTTACCAATCATACTTAGTCAAACAACGGCGATTGTTATGAGAAGAAAATCACCCCTTTGGGAACAATGCTGTTTCGCCTTACAAGACGTATTACAAGTAAGTTTTGGTACACCCAGCAACCGCGGCACCCCATTACCTGGAAAAGATGAATTTGACGGCCCGTTAACGCCGAACGAGCGCGATGCCTTGTGCCAATGGATGAGGATTAACCATGTAGGCGAAGTGTGCGCCCAAGCCCTATATGTCGCCAAATACCATCGCGCTCATTCGCCTGCCTTAAAAGAACACTACTGGACTGCTGCGTTAGAAGAACGCGATCACCTCATTTGGACAGCCCACGTTTTGGATGAACTGCACACCCACCGCAGTTACTTAAATCCCTTTTGGTATGGCGGCGCCTATGCGTTAGGCACAGTAGCTGGTTTATGTGGTGACCAATGGAGCTTAGGCTTTATGGCAGAAACAGAACGTCAGGTGGCCAAACACCTACAAGACCACTTAGACCGTTTGCCTACCCATGCCCACCAATCGCGTGCCGTACTCAGTCAAATGTATGCCGATGAATTAAAACACGCCCAAGAAGCCGACGCCTCAGGCGGAAAAAAGTTACCCTGGCCTGTGCCTCAACTGATGCGCGTTGCAGCGAACGTCATGAAAGTCGTTGCGGCACGGATTTAAGGCCTCACTTAAGTGAAGTCTTTTTTGATCCTACTATAGCTGAATATTACACAGCAGCGCGCACGCCTGACTCAACTCCATGCAGTAAAGTTATCCACAGGCTGTTCATTGATCAGCCTGTGGATAACTTGGAATACGTAAATTTTTGAGCCATTATAGGGAATAGCTAGAAAATTTCCATCTGAAAAATGGTGGGTGGCTGGACTGATAGTACATTTGTTAAGGAATTCTCGCCTCAGGTGACCGTATTGTTTTGACAGCCGCTGCTAAAAACCTTTTAATCAAATAAGAAATAGAATAACAGATATTTTAAAGCTTAAGTAATACTATGTAATCGTTGAGATGTAGTGTTCACCCATTGTCACACTTCGAAGTACAACTTGCTATCTCTAATGCTAGGCAATTTAGTTTAGCTAGATCATCGAAAACTTTATATGACAATCTATTTACACACGTACTAAAATACCGTATAACCGGTATAAATAGGCAGAGATTAATTTTGACAACCTCTGTTTTCCGGGCATCGTTAGTTCAGATTTACTAACAGTCCTGACTTTGACATGTGCTCAACAGCTCTTTTCTAAATTGCTTGAGGAGGGAAATATAATATCCTAATATCCTAATATCGTAAATGAATGCATAACCGGTATTTTTAATAAAGAAAAAACGTTCTGTATTTATTTTAACGTTCACGCTATATAACCATTAAGGATTTGAACAGAATAGAACAAATCAACACAAGCATTAATGTGACATTAAATCCTGGAATTTTTTACAAAGTTCTTTGAAACAGAATTTATAGTAGATAGAGGGGTAAGTTATGGAACGTTCTGATGATAGCAATCCTAAAAAAACTTTTACGGAAAACCAAAAATCATGGATCAGTCGTGCTGTTAAGGCAGTCTTAAGATCTCCGTTAGGTTTTATTTTTGGTGATTCAACAACCCACACTATTACTCCTGTTAGTATTTCTAGATCTCCTGCTAAATCAACAGTTCATTCACTATCTACAGCAGAAACAGGGTCTGAGAAAAGCCCGCCTCAGATCCTTGAGGCTGCTTACGCGGATCTTTGTGCTTTCTATGTTATGCATGAGATAATATTATTAAAATTTCTAGAAAACTCCAGGACCTCATTTAATAGTAATCATACCCATTCAGTCGACAATCCCTCCGATCAACCAGAAACCGCCCCAACTGAGGGTATTAAAAAAATTGTCGCCGATCTGCAGAAAAAAATTAGTACTATCGCCCTTATCTGCAATGACCAACTTCAGCTTACCCAAAAACAAACGCATAGAATAGAGGCAATGCTTACCATCAAGTGGGAAGTGGATAAAAAGCTTACCGCATCCAAAAAAACTAATAGCACCTATTCTGACTTAGGTAATGGTTATATTTTGCATGATTTGGTCAATAGTGTTTTCTCTTCACCGGCATCTAGTCCGGATCCAATCTCTGATTCTTCTGAGCTGAGCCTCCAAGAAGACGCTCAGCTTCCAGTTCATAAAAAGTGTCATGATACTGAAGTGTCAACTAAACATACGCACCACATCTGACATGATATGTCATAGAGTTATCCTCAACCTGTGGATAACTCTATGAAACCTTTATTTTAGGTGTACAACATAAAACGGTTTTTCCGGATTGCTGATCCGGGAAAACCGGATCGCTAACCCGGAAAAACCCGATCAGCAATCCGGTTTTCCAGTGTTCGAATTAATAACAATCTAAACATATATAACATCTATAACAATTATTGTGTGGATAACTTTGGTTAAACCAGTTTTTAGTATCTAAACAGATCACAAATGAACTGCTTTTAAAAATGTTGATCAAAGGGGGTTGACAGAATAATTTGGTGTAAGATAACCTGTGCACTAAGGCGAGATGAAGGGGTATAGAAGACCACTTCACCTCTGACCAACAATTTGACCTATGTGGAGATCAGAACTGTGGCTGACAGACATTCTACGACAAAATTTACCTCATTAAAACCGATTGGCATGTTCGATATGTGCATTTTCGAAGCGGTTTCGCTTTGATTCTGTAATTTTGGACCACGATACCCACTTTGCCAAAAGGAAGGCTGCCATGACGCGTACTGCATATACTTACGACCAACCTAATCATCCCAATCCCTTTGCGCCGTTGATCAACCACACCCGTCAACGCACCACGTTTTGCCTGATTGCCGAAGTGGAACTTGAAACCATTTTTTCCGATAAACGACTGACCTGGGCACAGCGCGGCATACTGATCGACATTATCCGTCGTTGTCATGTCAATGATAACCAAAGCGTCAAAGTGCATGTGAAGCACATGGTGGAAGAAGCTGGCGGCTCAGCAGATGCTTTGTATGACAATTTGACCAAGCTAGAAGCGCTGGGCTACATCACACGTAGAACACGCCGCTTGGACCATTCCACTGAATTGCACTACTGTGTGCCTGAAGACAAAGAGATGCTGTTTCACCAAGCTGAATCGCGTAAGGGACGTGAACACTGTGTTGCTACTGTGCCTATCACCTCTAATTTTACACCAGCACCTACCCCACCTGCTGCACCTAAAAAAACCAAAAAATCTGTAACAGCAGTAGCAACACCAACCGAAGGTGCTGAAGTATTGGTTAGCACAGCGCCAACTTCAGTCACAACACATCATCACCCTTATGAGTTCACAGAAGCTGAATACGCCTATACCGCTACAGAAAGCAGTGATATAAGCCATTGGCCACAACGGTCCGATTTACCTACGCTTGAAGTGCAAGGACCTTTCCTGGATTTGACACAACATCCACTCAGCTTACCCAAGCTGCTGGTAAACCCACCTATTCCTCATTACCTACCCCATACATTAGATGCGCTGATTGATATACAGGAACATGATTGCTTCGACCAAAACAAAATAGTGCGTAAAGCCACCTTGCCTTTACGCACTATTTTGGGTCGGGTGTATGCTTTATTGTACCGAACAGCGGCATTTGGCTGGTATATGGAAGATAATCAGGCAAGCTCAAGTAGTCTAGACTTGCTGAACGACTATACGCCAGAAGAACAAACAGAACTTGAACTTAGCTCAAACTGGTATTTTGCACAGTTAGATGTAGCCAATACAGCAAACGCGGAACACACAACGCCGGTTGCCTATACTGTCACTCCAAGCGGTGATGAAGCGGTAGAGCGTGAAACATTACAAAATCCACTGCCCCAACGACACAGCAAAAACTATGTACAGCCCTTACCTGCAGGTTCATTACCAACAGGTGATGCACTAACGGTACGGGTGCGGTGTGAATTAACCGATATGATGGAAGATGGAAGCATGCATCCGAATTGCCGACAAAAGAGATTTAGCACATTGGTTGAGGAGGTCCTGTATTACTTAAGTCAGCCCTATAAAGCCGACAGTTCAGGTCAAATCAAGGCCGATGCTAGAGAAGCACGCTGGG
>JAZKAM010000076.1:0-1740 GCA_040389145.1 Pseudomonadota bacterium
TGTGGTTCATTTATCACAAATTAAACTGCCTAAAGGTGTCGAAATTGTGGTCCTAAACCAAGGTGAAGGCCACGACCACCCCGTTATTTCCATTCATGAACCCCGTGCCGTTGTTGAAGCTGAAGCAGCACCCGCTGTTGAAGCCGCAGCTGAAGGCGAGGCGGCTGAAGCTTCTGATGGTGAAAAATCAGATAAAAAAGCAGCAGCTGATGGCAAGGACAAGGACTAAATATGTCTGCGATTCAGTTAGTGATAGGATTGGCCAACCCTGGCCAATCCTATGAAAAAACCAGACACAATGCCGGCGCCTGGTGGTTAAATTATGCTATGGGGCATTGGCGGTGCAGCTGGTCCACCCAAAGCAAATTGTCTGCTCAGGTAAGTCAGTATGCCTTGCCAGACCGTGTACTACGGTTAGCACAGCCAACCGTTTATATGAATGAAAGCGGGCAAAGCGTGCAAGCCTTGCTACATTATTACAAAATAACACCCGACCAATTATTGGTCGTGCACGATGATTTAGATTTACAACCAGGTGATGTCCGTTTTAAGTTTGACGGCGGTCACGGTGGCCACAATGGCTTACGCGATATCATTCAAAAAGTGGGCACTGCTGCTTTTTATCGACTACGACTGGGCATTGGGCATCCTGGCCATAGAGATCAGGTATCTGATTACGTATTAAATCAGCCCAGCGTGGCAGATCGGGCGCGTATTGATGGCGCCATCGAAAAAAGTTTTTGCGCATGGGAAGGTTTGGTTACTGGCGATTTAACCAAAGCACAGAACGCATTAAATAAAAGTTCTTAAACTGAAATTATGTGCTAAAAATCATATTGTAACCCGATCGAATACATCCAGTATTCATCATCTGGATAAAGTTTAGGTATCATCTTCGGCCGCTGATTAGAGCGCACTAAATTGCGCACGAGAATATGCTTGGTGATCGCATAGTTAAATCCAGCCGTCCAACGAAAGTTTATATCCCCCTCTTCCTGATTACATATTGCATTTCCAAATGCACTGTTTGAATACAGATATATGGTATTCATTTCTATACCAAGACCAAAGAGGGCATTGAATTTTTTGGACAAGTTAAATGTTGAAGGAAATGGCAGCATCTTAATAACATCAAATCCATAACCATCTATCCGCACTATATTTTTACTGCCATCGGACTGTACTTGCGCTTGCGTTTGTGAAGTAAATCTGCTCCCTTCTAAAAACAACGTAGGGTTCCAGACATAGCCTAAAAAATATTCACTTGTATATATTGTTCGGGGGAACGTGTTGTTTGGCTGGACATCATACTGCGCAGTCGGTACCATACCCAACCAAAGACCGCCCTTACTATATCGTCGATTATAATTAAAACTCATTACATTCCCGACAGCACCAAAGTAAAACCTTTGATAGGTTTTTTTCCAAATAGACACAGACTTTGCATTCGGTAGAGCCGCCGCCCTGGAAGCTGTTGTCCCTGAATCCCCCGTCACAGAGGGGCGCTTTTCCACTAAATTTTCGGCATTCAGCGGTTGTATGCCTCCAATCAAAATGCACAATAGGCTGGTTGTCAAAAATAAATGTCGATAGATGGTCTTTGTCTGCCAAGTTCTACTTTTTTTTATACTGACGTTCACTTCTTTCCCCTGATCTTACCGAGCAATCTACATGTATAGGCACGTATCTGGTCTGAACCATTTAAATATTTGGGAAAGTTATCACATTTTCTTTTTATAA
>JAZKAM010000077.1:0-4455 GCA_040389145.1 Pseudomonadota bacterium
CCCGCTGAAGGTGCATTGATTGGTTTGGTGTCCTTTGGTTATGGCGATGGTTACCCTAGAAATGCACCCAATGGCACGCCTGTGCTATTGAATGGTGAAAGGGTACCCATTGTTGGCAGAATTAGCATGAATATGTTGGCCGTGAATTTGTGTGCACAACCTTTTGCTAAGGTCGGCGATCCCGTCATTCTCTGGGGCGATGGTTTACCCGTAGAAGAAGTGGCTGGCTATGCTAACACCAGCCCTTATGAATTGATTTGCCGCTTAACCGACCAAACGCCACGCGAATGGGTGAACAGCACCAGCACCACGTTATATATGCGTGGCGCTAGGGTGCAATAGAACACGCGCAGGCTTTGGGATTATTAGGAACCACAGCGTCGATCAAGACAGGGAAATGGTCTGAAGCGTATAGCTTATCCACCAATGCACTTTGTACTGCATGAATCAATACGGAAACTTCTGGACTGACATAGATGTGATCGAGAAACACGCCTGGCGTACCCGTACCGCTAAAGGCCACAGGAGATTGTGCATGATTCGTAAAGGTAGAGAGTGGGCCTAAATGTCCTAATACAGACACGGTGCGCGCGTCTTGATAACCGGCACGTGTAAAAATTCGATCGATGTATGCGCCATCGTTAAAAGGTAGAGACTTTAAATCTAAACGCGGTGGAAACGTGTTCAAATCCCCAGTAAAGAAAATTGGGATAGTGTTTAGGTAAGGCTTTAATTGGGATACGACAAAGTGAGCTTGCGCAGCACGTTGTTCTGCTTTCGCGAAACTCAAATGGGTGTTACACACCAGGAAACAATTGCCTGTCTTCTTGTCTTTTATATGTAATAAGGTCAACTTTCCTGATGGACGTGTGTCGGCGCGCTGTTTCATCGACATGCTGCGTCCACTAATTCGCTCAAACCGACTTCGCTTGATAAATATACCATTACACTCGCGCTGGCCACACTCATCCGGGAAAAAGTCATAGTCATCACCCAGCAGCGCCAACAAATCTTGAACCTGTTCTGCATAGGGTTCTTGCACAGAAACAATGTCGGCTTTCATTTCACGTATCAGGGCGACAATGCGTGGCAAACGCTGTGGCCACCGATACTGTGGATCAAGCTTCGCATCATGTAAGTTGAATAAAACGTTGTAGGAAACCACGCGAATTTTATCAGAAGATTGAGACAATGCTTGCCGAATTTCTGCAAATTGTTCTTTACTGTATTTTTTTGGATTAATGTGCTCAATCTGAGATACCTGCGTCATCAGCGGTACAACCGAGTGGTCAATTGTCTGAGCGCATAACATTGTGGGTAATAACGTGGCGAGTAATACTGCCAACTTGTTTCGCAACATGTTTCTCGCACTCCGTGTGAGAAGTAATATGCTGGGCATCATAGCAAAAAATCACTATGTTGGTAATGTGCTTAAAAATTCATGAACTGTTTTAGCAAAACCACTAGGACATGCATGGTGTACTACATGCCCACCGTCTAAAACGCACAATTGCGTGTTTGGCCGGCGTTTAATCATTGCTTCGCAGTGTTCTTGGGTGGTTACGCGACTGTTTTGTCCACGAATCAGTAATGCAGGGCAATGTGATGCCAACCAATCTGACCAATGGTTACCTAAAACATGGCTATGAGAAATAATGGTTTGTGCAGGATCGAATGCCAGGCGCCATCCGTTCGCGGTTCCCCGTATGGAATCTTGTAGATAAGGCAACAATTGGCTATCTATCTGGTTTTCTAGATCGGAGCGTGTTGGGAAAATGCCCGACCAGTTAAGCGCATAATCAATGTTTCCGGAAATTTCTACACCGATGTCTTCTATAATCATTGCCCGAACACGGGTTGGGTATCGTGCTGCAAATTGGTAACTATTTACTCCACCTAAGGTGTTACCCAATAGGACAACGGACTCGGAGAGGTTCAGATGCGTAATGAGTGCGGCTAGATCACTGATGTAGTCGTCACGTATGTATGTTTTTGTGTGATCAGAATACCCATGACCACGTTGGTCTAAGGCAATGATGCGCCATTCTGGCGATAATGAGACAGCAAGCGGAAGAAAAGTAGTGGCTTCCATCCAGTGGCCATGAAGTGCGATGAGCACAGGGCCATCACCACCTGAGTCTAAATAAGACAGACGGTGATGGCTGTTTAGAAAGTATTTTCTTTCTATGCCCATCGCACTCCTTTTGAAGCGTCGAGCTGCTTAGTCCTTTTGTGATTCTGTCGCTTTGTAGCGTTCAATAGACGCCAGAATCGTTGCTTTAGCTTCAGTCGCATGTGACCAGCCTTCACAGCGAACCCACTTGTTGGGTTCCAAATCTTTATAGTGCTTAAAGAAGTGCATGATTTGCGCGAGCAATAATTGCGGTAAATCTTCAACTTCTTGTACGTGGTCATACAGGCTGCCTAACTTGCTGTGTGGTACCGCAACAATTTTATAATCTAGACCAGATTCATCGGTCATATTTAATAGGCCAACAGGGCGACAACGAATCACACAACCTGGATGGACAGGAAATGGGGTAATAACCAACACATCCAATGGGTCCCCATCTTCAGACAAGCTTTGTGGCACAAACCCGTAGTTACACGGATAGCGCATAGCCGTTCCAATAAAGCGGTCTACAAACAGAATGCCTGTGTCATCCACTTCGTACTTGATCGGATCTGCATTACTGGGAATTTCGATAACCACATGAATGTCATGAGGAACATCAATACCAGGGTTCAATTGCATCAAATTCACGATAATCACCATCCGAAAGTAAAAAATTACCTCGAAATGTTACCATACTCACCAGCTTACTAAAAGCTGGCGTAAACGCTGTACCTACAAGCCTAGGGTTTACCCACTCACTCGGTGTACTAAGTTATACCCAACCGCTGTTTCTAAAGCCGAAACAATAACCTGTGCTTGCGCCTGCTCTGCTTTCTTCATATTTGCCCAGGCAGACTCGCGCGCTTTGGCTTGCACAGCCAAGGCACCACGAGGACTAGTCCATCCACCACTCATCCACAAACGTTGCACCATGGCCCAACGCTCAGGTGGGGTTCGGGCACTTTCTTGTTGAATGTAGAACAGCGCTTCCTGAACCAACTGTTCTACCGATACTTCGTATAAACCCTTGGCCAGTTTGTTTTGTTCCCGCAAGTCTAACAGTGTCTGTTCGACCAACTCCGTTAACACATCCCCTGTAGGCAAACTGGCCAAGGGTTGGATAAAGATTTTTTTAGCGGGTGGAGAAGCAGGTGCTGTCTTGGCTACAGACACAGCAACTGGCGTAATCGTTTCTGTCTGGGCAGGGGAAGTGATTACAGGCGCTGTAGATGCCGCAGCTGTTGGTTGGGATTGGCACGTTAACGCGCGCTTTTCGTAGGCTTCCACCCATTGAATGCACGCAAGGACTAACTGGTCTTCATAGCGCGCGATGTTATAACCACTCATTACTTGTCCGAACAAACTGTTTTGCGTGGCTTTATCGGGATAGCGTGCATAAAAAGCAGCGGTGCGTTGTCGATAAGCGGTTACTAAGCCAAAAATATGTTGAACTGCAATCGGGAAGCGGCGACCACAATATTCTAAGCGTACTTCTGTCTCCGGTAATTCTTGAACGTAATTTGGAATGGGTGCCTTGTTGATGTACGTAGGCATGCTTGGAATGGGTGTGAGGGGGGTTGGCTGGGGCGCTATACAGGTACTCGCGGATTCCAGTGGACTGACCGGAGTTACAGCCGCAGGTTGCGTCACCGTAGTTTCAGTAGATGACTTAGCTACCTTAGTTTTTTTTATTGGCTTGGGTGGTTCAGGCGTATCTGAAGGAGGCTCAGAACATGCTGCTTCTGGGCTTGCTCTAACTTCACCCTTACCAGCACGGTTCGGCTCTGTTGCCCAACGCGCGGCTAAAGCATTGCTGACACGGTAGCGTATTTCGGTAGAGTTGTAGCGGGCATCGGTTTCATAATCGATGTAACCAGCCTTTTTGATGGCTGCCAAGTAACCACCAATGGTTTGACGAGACACGCTAAATTTTTTGGCTAATTCCATAATGGGCATACGTATGCTTTGGTTAGCAGAAGCGTACACCAAGTAGATGAGATACATCGCTAAGTGGATCTGACTGGGCGATAAACCGCTGTCAAAGTACAAACTTTCGAATTCTGCGGTAGTCAGCAGTAGGTAGCGTTTTGAGTTCCGATGAGCAGCAATGCGCGCTGCATCGGTGTTATGACGGTTGTAGTCTTTCCCTGAATTACTCATGTGAGTCTCCCAACAAATTTTGAACAAAAAACCAGTGATTACTGTGCTAAATGCGCAGTGGACCTAGGTTTTTGCCTGTCAAAAGCTGGGAAGCAGAGTGTGTTTGGGGTATTATTTCGCTTAGCCATATATGACCTCAGTGGTTAAAGGTTATGTATTGGTTAGTGCTGGCAAGAGTT
>JAZKAM010000078.1:0-6822 GCA_040389145.1 Pseudomonadota bacterium
CTGCCGTTCGGGGATAGTGCAAGACCTCACCCTGCGGCCCTGTTTCTACCAGTAGACCCGATAATATCACGCCTATGCCTATGGCAATTTGTTGTAGCGCGCTTTGTATGGCCATCAACGTGCCACGGCTCTCCGGTTTGGAAATTTTACTCACCACAACCGATGCAGAAATAATACGCCCATTATTAAACATCATAAGTACAGCAGCATATGCTACCGTGATACCAAAGGGTAACAGCGGGAAAACAGTCATACCTGCCATCCAAAGTGTACCAAAAATGCACAGGGCGGTAAAAACGGAAACTGGATGATAGGCATCAGATAACCAACCAATCAGACGACTTGTTATCAGGGTAATCGATCCACCTACCAGGTAAATCAAGCTTAAGTCTGCAGCGCCAAAGCCTAAGTTATTGGCAATATAAGGGACGCAGAGTCCGAGGACCATAAAAATAGCCAACATGTTAGCCACGCCCAATAAAAGACCAGCGCGATAAGCAGGGATGCTCATCACAGAAACCCAATGCTGACACGCTTTTTTCATGTTTATCGTTTGTTTGCTGGGCAGCTGTTCGTTTAACACCGGAACAATATAATGTGTAGCAATCAGCAATAATGCGGCGATCACCGCCACGGCGACAAATGGTGCACGCCAACCTGCATGCTCCGCCAACAGCAAACTCAAAGGAATCCCTAAAATACTCGAAAGCGAGTGGGCGGTCATAATCGTGCCCATTGCCCTACCCCGTCTTTCCACGGGAATAACATCTGCAACAATGGTTTGTATCTGAGCAGCCAATATGCCGCCAAACACACCCGCTATACAGCGGCAGATTAGAAAAGCGTAGGGTGTCTGCACCAAACCACACAACAGCGTTGCCACAGCAAAGCCGGTTATCGTTATCATTAATGTGCGGCGACGCTCAAAGTAATCAATAAAAAAGCTAAAAATGACGCCAGCGACTGCAGCGCTGATGGAATAAGCGGCTACCAAGACTGTGAATGCTTGTAAATTGAAGTGTAGGCTGTTCATCATCAAGGCACCCAGTGGGTACATGATAACGACATCTAGAATTTGGACAAAGAGAATTAGGCCCAATGTGCCGACCAGCAGAGGTTCGGAAAATGTACGACGTGACATATAAGGCCTCTTATTAATTATAGGACCACCACACCACATGAAAGCATCTTGCTTTCACGTACCGTGTTTAGTATAGCGCACTGTAAGTAAAAAGGGCCCGACTTAGGGCCCTTTTTATTTCTCGATAAAGAAAATAGATGAATTTAATTAGATTTGATTAGACTTAATTAAATCCACCATCTCTTGAGCGAATCGGCTGATGGTTTAGCCAGGGGTTGATGTAAACCTTACATCATACCGCCCATGCCACCCATACCGCCCATTCCACCCATGCCGCCCATACCGCCAGCACCAGCATCTTTATCGCTTGGCAGTTCGGTGATCATGCATTCGGTGATCAACAACATGCCAGCTGCAGACGCGGCGTTTTGGAGTGCGCAACGGGTTACTTTGGTTGGATCCACAATACCCATGTCGATCATATCGCCGTATTCGCCAGTTGCTGCGTTGTAACCATAGTTCCCTGTTTTGGAGCGAACGTTATGTAATACAACGGAAGCTTCGCCGCCAGCATTGGTTACGATTTGGCGTAATGGTGCTTCAAGTGCTTTAGCAACAATTTGAATACCATAGGCTTGTTCATGGTTCTCGCCTTTTAAAGACAAGAGTTTGTCGATGGTACGAATCAACGCAACACCACCACCAGGAACGATACCTTCCAAGACAGCTGCACGGGTCGCATGCAATGCGTCATCGATACGTGCTTTCTTTTCTTTCATTTCAACTTCAGTAGCTGCGCCTACTTTAATCACGGCAACACCGCCCGACAATTTAGCCACGCGTTCTTGAAGTTTTTCACGATCGTAGTCGGAGGTTGCTTCTTCCGCTTGACGGCGGATGGAGTCAACGCGTGCTGTGATTTCTTCAGAATCACCCGCGCCATCAACGATAATGGTGCTTTCTTTAGTAATGGTAACGCGCTTTGCATGACCTAAGTGCTCAATGGTGCAATGTTCCATGGTCAATCCGACTTCTTCGGAGATCACAGTAGCGTTACACAAGGTAGCGATGTCTTGCATCATGGCTTTACGACGGTCGCCGAAGCCAGGTGCTTTAACCGCACAGACTTTAACGATACCGCGAATGTTGTTCACAACCAGTGTGGCCAACGCTTCACCATCTACATCTTCTGCAATCATCAGCATAGGACGACCAGACTTAGCCACTGCTTCTAACACAGGCAACAAGTCACGAATGTTCGATACTTTCTTGTCAACCAAAAGAATGAATGGGTTATCCAATTCGCAGGTCATGCTTTGTTGGTTGTTGACGAAGTATGGGGACAAGTAACCACGGTCAAAGTCCATACCTTCAACGATATCCATTTCGTCATAGATGGATGTACCATCTTGAACGCTGATCACACCTTCAGAACCCACTTTTTGCATGGCTTCAGAGATGATTTGACCAATTTTGCGATCAGAGTTAGCAGAAATTTCTGCAACTTGTGCAATACGGCCTGCTTTTGCATCACAAGGAACGGATTGTTTCTTGAGCTCTTCAACAGCAGCAGCAACAGCAACGTCGATACCACGTTTCAGATTGGTTGGATCCATACCGGAAACAATGCCTTTAATCGCATTGGAGTAAATAGCTTCTGCCAACACTGTTGCGGTGGTTGTACCATCGCCAGCATCATCCAGAGTAGTTGCTGCTGCTTCACGCAGAATCATTGCAGCGGCATTTTCCGCTTTGTTCTCAAGAACAATTGCTTTAGCAACGGTTACACCGTCTTTAGTGACTTTAGGTGAGCCGAAGCCACCATCAATCAACACGTTACGCCCTTTAGGACCCAAAGTTACCGCAACAGCGCGGGTTAACTTGGATACGCCGGCAACAATCGATTCACGGGATTGTTCGCCAAATTTTAAATCGTTCGCCATAATTTACCTCTTAGTCTTCGTAAACGCCCATAATGTCTTCTTCGCGCATGAACAATAGTTCTTCCACGCCGACTTTGACCTTGGTCCCTGCATACTTGCCATAAACAACTTTTTGCCCAATCGCAACGCCAACAGCACTCACTTGGCCATTGTCGAGTCGTTTTCCGGAACCAACGCGCACAACAACACCACATTCAGGGGTATCTTGCGCGGTTTCAGGGATATAAATCCCACCCTTGGTTACTTCTTCCTTTAAAGGACGGACCAAAACGCGGTCGCCCAAAGGCGCTAACTTTACTTGAGTCATTTAAATCGTCTCCTAACTATTTATTCGGGTGACTAAATGTGCGGTTGAAAAAATTAGCACTCACCCGGCTCGAGTGCTAATGGTATCCACTTCCCCAGCCCTGTCAAGCATGGCCCACCCCCAAATCCAGGGTGGGCCATGCCTCCTAACCGAAACCAGGCAATATGTCCGCTATCTGCCCAATACATGGGTCCACACATGCCATAATTCAACACCAAAACAGTCAACTGGCTTATTTATTGGATGCGTTACCCCAAACCGTGACTTTGACTGGCCACCCACGGATAATACGAACAGATTTTTGGGATTAAGCCGGAGAGCCTGGTTATATGAAAACTGTCGAAGCCACCCAAGCCCGAATCATTATATGCACTTGCCCAAACGCGCAGGTAGCAGAGCAGTTATCTAAAGGCTTGATGGCGGAACATTTGGCCATGTATGTCAATATCGTACCCAACCTACAGTCGCATTACCGTTGGCAGGGCAAAATAGAACAGGCTCAAGAATATTTGTTACTCATTAAAACAGTCCGGGCGTTTTCGGATGTAGAGGTTTTCTTGCTGGCAAACCATCCTTATGGCTGCCCCGAAATCCTCTCCTTAGGTATCGAACAAGTAAACCAGGGGTACATGGCCTGGTTAAGCTCTGGAGGAAATGCCGATGCAGTCTCCCGTTGATCTAAAGTGTGCTGTGTGGTCTTGCTGGGCAAGCGCCATACTTAAACCCTTATTGCTTGCCTTATGCACAGGCTTAGTATGCTTCTCTACTATTGCACAGTCCAAACTGCCCTTTGAGCAGCATGTACTGCCTGTTGACCGTGCATTCCAACTCAAAGATGTGTTTGTTGATGCAGAACACGTGATTCATGTCTCCTGGCAAGTAGCGCCCGGCTACTATCTGTATCAGGAAAAATTCAGCTTATCCACGCCCGAGCATGTTCAATTGGGCAGTATCAACATTCAGGCGGACCACAGAAAGTACGACCCTGCGTTCGACAAAACCACCGGCCTGTTTGGGGTGGTCACCCTATTAGCACCTATTAACCGTGCGATTTCAGGCGATTTCGATTTAGGCATCAGTTATCAAGGGTGCTCTGAGCGCGGCTTCTGTTATCCACCCACTCAGCGCACGGTTACCTTATCTGTTGATGCCATCAACATGCACCCAAAACATAAACCCTTATTTTCCCCCGATATATTAGAAGCACACATCTTGTGGGTGCTGTTAAGCTTTTTTGGCTTTGGCTTGGCGCTTTCTTGTACCCCCTGCATTTTGCCCATGGTACCCATTGTCTTTGGTTTGTTAACGCGCATGGGACAAAAGTGGCAACCCTGGATTATTGTCGGGGTGTATGTATTAACCATGGCTTGTACTTATGCGATAGCAGGGATCATGAGTGCGCGCCTTGGTATGTCTTTACAAGGCGCGTTTCAAATGACTGCCACGCTGATCCCGATGAGTACGCTCATTGCGGTATTGGGCTTAAGCCAGTGGGGCCTCTTTCATTTTGCTTTCCCTGGCTTGAATACGAATACATGGATTGCTTCATTATCTCAACGACTGCCCAAAGACAGCCTGTTAGGTATTGTTGTGATGGGTATATTGGCTACCTTAATTACCTCCCCTTGTGTGACACCCCCATTATTAGGCGCCCTCACGTATGTAGCAGAAACACAACATGTGTGGATTGGCGGCATGGCGTTGTGGGCTATGGGCATGGGCATGGGGGCGCCGCTTTTGCTGTTTGCGCTGTTTGGGCGGCGGGTATTCCCACGCAGCGGCGCTTGGATGGAACATATTGCTATTCTTACCGGGGGTTTACTGCTGGCGTTATCCATTTCCTTATTAGAGCGCATTTGGTTTGGCCCCTACACCACGCTTTTATGGATCAGCTTACTGCTTGGCTTTGCACTACGCTTAACCTACCAACCCGCGGCTTTCAGCCGCCCACTGATTATTGGGTGTCTGATTTATGCAGCAGGTATCGGCTATTACGCACTACATGGTAATTACAGCGTATTGTCACCAACCCAAGCGGTCACGCACACACACCATAAAGAATCGGTTATTTTCAGAAGCGCGCGAACGTTAACGGAGCTACAAACCCTTTTACATGAGGCTCAACAACAAAACAAACCCGCACTTTTAGAATTTACGGCAGACTGGTGCAAAACCTGCCAGGTGATCAAACGCAGACTCTGGTCTTCCCCTGAAGTAGAAGACGCGCTGGAAGGATGGACACTGATTCGGGTAGATATTACACAGCAAACTGGCTTGCAAATGGCCATGATGCTGCATTACGGGATATATGGCCCACCACACATACTATTTTTTGATGCTCAAGGCGCCCCACACCCTGAGCTAACCCTGGTAAACTGGGTCACCACGGAAGAATTTAAGCGTCACGCCCAAGACTGCATATTGTCTGCTGCTGGCCACCCTTCAGAGGGAAGGCCTACGCAAATCAGTGTGTCGACTTTATAGATCGGCTCGCGAAGGCACAGGTGCTTGGTTTTTTAACCGGTGGCAATGGTATTATGCTCCTTCTTTCGTTACGTGGCTTAGGCTAAAGTGTCTGGGCTGCGATAGACTGTCCGTTACACGTTGCGAACAGCTAAAGCGTTAAGTAAGCGATAAACGGAGTTTTAAGCTTCATATTATTTTTGGAATAGAGGTGAGTTATGGCGTCAATATTGGTCATTAATGGCCCCAACATGAATTTACTGGGTTTGCGCGAACCTGAATTTTACGGTTCATCCACATTGCCTGAGCTAGAATCACATATTAAAGAAATTGCTCACGCCAATGGGCACACCGTAACGTGCATGCAGTCCAATTCAGAGCACGTATTGATTGAAGCGATACATGGCGCCATGGAAAATGAAACCGATTTTATCATTATCAATGCCGGCGGTTATGCCCATACTAGCATTGCACTCCGTGATGCATTTTTGGCTACCGAAATTCCCTTCGTTGAAGTACATATGAGTAATGTGTTTGAGCGTGAAGAATACCGCCAACGCTCCTACTTGTCTGATATCGCACAAGGCGTTATTTGTGGTTTCGGTACAGTCAGCTACATGCTCGCTGTTATGGCCGTCACCAGCCTTGCGCACGCCTTTTCTGAAGCTGACGATGAAGACGAAACCTGTTAATACGGTGAGGTAATGAAACCATGGACTTTCGGACAATTAAAAAGTTAATTGAACTGGTCGAACAATCCAGTAAAGTTACTGAACTGTCTGTTGAACAAGATGGTGTGTGTATTCGGGTCAGTGCGCATGCCACGCAGCCCGTGGTGCATACCAACTTAGCGCCCGTGGTTGTTTCTAGTACACCTACAGAAACAACCATCGCGCAAATGACCACTACAGCCCCCGCAGCAGCCACCACAGCGGTAGCTGCTGCGCCTACCATAGCGGGTACGGCCATTCTTTCACCGATGGTGGGTATTTTCTATGCATCCCCTGCGCCGGGCGCAAAATCATTTG
>JAZKAM010000079.1:0-1599 GCA_040389145.1 Pseudomonadota bacterium
CGATACAATTCCCCGTAGATAGCCATACATCCTGGTGGGAAATTACCGACGCCTTATTTGATGCCAATTTAATTCATGAAGCCACCTTGGCGCAACGCTATGCGGTGCCACTGTTGGCGGACACAGTATCGATTTGTCGCACCAAAGCTATTGAAGATTTATATGGAAAAATTGTAGCGCCAACCGGCGAACCATTAATTACTGCATTTGGTCGCATGATTTCTTCTGCGGTACGTGAATTCCCGATTTTGTCTCAAGTCACTGCTTTTGATATCGGCGCCTCTCGTATTGTTTCGTTAGACTTAGATGAAGTCGCCAAAACAGGTGGCGAGTCGGCCGATCGACAAACCGCCATCATGTATATGCTGGCACGTTATGTATTGGCACGACACTATTATTTAACGGAAGAAAACTTAGAAGACATGCCTATCAAATACCGAGGCCACCATAAGACGCGCATCCTCGAAATCCGCGAAGATCCAAAACGTATTGTAATGGACGAATTTCACCGCACAGCAAAAGCGCAAGCCGTGCGCGATCAAGTATTGGTGGATATGCGTGAAGGTCGTAAATGGAAGGTCCAGGTATGTCTATTATCGCAATCTATTGATGACTTCGATCCAGTCCTGGTTGAATTTGCCACCTCTATCTTCATCATGGATGCCGGGCCCAAACAGTCTGTTGAAAAGTCCAGCAAGATTTTTGGGTTATCCGAGACAGCACAACTGGCACTGACTTCACGCGTACACGGCCCGCGCGCCGATGGTGCGACATTTTTGGCGCAGTTCTCAACTAAGTTTGGCATTAACACCCAACTATGCACCAGTACATTGGGCCCCATTGAACTATGGGCTTTTAATACAACAGCGGATGACGCGCGCATCCGAAACGAACTTTATACCCGCCTTGGTGCTAAAGAAACACGAAGCATTCTTGCCATGCTTTACCCTTCCGGTACCATCACTAAAGTGATTGAGCAGCGCTTATCTCAAGCCAAATCCCATGGTAAAGGCGATGATGAATCGGAAAATGTGATTCGCAGCGTCATTGAGGAAATTGTGCAGATGTACAATAACGCAAAGCAGATGGCTTAAGCCACCTGCTTTGCATTGTTCTAGCTTGGGTCGACCAGCTTTTGCGCCACATCCGCATGCATACCGGGCACCCACGCATGAGACTCCGCTAATACTGCTGTAACAGAAAAGCTTTGGGTTTGTGGATCGATATCCGGTGCAATTTCCGTTACCTTTGCGGCCACGCCTTCAGGCAAAATACGCGTACGCACGCGCAAGTCTTGCCCAACAGCAATTTGAGTACGGTATTTTTCAGGTAAACGATATTGTACCAACCACTGACTTTGGTCACGTAAAACAACCAAAGGTTGACCTGGGTTAACATAAGCAGATTCTGGGGCCATCCAAGTACCCACCACACCAGCAAACGGGGCAACCAAAGTTTTTTCGGCTATGAGTGAAGCTATGTGCTTTTGTTTTGCTTCCAGCTCTTCAATTTTTTGCTGCCATTCAGACAAATGTTCAGGTGCGGCGCCTTGCGCCTCTGCCACCTTAACAGCGGACTTCATTTTTTCTAAAAGGGCTT
>JAZKAM010000080.1:0-8250 GCA_040389145.1 Pseudomonadota bacterium
TGCTATTAACGAATCCGACATTAACTTGGCAATGACCTCTAAAGCTATTGTGATTGGTTTTAACGTTCGTGCCGATGCTGGCGCCAGAAGATTGGCTCAAAATGAAGGCATTTCTCTGAACTATTACAGCATCATTTACGAGCTAGCAGATGACGTGAAGAACTTGTTGACCGGAATGATGACACCGCAATTCCAAGAAAAGATCTTGGGCTTGGCAGAAGTGCGTGAAGTATTTCACTCTTCTAAATGGGGTCAAATTGCCGGCTGTATGGTTCTTGAAGGCAATGTAAAACGCAGTAAGCCGATTCGTGTATTGCGTAACAGCGTGGTCATATACCAAGGCGAATTAGAATCCTTACGTCGTCATAAAGATGACATGAGTGAAGTTCGTAATGGCATGGAATGCGGTATCGGTATCAAAAACTATACCGATATGCGTGTGGGTGATCAGATTGAAGTCTATGAGAATGTAAAAATCGCTTCTACATTCAAGGAGTCGACCTAAAATGCGTCGTTCTTATCCGCGCAGTGACCGCATTTCCGATGCATTGCATCGGCAAATTGCGTTAATTGTTCAGAATGATTTATGCGATCCACGCCTGCGTTTGGTAACCATTCAAGGCGTGCGTTTGTCTCGAGATATGTCTTCGGCTTTTGTGTCGATTACAGCACTGACAGCTGAAGAACAAACCGCTGCTAAAAAAGTGCTGACCGGTGCTGCTGGTCGCATTCGCACATTGATTGCCAAGCAATTACCGGCGATGCGTCGCGTGCCTAGTCTGGTATTTGAAACCGATGGCCGTTGGATTAAAGAGGCACACATTGATGCCTTGTTACGCAAAGTCGCAGTCTCTGAAGAATGACCGCTGCGACGGAAATCTCCGGTTTTTTACTCTTAGATAAACCCGTTGGCATGACGTCCCGTCGTGCCTTAACAACCGCCATGCGCCTATTGGGTACCAAAAAAGGTGGGCATGGCGGTTGTTTAGATCCGTTTGCTACCGGTTTACTCCCCCTCTATTTTGGCCAAGCCACCCGTTTTGCGGACGAAGGTTTAGGCTCTGATAAAACCTATGATTTAACTATTCAACTGGGTACCCAAACGGATACAGCCGATTTAGAAGGGGCAGTTATCAAAACTTTGCCCGTGCCCCCCTTAACGGAAACGCTGTGCCAGGATACCCTAGCCAAATTTTTAGGCCCTCAGCTCCAAAAACCCCCACAATATTCTGCGCTCAAACATGAAGGGAAGCCCCTTTATGCCTGGGCCCGGGATGGGGTGCATGTGGAAAAGCCGGCTCGGCCCATCGAAATTTATGAGATTATCTTGCTCGGCTTTGACGAGTCCCGTATTCAGCTGCGTGCACGGTGCTCTAAAGGCACTTATTTACGGGTTTTGGCTGAATCCGTGGCAGATGCCTTGGGTACTTGTGCCCACGCATCCGCCCTTAGGCGCGTCGGTTTAGGCACATTTGATATCGCGGAAGGGGTGACATTAGAAACCCTGGAACAAACGGCGCTAGAAGACAGGCATCGGTTATTATGCCCGATTTCGCGCCTATTAAGTGAATATCCAACGGTCCACCTAACTGCCGAGCAAGCCAAACTATTACTGTTTGGTCAACGCCTATCCGGGCTGATAGCGCCTGAAGGGATTGTTCAGGTATGTAGCGATACCCACTGGCTTGGCTTAGCGCACAGCGAAGGCGGTGCATTATGGGTAAAACGACTATTGGCGACGCCAATTTGCTTATCTTCCCAACAGTAATATGTTAAACTCACAAAGATTTTTTAGGGATAAATTTGCCTAAAAAACGTGTTATTACTCGATTAATTAAACCATCATGGGAGAAGACATGACAGACTTAAAAGCTAAGGCCGAGATTGTAGGAAAGTTCCAGCGATCTGAAGGCGACACCGGATCAAGTGAAGTCCAGGTGGCTTTGATCACTGCCCGTATTACACAATTGGCAGAACACTTACGTACACACCGTAAGGATCATCATACTCGATTAGGCTTATTGCGCTTAGTAGGGCATCGCAAACGTTTATTAAAATATTTAAAGCGCACCCGACCAAGTGCTTATGTTTCATTAATTGAAGCACTAGGCTTACGCCACTAATCGATATTTATCCCATTGTTAGGAATTACTTATGTCAGAGATTAGAGTACACCGTAAAAGTTTTCCGTACGGTGACCATACTGTCACCCTAGAAACGGGTCGACTGGCGCGTCAAGCGACAGGCTCCGTTTTGGTGGATGTGGACGGGACAACGGTTCTTGTAACCGTTGTAGCGAATAAAAAAGCCTTGCCTTCTGTGGACATGGTTCCATTGTCTGTGTTTTACATTGAAAAAATGTCTGCTGGCGGGCGTATTCCCGGTGGCTTTTTCAAACGTGAAGGCCGTCCTTCTGAAATTGAAACATTAATTTCCCGATTAATTGACCGCCCACTACGACCTTTGTTGGCAGACAATTTTAATCATGAAATTCAAATCATTGCGACGTTGTACTCACTGAATCCTGAAGTGAATCCAGATATTCCTGCATTAATTGGCGCATCTGCTGCCTTGATGTTGGCTGGTTTACCTTTCAAAGGTCCAGTAGCTGCTGCACGCGTAGGTTATTTAGATGGCGAGTTGGTATTAAACCCAACACAAACCGAAATGACTGTTTCTGATTTAGATTTGGTGATTGCTGGTACCGATACCTCCGTCATGATGGTGGAATCTGGTGCACGTGAATTACCAGACGAAGTGATGTTAGAAGCCATCATGTTTGGTCATGGTCACATGCAAGTAGCCATTGAAGCGGTAAAAGAACTGGTTGCTGAAGCCGGTGTGAAACCCTTTAAATGGGTTCCAGACAATAGCGCTGCAGGTATCGTTGAAGCATTGCGTGGTCCTTACTCCGCAAAGTTAGATCAAGCGTACCGCATTGCTACCAAACGTGAACGCCAAGAACGTTTAACAGAAGTTCATCAAGAAGCTGTGGCTGCTTGGAAGAACGATGGTGCTAATGGTGCCCCCGTGGTTACAGAATCAACCATTATCCGTGCGTTGGGTGTGATTGAATCCGAATTAGTACGTGGCCGTATTTTGAACGGCGAACCACGTATTGATGGTCGCGGAACAGAAACCATTCGTCCCGTCAGTGCAGAAACCCGCGTGTTTTCGCGCACGCATGGTGACGCATTGTTTAACCGTGGTGAAACACAAGCGTTGGTTATGGCGACAATTGGCACCATGCGTGATGCGCAAGTGTTGGATACCGCACAAGGCGAACGAAAAGAAACCTTTATGCTGCATTACAATTTCCCTCCTTACAGTGTTGGTGAAACTGGACCTGTTGGCAGCCCTAAACGTCGTGAAATTGGTCATGGTCGATTGGCGAAACGTGCAATTGAAGCTGTATTGCCCGATCTGAAAACATTCCCTTATGTCATTCGTGTCATTTCTGATATCACTGCATGTAATGGTTCCAGTTCTATGGCGACGGTCTGTGGCGCTTCTATGGCGTTGATGGATGCAGGTATTCCATTGAAATCATCCGTTGCTGGTATTGCGATGGGCTTAGTGTTGGAAGACGATCGTTTCGCGATTTTGTCTGACATCATGGGTGACGAAGATCACTTAGGCGATATGGACTTTAAAGTAGCGGGTACCAAACGTGGTGTTACCGCACTTCAAATGGACATTAAAGTCGGTGGCATCACCAAAGAAGTGTTGGAAGCAGCTTTGGCGCAAGCCAAAACCGGCCGTTTACACATTTTGTCGATTATGGACCAAGTGATTTCCGGACCACGTCAAGAATTGTCCGAATTCGCACCCCGTATCGTCAGCTTGAAAATCAATCCGGAAAAAATCCGTGAAGTGATTGGTAAAGGCGGTGCGACGATTCGTGGTTTAACTGAAGAATTTGGTGTGAATATCGATATCACCGATGAAGGTCAAATCAACATCGTTGCCAGCGATCAACAAAAAGCGCAAGCAGTAAAAGCACGTATCGAACAAATGACCGCGGAAGTAGAAGTAGGGCGCGTTTACGAAGGCCCAGTAGCACGTATCATGGAATACGGCGCTTTTATTACGTTGTTGCCTGGTCGTGATGGTTTGCTACATGTGTCGCAAATTTCGGACAGTCATGTAGATGATGTCTCGACAATCTTGGCTGTAGGCCAAGTTGTTCGCGTCAAAGTCTTGGAAATCGATCGCCAAAACCGCATTCGTTTAAGCATGAAAGGCTTAGATGTTGTGGTTGGTGACGCGCCAGCTGAAGACGAGTTCGAATAAAGCGAAACTAAAATGTTAAAGTAAAAAGGCGCCTAAAGGCGCCTTTTTATTTTGTGCTGTATTATTTTTTATCCGAAAACGCTCTGGAAAATTTTTGGAAGTGCCATTATGGTATAAGCGTTGTAATCAATTTTTACTGCGCGTATGATCATCCATTGTTGGTATCAACCGCTGATAAATTAGATGGTTTTTTGTGCAAGGAGCAGGATGAAAATGATTGATATAAAAAAAGATGTAGCAGTAAAGGGCACTCATTCTATGGCGAGAACTGCTTTTGCCGTTGCTTTTATTGTTGGGGTGATTGTATTTTTCACTGAACCGGGTAGGAACGCAGTGCATGCTGCCTTTGATTCTAAGCCGAAATATCCGCCAGTCATTTCTAAACATTCAGAGAAAAAGGATATGGCATACTCATCACTGCATACACCTATGGATGCAAGTGAGGCGCCCTATAAGCCTCTTTATTCGCCTATTTGGGATATGCCATAGCAGTGAGGGAAAGGATAGCTTATGAGAGTTGTTAATATAAACGACCATACAAAAATTTATGGTGGCAAACCAACAGCCACAACTTTAGATTCTACAGTGGGAAGCTTTGTTTCTAATTTTGTTAAGGAAACCGGTGCAATAATTTATCATACTGTATTCGATAATACGCCAACTCCGCCACCAGTAACCTTAAATAGTAGCTATCGAGATTTTCATGATTATGCTCGTGATGGTATGAATGTAAGCGCTAATCAAGTTGTGATTTTTCCAAGCTGGTATGGAGTGAAATCATGAATTTTATTTATTTTATGCAAATTATACTTCCGTTAGCGCTGATTGCGTGGGCCGTACGTTTATTTAGATCGTATTTTAAAAATACAATCGATTCAATAATCAAGGGCGCCTGGATTGGGGTGATTTTGAGCGGCCCATTAACTTGTTACTATAAGCCGCTTATTTTTGGACCAATGAATGAGATGGCTTTTTTGGAGATGATCAGAGGCGAAGGAATGCTTACTGTGAGTATGGTATTTCTTATTGCTTGTTATATGAGGAAAGCCTCTATACAAACTGTTTTTATTGGATTTTTTGCATTAGGCCTTACCATTGGATATTGGCAACGCTTTATTAATGATGATTTAAAGTTTAATTTTGGGGATGCGACGTTACTTTTAGCGCTGGCATTTGCAGTTGCTTTCTCTGCAATATACTTTATATGTAAGAAGTTGTATGAAAAATACGAGAAAATGCAGTGAAACGATCGTGTTTGGTGCTGATTTGGTTGGATTAAAGCAATCATTAGCTCAGTATTGCTTTATTTTTTTACTTGACTCTCGCTGCCCTGTTGAGAGCGATTATGGACAATACGCCAGAATAAACTGATTTTATCTTTCAGATTTTAATTCGGCGATTTTCGTGTCGATCATCCGCTCGTATAATCGCTTATAGAGTGTTGTAACGAGTAAATTGCAAGGTGCAGTGACTGGAATCAAAAAATAAGGTGAAGATATATCCAAATAAAGCATCATAAACAGTATGATGGAGAGGCACAAAAGCACTCCAGCCAATAAACTAAGTACGAATAATGCGGCTAATGTACTGCTCTTTTCGACGCCAAGGCGATAACGTGCCAGCTCTTTAATGTTTGCATCATTGTTCATTGTGTCACCCGCCATTGTCGTAATAGTGTGAATCTTTCGGGCGAATTCGGTTATCTATTTCCCAAAAATCTATAGAATAAGTGTGCCAGGATTAATCAATCCTGGCACACTAGAGTTGGATCTAGCTTTGCTTCCACTTAGGTAGTTTAGCTTCGACACAAGTAAATGGAATGCGCGCATAGTTTGGCAAACCATTTGTGTACGTAGGATACGCTTCACCTTGAATAAGTGGCGATAAGTAATCTAAGCAAGCAGGGGTGATCGCAAAACCGGTGTCATCAATGTAATTATCGGGTAACGGACGTTCTTGATTAGCAACCGTAGATAATGGAACATCTGATAAATGCCAGCGGTATGGTTTGTCTGAGTCGCGAACCACAATCGGCATACAAGCGTTTTTGCCGGATAGGGCAAGTGCAACAGCATGCTGACCTAAAGCATAAGCTTGTTCGGTGTCAGTTCCGGAAGCAATGTGTCGGGCCGCGCGTTGTAGGTAATCAGAAACCGCCCAGTGGTATTTGTAGCCAAGTTTTTCTTGAATCAATTGTGCCAAGACTGGGGCAACGCCACCAAGCTGTTTATGACCAAAAGAATCGGTTGTGCCGCGTTCGCTTAAGAACGCACCTTCTGAGTTGCGAATGCCTTCAGAGGTGACAATGGTGCAATAGCCATAATTTTTGACGGCATAAGCGACGCGGTCACAAAATGCTTGTTCATCAAATACCCGTTCTGGGAACAAAATGATGTGCGGTGGATCGGCATCCACTTGCTTGATTAAACCGGCAGAAGCGGCAATCCAACCCGTGTGACGACCCATCACTTCGAGAATAAATACCTTAGTCGAAGATTCGGCCATAGAGGCAACGTCTAAGCTGGCTTCTAAAGTAGAGATGGCCACGTATTTGGCAACGGAGCCAAAGCCAGGGCAGCTGTCTGTAAAGGGCAAATCGTTATCGATAGTTTTTGGTACGCCAATGCTGACAATGGGGTAACCCATATCGCGACTGAAGGTCGCGATTTTATCGGCGGTGTCTTGTGAGTCACCACCACCATTGTAAAAGAAATACCCAATGTCATGCGCTTTGAATACATCAATAATGCGACGGTACATGGCATCGTACTGGGGACCAGATTTGAGCTTGAAGCGACAGGACCCAAAAGCGCCGCCAGGCGTTTGCCGGATTTGAGCGATTTGCTCTGTAGATAATTGCCGTACGTCGATTAATTCTTCGTGTAGGGCGCCTAAAATACCATTACGACCGGCATAGAGTGTGCCAATTTTATCTGAGTTATTTAACACCGCATCAATTACCCCACAAGCAGAGGCATTAATAACGGAAGTGACACCGCCCGATTGGGCATAAAAGGCATTTTTTTTCACGAAAGGGTGCTCCAGAACGAAGAATTGGAGCCAAGTATGAACGAACCGAAAAAAAAAACAAGATGAGTATGAGCTATACTACTGACGTATTTTTAAAGGAGTATTCGCATGCAAACAGGGTATGTCACACAGTTTTATGAGCTTCTTTTGACGCGTCGGTCCGTCACTGAGCTGCCTAAATTAAAGCTCCCGCAAGTGCTTATCTTTACCGCCATTTGTGCCTTAATTACCATGGTGGCTGTCGCTAACCCATGGGTATACCCTAAAGTGTACATCGGCTTATGTTTGTATATGGCACTTGATGCGCTGCCACACTATGCGTTTTTATCTGAACGTGGGCTAGGGGAGCGGTTTACTCAGTTTTGGTTGGCAATTCAGGCCACCGGTACATTTTTTAGAATGTGCTTTGCTTTAATTGGCCTGCTGTTTATGCACCACCCTGTGTTTCTAGTTATTGGTTATGCAGCATTGGCTGCTGCGGCTATTTATGTCTTTATTCATATTTACAGCACAGGCTTTGCGGTTGAACGCATCCATGCGGTTGGCTATTTTGGTCTCATCACACTTTGCCTGTGGGCAGAAATATTGTGTGTGATGCTGATACTTAGCACCATGATGGGTGGTTTGACAGCCTTAAGTGCTAGTGTGTTGGCGATTGGGCATTGAGAGATATACCAAGTGCTTTTTCTTGTATATCTAGTCAGTGTACACTGTCGACGCATTAATGGAGGGCAAACTTGTGGCACAAAATAATTGGTTAAATACCTTAATTCAAATCTGCTTGTTAAAAAGCACACCGGAAGCTTTACCCTATAACCCCAAGGTAACTTGGGGCTTAACACTGGGTGTTTTCTTGATTCCAGCCGTCATGTGGTTGGTAAAAGGTGCAGGAGCAGAGGCTCTAGGTCTTGGTATGTATGTTCTTTA
>JAZKAM010000080.1:8260-10086 GCA_040389145.1 Pseudomonadota bacterium
CATACTGCCGTGTATCTGACCTTGTTCTACGGGTTACTACGCTTACGGGGATTACAAGAGCGTTTTACGCAACTGTGGTTCGCCATTATTGGCACATCGCTAGTAATCGGCCTAGTAAATTTTGTCCTCGTCCTTATTGCTCCAGAAGTAATACGTCCTTTGTTGCTGATATTTTTCGCGATATGGGGCTTTGTTGTTTCCTTGCATATCTATTGTCACGGCTTGGAGATTGGAAAGTTTTTTGCGGTTACTCTGATGGTCTTGTTGCAACTATTATCTGTCGTCATGTCTGCTTCTGTAATTGTCATGGCTGTAGGTAGTGACCCTGAAGCAATGCAAAAATTTATGGGTGTAGAGGATGCAAAAGGTACTGCGGAAAAGTTAAAACAGCAGAAAGTAGAGCGTGAATAGCGTAAAGGTATCTTTTAGAAATGAGATAAGATACATAATACGCGAAGAGGTAATTAAAAAGGTCCCGGTGGGGCCTTTTTAATTACCTGAATTCATGCACACATTAACTCACCGCGTGGTAATTATTCAATTCTGATTTTTTTTGTGAAGCCCATGCGACTTCGCGTGCTTTGCATTGATGCAACAAGAATGCTTCTGGCGTTTGCCACTTTCCACTCAAACAAAGCGATTGCGCCATGGCCCAACGTGATTCTGGCGTGGTAGCCCTGGATTTGCCATTGGGTTTGGCGTGCATCATAAACAATACTTCTTGTACTAAAGTTTCTATCGGTTTATCACACACAGCAGCGCCCATATTTCCTTCGTCACGCAGTCGCTGTAGCGTTTGTGTGATCAATTCTTTTAATGCTTCACCTTTGGGTAAGTGCTTGTCAGGTTGAATGTATGGGGTGGGGACAGGTTCGCATTGTGTTTGGTTTTGTATTGCGTCTGTTGGAGTGTCCTCGACAGCAACCGGAACCTCTATTGCAGTGACCGGCGTCACGGAAACAGATTTGGTATTCAGTGCCTTTGCAATACGTTCTCGTTCAAGGGCATCTTGTTTTTGGCTTAGCACCCACTCGTAACAGACTTTACCGAGCGCATATTCTTCAGCGGTGTAGCCCTGTGACATTTTTTGAGACAGATCGGGATTGCGAAATCCATCAGCACCATAAATCCGCGTAAACGCATTACGACGGTACTGAATGGCCATGGCACGTTCTACCAACAGACATACAGGAATATTATGAATATAACCTTTACTGTCTCTTAAGCGCACAACGGTGTCTGCCGCCTCAGAGATATAACTGGGCATAGGTGCGCCAGTGACGCAGTTAGGCATACTTGAAAAATCATTGCCGCCAAAAGCGGCAGACACCTGCAGTGTAGGAAGCGGAGCAGGGGTTGGGGTAGGAGTGGGAACGGGGATGGGTTTGGCTGCTTGAGTTTGTGCTACTGCTACAGCTGGGGTCGGAGCTGCTACGGTTGCGATAACAGTTGATACAGGGGCAGGAACAACGGCCACATGTTCTTTACCACGACGGTTAGCTTCTTCAGCCCAAACCGCGCGTAATGACTGAGGCGCACGGATGTGAAATTCTGTGGTGTTCGTGCGGCGGTTGATGTAGCAATAGAGATGTCCTTCAGCTTCTAAAGCACGGATATAACGCCGAATGGTTTGGCGTGTGACACGGAAATGAGTCGCTAAATCGTTGATGGCACAGATCACGCTTTGGTTTGGACTGTCATGGGCCAGCACCATCAAAAACGAAGCCAAGCCGATGTGAGACAGTTTTAAATTGGGGTTATGGTGCAAGCGGAAAAATTCCGCCACCGAAATATTGTAGTAGTGTTTGCATTGCCGATGTTGGCGA
>JAZKAM010000081.1:0-4351 GCA_040389145.1 Pseudomonadota bacterium
GCCCGTAATCTTCCGCCAAAGGTTAGAAAAGAAATTTCCAATCGCTTTAACAGTACGCGAACACCATGCCTTGAACCTTGCCCATAGGCCGGTTGGTTGCGTTGAAGCAGCGTGAGTTGAGGACGCCGCAGCAGGAGCAGCACTTTTTCCTGGTGTCGTTAGCTGTTTAAGTTCAGGAAGCCAACGCACAGAGTCTTGGCCTGGACGTTCGCTTCCAGTTTGCCGTACTCTTTCAAGTCGGTCTTGTTCATAACGTTCTACTAACTCTACTAACAATGCACGTTTATCTTCTGGCACAATATCAATGCCATGCTGTTCAATTATGAGAGACACCGCAGTAAGTTGGCCTTTGCACTGCGCTCGAGCTTGTTCCTCATCATTCCCCTGTTTACTTCCCTCAAGGAGCTCTTTCACCCTGCGCTGAAATTCATTCAGCTCTTTAATAAACGTTGCTTGCTCAGGTGTACTTCGGTCTGATGCCGTAGGGATAGCAGCAGGTGCAACAGGTGCAGCAGACAGAGTGCCGCTGCCAGTTCGCACTGGAGATGTTGGCCTTTCAATGGGACTGGCTAGTGGGGCTCTATTACCAAGAGTATCTTGAGCTATAAGTCGGCGTGTTTGTTCAGAAAGAAATGTCTGCCAGATAGGATTCTTTCTCTGTGCTAAGTCCAAACCATCTATGGCCTGGGCAAGAATTTCCTTTTCTCCTTGTGGCACTATATCAAGACCATCCCGCTCAATTAAGTTGCCTACTTTTCGAAGCACCGCTGCGCTGCTCTCAAACAAAGCTGCTGAACGAGCCTTGCCTTCCTCAGTGACATCGACATACTGTAACCTGCTGCACGCATCACGCACATCCCTCAGTTCTTGAAACACTGCTGCTACATCCTCTGGCACAGCCGGCACGCCTGGCCCAGAGTGTCCGACTCTCTTGCTTGGGTCACCATCTACGTCTACATTTCCAAGCGCTCCACCACCCATAATTCCACTCCTGCATTAATTTTTGTTTATATTTCATTATACAACAGCCCAATTTAAGTTGCAAAACTTACCTGTACAATTGGCGCAGAACATAGCAATTACACGAAGTTTTCTGAGCAATGCCACCCTCTTCATACAGCAGATTCTGCAGTACGCCGCCGGTCACTTGGTGCATGTAAAGGTGTTCGTACTGTACCGGATACTTCAGCCGATTTTTGTCGAGCAGCTGCACGTTTCCCGTCGTGTTGAGGGGTGATGGCTTTAGGTCTGTCCACAAGTAGCGGTACAGCAGTTGCTGTTGGCACTCTTTCCACACCCTCTGACGCTTGCCTACGAACGAAACGCTTTCCAACCATACCGCGCCAAAGCCAAGAGAAAAAATTACCTGCTTTTTGTTGAAACCGTTGTGATTGCCTACTTTCGATATACGCTTGCTCTACACCTAGCGCACGCCGCAAGCTATCTGCTTCAGTGAGACGCATGGGCTGGTTTTCGACGGCGACTTGAGCGCCTATCGCCATGATATTCTGAGTTACTCCATCTGAATCAACGCCACTGCCTTCATCCCATCGAATTTCCCACCTCGAGCCACTGTATTTGTTTCTCGATTCTTTTTGTTCTAAAAAAAATGGTCTCCATTCTTCTGGAATGATGTGAGCGCCACATTTGAGGATGAGTGTTCGAATAGCCTCGAACGCAAGGTCACCTCGTTCATAATTTGCCCTTAGTCCACTCCTGTTAAGATCCCCCGAGGTAATAAGGACATTCGCCGCACTCAACTCCGCGATCGAAGCATTCAGTGACTGCTTTTCCTCTGCTGTCATCTTCTGGAATATCCCCACAGCCCTTTGCATCCCTTCCATAAATTAAGACTTCCTCTGCGTTCAATTGCCTTCCATGGCTGCCACTTTAACCTGTGGATAACTTTTAATATCAGCTGTACAGCCTACAACGGAAAAACCGGATCAGCATTCTGGTTTTTTCCGATCAGCTGTTGGGTTTTCCCGCATCAGCGATCCGGTTTTTCTGTGTCCTTAATATAACAATAACTTAACAATAATAAACATAGATATAATAATAATTCTGCAAGCCTGTGGATAAGTGACTGTTTGAAAACATGTCTTTAAAAAAAATCATGAAAGTTGATCAACGGGGGTTGACAGTGCGTTTTGGTGTAAGGTAACGTGTGCAGTAATGCGAACAGATGTTCGCAGCAGTCGTGGCGCATTAGGAACCAAACCTACTGCACCACTAACCGATAAACAACCTGATCATCGAGGTCATCTATGGCTAGCGAATATTCTACGTCAAAATTTACCGCAGTAACACCGCCTGGCATGCCCCATATCCCCTGTTTAACGCTTTTTTCGCTTTAAACACCGGCTTTTGGACTAAAAAACGACCTTGCCAATAGGAAGGCTGCTGCCATGACGCATACTGCTTTTGCTTACGAACAACCTATTCGTCCCAACCCTTTTGCACAATTGATTGAGGATACGCGTCAACGCACGGCGTATTACTTGGTTTCTACAGTAGAGCTAGACACCATCTACGCCGATCCGAACTTGAGTTGGGCGCAGCGTGGCATTCTGACAGACATCATCCGTCGCTGTTACCGAAACCCCAACCAAAGTGTCCGAATACATGTCAAAGACATGGCAGATGAAGCCAATTGTGCTGCAGATACGCTGTACAAAAACTTGCGCCACCTCGAACAACTCGGCTATATCACCCGCGGTACGCGCCGCAAAGACAACGCTACGGAAGTGCACTACTGCGTACCTAGCCTGTTAGAACAGAAAATGCTGAACGCACCCGCGCGTACCGGCCGTGAAGATTATGTGTCCGCCGTCCCTGTCGTGGTTTCCAAAAAAACAAAAAAGGAAACCAAAGCTACGCCAGTGACGTCTTCTTCACCTATGCCTGTATCTATAACCCCTGCTAAAACCGCCTATAACCACCCCTATGCGCTTACAGAAGCAGAACATGCGTATACGTCACTGCCTGGCGTTGATATCAGCCATTGGCCTTTGGCTGCTGATTTGCCCATACCTGAAGTTTTAGGTCCTTTTCTCGATTTGAGTAGCGATCCACTGACGTTGCCCAAGCTATTTTTCAATCCACCCATTCCAAATTATCTGCCGCAGACCTTAGATACGTTGGTTCATGTCACAGAATACGATTACACAAACCCCACCCTGTTGTTACGTGAAGTGACGTTACCTTTGGCTACCATTTTGGGACGCGTATACGCGTTCTTATACCGCACAGCTGCGCTCAGTTGTTATATGGATGACCATAAGGTAATGGCCAGTAGTGTGAATTTATTAGGCGACTACACCGCCGAAGAGTTGGCTGAGTTTGAGCTGAGTTCGTTATGGTATTGGACACAGGTGGATGCTGCTGCATTTGCGCCTGCTCCTGCACCCTCGCCTTCTGCTGAAGCATCTGCTTCAGCAGAAGGCATCGGCGCCCACGTACCAGAGCCGAATGAAGATGAATCAGATGGTCCCAATACCAGCACCGCGCCTCAACGCTTTAGTCGGAATTATGTACGCCCCTTACCTGCAGGGAGTCTACCTACAAGTGATGCCTTAAATACGTTCGTCAGAACATCATTGTCTGACATGCTAGAAGAAGGACTGATCCATGCCAACTGCAGGCAAAAGCACTTTTCCACGCTGGTGGATGAAGTGTTGTATTACCTAAACCAGCCCTATACGGCAGATCGCTCAGGTAAACTAAAGCCAGATGCTCGAGAGGCACGGTGGGCGTCTGTTCAGCGCCTGTTACGGGATGGTCAATGGTGTGAGCCCAAAGGCCTGGCGAAACAGAAAAAAGCGCGCGAAGATTGGCACACTTCTTCTAGGGCATAGCAAGATCTGTTTTAACAGCTAGCTGGTAATGTTCCTTTTAGAACATTACCAGGGCAGTGCCAAGTAAGCATTTGGATAAGCTCAAATGCCATGTTAGCGGGCTCATTATTTAGTTTTAACGCAAACGTGGTCGCGATGAACGATCATCCAGATTTTTTTTAGCTGTTTCAATAACACCCTGAAATAATTCAGTTGTACCATTTCCAGGTTTCGCCAGTTTGGTGATATTCATACTAATGTCTACTTCCGTAGAGCCGCCTATTTGTATCATCATAGCAGCGGCGAGCGCTGACCCTAATATTTTCATCTCATCTTGTCCTTCAGATGCAGCTATCGTTCGAGCTTGTTCGATTAATGGCGTTGCCAAGCAGGTGAAACTGGTGTTCCAATGCTCAGGATTACGCTGATAATCAGCAAGTAAAGCACCGCTCAACATGTTTCCCATAGGCAGCATATTTAGCTGAGTTTTTATATATTCTGCAACATCCTGTAAT
>JAZKAM010000081.1:4361-4601 GCA_040389145.1 Pseudomonadota bacterium
GACTATCGCTTGAAAAACCATGCATAACAGACCTCTCTATAATCATTCTACTTCCTGTACACAACTACAAGAACAATCCTTGAACCTCAATAAATTTTTCGGTTAGCCTAACGCTTTGTTTTATAATACAGAATTGTCTTGCGCGCAAAAATCAATAGAAAACAAGCTGTAGGTCAAAAGACGTCCATTCAACTATAAACTGCATTAAAAAAATATCTGTGTTACGGCATGTTTTGATCA
>JAZKAM010000082.1:0-23277 GCA_040389145.1 Pseudomonadota bacterium
GCAAGAGCAGGGCACGCCTGCGTATATGGTTGCCTCGGAATCTGTAGCGCTTCAGAGTGCAGACTTTACGTTAATTGGTGACATTAAGCCGGGTGAAATTGTTGTGTTGCCTAAAACGGGCGGTATTCAGCGTCATCAAATGTCACGCACGGGGTTGCGTCATACGCCTTGTTTATTCGAATACGTTTATTTGGCACGACCCGCCTCAGTTATTGAAGGTATTTCTGTTTACGAAGCACGGTGGCGTATTGGTGAAGCATTTGGCCAATATATTAAGCAGCAGTGGCCCGATCTAGATATTGATGTGGTTATTCCCGTGCCGGAAACGAGCCGTAATGTTGCCATTCCTCTAGCGCTTGCTTTGAATACCCCCTATCGTGAAGGCTTTGATAAAAATCATTATGTTGGCCGCACCTTTATTATGCCAACTCGCCATGTTCGTCGACGTGCGGTACAGCAAAAATTGAATATTATTGGTATGGAATTTAAAAACCGTAACGTGCTATTGGTAGACGACTCCATTGTTCGCGGCACCACATCAAAAGAAATTATTCAGATGGTGCGAGAGGCGGGCGCAAAAAATGTGTACTTTGCTTCGGCGGCACCGGAAGTGCGCTTTCCAAATCTTTATGGTATTGATGTCCCTTCATCGAAGGATCTTGTTGCTTGCAATAGAACTGTTGATGAAATTGCAGAATACATTGGGGCTGATCGCTTAATCTATTTTCCGCTGGAAAAGCTCGTAGAAACTGTCCGCGCTATAAATTCAGAGCTGACAGAATTCGAAACTTCCATTTTTGACGGAAAATATGTGACCGGACTTGAAGATGAATATTTGTCGCAAGTAAATGGTCGTGGTTAACATATAGGTAAATGTATACTTATACGTAATCGATTGACTTAAGCGATCCCTATGTGGCGTGGCATTTAATAGAGCAAAAACAATATATGCCACTTGCCGCTAATAAAAACACAGAAAAAACAACAAAAAAAGGTTATATATATGCAAAATTATTCTGGTGGAGATCCACGACAAAGCGATGTAAAACGTGGTAATGATGCTCAGCATACAGATGCAGCGCTACCTGTAACCAAACGCGGCAGGCACGCACTGCCCACTGATAAAGCGCTTTATGATGCGGCGTTCCATAATGACGTGCCAAAGTTAAAAGCGTTGCTTGAAAGGTTTCACGAAGACGCAGCAAAAAGAAAGTTATATGCTCTAGATATAAATGAAGAAAAGCCTTCATTGATGCATGCTGCTGCTGAGGGCGGCTCAGTTGACGTTGCGATCTATTTGAATCAAAGAGATTCAGAATTGACACAGGCAAGACTTGCTGAATCGAACGTAACGCCACTTTATACAGCCATGATGAATAATCAAAAATGGTTTGTGGTTTGGTTGTTAAAAAATGATGCTCGTTGTGCAAATGAGTCGTGGGGCAGTCAACTCACGCCACTGCTATGGGCTATTATCAACGGCCGAGTGGATTATGTTAAATTTTTGTTAAGGTCTAAGGCTAACGTAGTGTATAGCCCAATGGAAGGGTATCCGCAGCCATTGTTCGTTGCGCTGTCAACGCGGGCCTACTACACAAGCTATGAAGCAGGCCTTCAGTTTCAAAAAATACCAGAAAACAGCGAGGAGATTGCTGAGGCATTTATTGAGGCTTTAACTACAAAAAAACAGCTTAGTCGAACTTCTGGTTTAATGGATGCAGAGAATCCTGAGTTGTTCAATTTATTTCAGAAAACAAAGGAATCAGATCAGCTGCAGCAAGTTTTTGAAGAAATATTTAATGTTGCCGATCAAGATGTATTAATGGCATTGTTTCGCCTTGGCGTGAAGCATGATTGTTTCTTCGAAAGAGGGCAGTGTTCGGTTATTGAGATGGCTGAACGCTGCGGTATGTTTGAGTTTGCAGATCATTACTCAAAAGAAAAGGTTTTAAGTGGTCGCGTTATTGAGTGTGCAATTCGCCGAACTGATGCTTTTTTTACAGAAGTAGAGTTGAATAATGAGGTTCGGCGTGTTCTTTCTGATAATAAGGAAAGTCAAGTCATTAAGTTGTGGACAGATGATGACTTGAATGACAAAAAAAGAATCATTGAATATGAATTGGGGCATTATGCTCGATTCTTAGGTCGATCGGTTAAAGAGTAAAAATGAATTTGCGCTATCTGAATTTTTGCAATCAATAAAACAATTGCATGTTAGGTTTGACGCTGCCATTGGGTTGCGAAAGGAATTGTTGGCGTTAGTCCAAGAGGAACTAGAAGCACGTGCAGTCGTATCTTCTAGTGATGCGTCTTCGGTGCAGTCTATGACGCCAGTCACAGAATTTGGTGTCGACGAGGAACAATCTGAAGCGTCAGCATTAGCCCCAGCCGGAAAACCGGCAGTGATTTTCAGCATGAATAAAATAGCAACTCGAACATGTGACTCAAGCGTTGTAGAAGAGCCTCTGAATGGACCCGATGTTGCATCAGAACCAGTAAGCGGACCTAGTAGCCTTTAAAAATCAATTTGCTGAAAATTCTGAGAATATATTGGTCACGCTGCAATGTTGTACGTGGCCTTTACTTAAGACAAACATCCCTGTAAAATAGCTAGCTATAAAACTTAAATTAAAGTCTATGGACTTGCATGTATATGCAATGTAACTTCAGACGTACTTCGTCATAAAAATAAACAGATAATCTCGCAATATTAAACAAAAGGGGTGATTTATGCTAGCTTCGCCACAGTTTCCGAACGCTATTCCTACAGTAGGATTTGATCAAAAAAATCCAGTGCATCACAAAGTTTTTCGATTACTCACTAAGTTTAAATCGGGCGTAGACGCGCTTTTTAGTGGTGTAATGGCACCTGAATCTAATGCACCAAAACATATGCGTTTGGTGGCAGAAGATGCAGTGAATGCATCCATGAAAGTATATAGGATATATGAACAGCATGCTTCAGATGTGTGGTTACAATCCGCCCAACAGTATGCAGGCATGCTGCGTGACAAAGTGTTAAAGAATTATTGCAACCCATTATTGGAAATCGAACGTCCATTCATCGGTCAAAAAATGATTGGAAAAATCGTACGTATGTTGAAAAAGAATACGCCTGAATTGGAAGATTTGACAGATATTTGCGAAGCTTTTGATTACTGCCGGCCCGATATTAAAGAAGGTAGAGCGCGCTACCCTAATGGAGAGATTAAGCGGTTTTGCATAGATGAATACAAGCCTGAATTACTTAAGCAATCCAATAAATTGCTTGCCCAGCTCATTGCATTGATGGGGGAGTACTATTCCGGGAAAAAATTCGCAAGTTCGAATAGTGAGACAGACTTAGACTCCATTTGGAAAGGGATGAATGCGATATTTTTACGTATCTCTAGTATCCATAGGGATTATCAGCGAGTTTTTTCCGTAGCCTATGATTCAGAACTTGGTAGTATTGAATCGCGTGCACTAAAATTGGTTGAGCAGTTTGAGACTGGTTATATAGACCCGCTATCTAAAATTCCAGAGCCTGTGGTTGGTGCTGCCCATGTTGAGCAGATTGTAAAGGCTGCAAGAAAGCGTGATAAAACCAATGCATTCCATACGGATCTAACTGCGCAGTGTGATGCCTACATCAAGTTGCGCGCGAAAAAGCTTACAGAAGATATTCGTGCAGTGGGGTTTCAGTTGAAAGCCTTTGTTGCTGGTTATTTCAAAGGGGAAATGGTGCCACCTTCAAATTCAGAAAAGGATTTAAAGGATGTACAGGATTGTCTTTTTAATATTGATAGAACAATGGCGATCCTTCTTGGTCGTGTGAAACCTGGGGCTCCTGAGTTTGAAGAAATGCAAAAAGAAAGAATGGAATTTGAAAGTTTAAAACTTAAGATGATGTTTGGGTATACGTCGGTATTGTCGACTATTGGAGTTAAGCTGTCTGAGAGTCAGATTAGATGGATTTTATTGCATAACTTGAAAAATAATCGATCATATGATTTGCGTGCATCATGCGCTGCCTTTCTTCAAGCGTGTTCTATGCAGCAAAATTCAGAGATCTCAGATGGAGCTTCATCTGAATCGGTTTCTCCTGCGTACGATTCTTCTGTTGGCAGTATGCAAAGTCCTGCGCCGGTGATTTTGTCATCGAGCCCTGTACAGGAGGCGGATGCCGTTCAAAGTGTAACGAGCGCTCTGTCTAAGGTTCAACCCTTCAAAACAGTTTAGCCCTAAGGTATTTCTCTATTTGAGGATGGTCACCTACAACATATAGGGGACCATCTTTTTTCTTTCCTTTTTGTGGATCAGTACATGCGCTTAAATACGTTGTACTTGTCTTTGAATAGGTGTTTAAAACCACCGGCTATATGTAATGTGACTAGAACGATCAGTAATAGTGCACAAAGCCCATGGACTTCAAACCAAAAGCCAGAAGCCGCTTTGTTTGGTGCAACCAAGCTAGGTAGGGCCCAATCAAAAATTTTAACGATGCTTCCACCATAGTTAGACATTAAATAACCAGAAACCGGCATCATCATTAAAACAGCGTTCAATAGCCAATGGGTAATGCGCGCGCTGACGCGTTCCCAAGCCGCGACAGTCGGTGGCAAGGGTGGATATTGGTTGAATAAGCGCCATATTAAGATGATAGGCATGACCAATAGGAATATCCCACCAACAGACTTGTGCAAGAGAATGTACTGAAGCTTTTCTGGCATATCGTCGCTGAAAAAGCGTCGTCGGTTGATCAGGTACAATTGGGTCATTACCACGACGAAAACAAACCAATGAAAAAACTTGGATACTAAGCCATATCCTTGCTTTGTATTTAAGAAAGACATTTAACTCACCTCAATATAGTGTTCCATGTGACCCTCTAAAGTAGCACGGTTTGCTTGGCTTTGCTCCTTTGTATCGTGTTATGTTGCTAAACTAAGTTCCAGGGACTAAACTGAGCGTGGTGTCGCGAGGGGTTGTTGTGCATACAAAACATGTATTTTATTTGATCATCGCCTACTTGATGGTAGGACAGTTGGGTGAAACGATTTATTTGCCCGTCATGCCGCATCTCATGCGGATTTTTCATACCAATGAAATGCATGTGCAGCTTATTTTGTCTGCTTTTATGACCGCCTTTGGTTTGTCTCATTTTATCTACGGTCCTTTATCCGATCACTTTGGTCGTAGGCCGGTGGTGTTAATCAGCTTGCTGGGCTTTATTGGCTCCGCGATATTGGCTACCTGTGCCTGGTCTATCTATGTGCTTATTTTTGCCTCCTTCTCAATGGGTGCCACGATCGGTGCTGCCGGGTTAATGGCCAGGACGGCGGTTCGTGATTTATATTCGGGCGCAGCCTTACACAAAGCAACGGCCGCGGTAGGCGTGGCCGTTGTCTTTGTGCCCATGGTGGCACCTGTTCTGGGTGCTTATCTCTATGTATATTTGGGTTGGCGTGCCATTTTTGGCTTCTTTCTTTTATCTGGTTTGGTTATCTTCTTATCCATGTGGCACCATTTTCCTGAAACCAATCGCTATTTAGGTCAAGGAAAATTTAAATTAAAGCGGGTGAAGGATGATTATCACAAGATTCTCCACTCACGCACTTTTCTCAGTTACACGATCTGTGGCACCATTAATGTGGCCATGATGATGGTTTATGAAATTGCCGCACCTTTTATCTTTCAAGAAACGATGGGCTATTCAGTGACCAGCTATGCGTGGATTTCATTGATGCCGGTACTGGGGTTTTTATTTGGCGCCAAATTATCTTCTCCATTGGCAAGTGCCATTGGCTTACGCCGAGCGGTGGTGTTGGGGAATTTATTATCGTTTCCAGGTGTTTTTGCTCTGCTCTACTATGGGTGTGTAGGTCCGCTGACGCTTTGGACCGTGATGATTCCATTAGAGCTGGTATGGATCGGATCGGGGATACTGTTTTCTCTTACGATGGCCGGCGCTTTGATGCCGTTTTCAACGGAGGCCGGCGTCGCGGGCGCTGTCCTAGGTGGATTAACCAATTTGGTGGCGGGCATTTCAACAGCTGTGGCCAGTTATAGCGGCGATTTGAGTGTGCAAAATTTGGCCTGTATTTTTCTGGGGGCGTGTGTGGCCTCACTGGTTAGCGCTATGTTGGTGCCGAATGAAGCAGGTGTCTTGTCATGATTTTATTACATGTTGCTGCGATTGCCCTGAATCAGACGGCCATGGATTGGTCGCACAATACACAAAATATCAAAGCCGCCCTAGAGAATGCGCATTCAAAAGGTGTGCAAGTTGTTTGTTTGCCTGAACTTTGTTTGACAGGTTATGGGTGTGAAGACTGGTTTTTGTCGCCTGATATGGCAGCGCAAGTCGATCAACAATTGGCACAATTGCTACCAGAAACCAAAGGTATGCTGGTAGCTTTTGGTTTGCCAGTATACAGGCAGGAAGGGTGCTACAACGCTGTATTATTGGTTTTAGATGGCCGTATGCTCGGCGTTGTGCCTAAACAGTTTTTGGCTGCAGATGGGCTGCATTATGAACCCCGGTGGTTCAAACCTTGGTCTAGAAATGACGTCGCTACCTGTTCGCTTTTAGGGCAAGACTTGCCGTTTGGCGATCTGCTGTTTGAACTCGGTGGTGTACGTTTCGGCATTGAAATTTGTCGCGATGCTTGGGTTGGCGATCGCGTTGGTGCACATCATGTGTTTCGTGGCGTAGACGTCATTCTTAATCCAACAGCCAGCCATTTTGGCGCCGGTAAAGCGGAAAAGCGTACCGCATTAAATGCCTTTGCCGCCAAAACCTGGAAGGTTGTGCATGTGCTGGCCAATGCACTAGGCGCAGACAGCGGTACCACCGTATTTGACGGGGATACGTATATTGCGGCGGGTGATACAGTATATCAAGCGGCACCTTTGTCCTTTGCGCCACAGGTGTTTCTATCTGCAACGGTATCTATTCAACCCAAACAAGCGCATCAAAAAGGGCCGTGGTTGATTCATTGTGCGCATGATTGGCGTCAATCGATGTCAGCGGTGCCTTCTGCAGCACCTTTGTGGCTGACTGATGCGCATAAGGATGATATCTGCACCACCCGGGCTATTGCTTTAGGCATGTGGGATTATTTGCGCAAATCGCGCGCCCGTGGTTTTGTGTTGAACTTATCGGGTGGTGCAGATTCTGCTGCCTGTGCGGTACTGGCTCAGCTCGCTATTCGTTATGCGGTCGAAGCATTAGGTTGGTCAGCCGCCCAGGCTGCCTTACCATCACTGGCGGACTATTCGTCTTGGCAAGCTTGGATGAAAAAAGAATTGGTGGGCATATACCAAGCAACTTCATTTAGCAGTGCGACGACAGAAGCCGCAGCCGCGAAAGTGGCAGAAGCGTTGGGGGTTGGGTTTTACCGTTGGGACATTCAGCCCTTAGTGGATGCATATGAGCAGCAGGTAACAGAAAGCTTAAATACGGGTTTGACGTGGGCATCGCATGATTTGGCGCGTCAAAATATTCAAGCGCGTGTGCGCGCACCAGGGGCGTGGTTGCTGGCCAATGTGCAGCAAGCCATTTTATTGACCACAGCAAATCGTTCTGAGTTGTCGATGGGATATGCGACCATGGATGGTGATACCGCTGGTGGGCTTGCGCCACTCGGTGGGGTGGATAAGCCGTGGGTGTTGCGGTGGTTGCGTTGGATGATGGATGAAGGCACGCCTGAATTCGGTCCCATCCCTGCGTTGGATGTCATTGTGCAGCAACAACCCACGGCAGAGTTACGCCCTGTGGCACAAACCGATGAAGCTGATTTAATGCCGTACCCGTTACTGAATGCCATTGAGCAGTTGTTGGTGTTGGAGCACCTGTCACCTGTATTGGCCTATCACGCGTTACGTTGTGAAGAAGCGTGGGTGCATTTTTCTGACTCGGATTTGGTGCAAGCATTACATAAATTTTACCACCGTTGGTCCGTAAATCAGTGGAAACGTGAACGGAGTGCGCCTGCCTTTCCGGTAGGGGCTTATAATGTTAGTCCGCGTAGTGGTTGTCGTTTCCCTATATTGTCTGGCAACTTCAAGCAGGAACTTGATGCTTTGCAGAAGCTCATAGCGCATTAAAATAATACGAATACGCATGATTCAGTGGCGACACGCGTCAATCTATCCTATCCCTAAAGAGGTAGCGTTTTAGGGAGCAAAGGATATGCCGAATACATTTGCCAAATTAGAAGAAGTTGATGCTCTGGTGGTAAAAGGTGGCGGCGTAAAAGGTATTGCCTATGTTGGTGCGTTGCGCCGCTTGTTTGAAGCCATCCCTCCAACGCAGATCCGTCGTTGCGGCGGAACGTCTGCGGGTGCCATTTTTTGTGCATTGATGGCCATTGGCTATACACCCGATGAACTGGAATCGACTCTGGATAGTTTGCCATTTCAAGCATTTAAAGACAGCAGCATTGGTGTCATTCGTGATTCTTACCGTTTTCTACATAAAGGCGGTTGGTACAAAGGTGATAAGCTCCATGAATGGTTACGGGAATGCATTAAAGAAAAAACCGGCAATCCAGATTTAACGTACCAACAGCTGCATGAATTGGCTGAGAAGGATCCAACGTTCCGCGATCTGTATACCGTTGCCACCAACACATCTCGTGAAGCTGTAGAAATATTTTCCCATGAGTCCCGCTTTGCTGACTTGCCTATTGCTCTTGGTGTTCGCGCGTCGATGGCGATCCCATTTTATTTTTGTCCTGTCGTGATTAATGGAGAAGAGTTTTGTGATGGCGGAATTATGTGCAACTATCCTGAGTGGATTTTTGACGAAGATGTCGGCGTATCCAGCAACTTTAAGCGCATCTATGTGAATCTGAGGAAAGAAAAAGCAGAGGATGATGAGCGAAACCCCACCGAAAAGCCAGCCGGATTTTTCACCAAACTGGTAAATGACGTAGTGGATTTTATCAGTGCCATTTGGGGTGGGCTGGTGTATTTATATGATGCGCTATTTGGGCAGAAAAAGCTGATATCGAATGGTAATGACTTAGGGTTGCAAGAACCCATATTGTATGTTGAGGCGGTAAAGGATGGGGTGGCTTTGCCGCCGATACTCTGCGCGCACAGAGCCCGCAGTGATGTCGTCACTCAGCCCAGAAGTGCGATGGATGGTGTGAACAAAAAAGTATTGGGGTTCTGTTTAGAGAGCAGTGAAGAAATTGGTCAAATTTCCGGTATCATCCCGCCGGTACATGATGTGAGTGGTTTTAGTGATCGTGTTAATCGCATACTGTCCTGTGGGCTTAAAGCGCAAGAGCTTACATTTGAGCGTGAGACGCACCACCGCACGGTATTGATAGACAATTGTGGTGTGGATACGACTGATTTTCACGTGAGTGAAGAGAAGATCACGGCGTTACTCAAGGCCGGATACGCTGGTCTGGATGATTTTATTACGCTAAGTGAAGAGAATAGAGCTCAAGTTAAAGCGCAGGGCGAAAAAGACAAGCCTAAGAAAAAAGAAGCAGGTCATTGGTGGTACCCCAGCTTTTTGTCACGGAGCAAAACGCATAAACAGAAAAAGGATGCAGCGCCATCTGCAGTGAAGTCAGAAGCGCAAGATATGGACGGGGATGTTGTTCGTGAAGAAGCTAAAAGCACATCTAAGCGGAAGACGGTGACCGCCTAGTAGTGTAGCGGGTCACCGTGCATGGTCAATAGTTTTCTATTTACCACGACCGCCGCGGTTGCCGCCGGGTTTTGCGTGCGATACGGGCATCTTAGACTTAAGTGCCGCGCCGTATTTTTTGCCAGATAAGTTATTGGCTGCAAAAGGTTTTTTGCTTGCGTTAGACGCTGGTTTGGTGACGTTAACTTTAGCTTTAACAGCGCGTTCAGACTCAGTATTATCCAGTACATTCAGTAGGTCAATTTTTGAATGGGTTAGCCCAGGTTTGCTTTCTGGATCGGTATCATCAGGGTGCTTGGCCATGTTGGCTCCTTTAAAATGGTGGTTGTTCTGTTGTGAGCATAGCTTAATTTAAGCAACTAAGAAAGAAAACCTAGAACAAAAAGAAAGCGGTGCCTGCTCAGCAGGCACCCATTTAGTCTGTTGTACTTACTTTCCTCTGCTGCCCGGGTGATGCTTGGTGTGGCGAACACGCATGTTTGCCTTACGTGTTGCATCGGATTCCTTTTCAGCGATGTTATGGGCTGCAAAGTGAGGGCTGTTTTTGGCTTTGGGTTTGGTAGGCTGTTTATTCGTGTTGGGTGGGTTATCTTCTGTGTGGGTCAGTTCTGTGCGCTCTGGGTTTGTATTTTCAGAATGCTTGGACATAGCTGTCTCCTTTTGAGATATGGCTCTGACGTGGGCACAGCTTAACTTAACGTAGCAGAGAAGGCCAGCCGATGGCTGGCCTTAGGAATATTATGTACCGAAGGAGGTTCGATTTAATTTTTTACCTTGAGTACGGCCGATAGCTTTTTTTCCGTCATTGATGGGATGAGTAATTTTTTCGACTTGCCCAGCTCTTTTTCCAAGGAAACTGGCAAACTTGGCTTCACCTACTTGGTGGTGCGCTTGCTCTAATGCTTCAATTTCTTCAGCTGCTTCACGAAATACTTGGCTATTTGTTTTTCCAGCTCTGCGCGCTTGGATTACTGCTGCTTTTGGATGGTTTTTTGGGTTGGCCATTATATGCTCCGGTGTTTAAAATAATTCAACCAGACTATAGTAAAAAAATCATTTTTTTGGCGATGACCACTAAGAATAGTGTATGAGCACATTTTGGGACTGATAGTAGCCATACTGTTATGACTATTTAATTAATAACACTGCCAACACTTTACGCTTTTCTGCGGCCAGTAAGGTGAAGGTTCGGCAGGCAGCGGCTGTGGACATGACTTCAACGCCAATGCGTTGCTGAAGCCATGGTGCATACCACGCTAATGGAACGGGGTGCATTTGTGCGCCTGTTCCGATAAGGATGACCTGAATTCCAGTAATATCTAAGCACTCTAACTGTTTTTGTGTGAGCTCAGAAAAGGTGTCTGCGGAAAAGGGGATAAGGTGGTCTGGTGTCAATGCCACACTGTGTGTTAACGTCCGATCGTTGACGATAAGTGCCCCAGGCTCATAGCTGCGAATGATCATGCTATGTGTAGGTGGGTCGATATTTAATTCCATAAAAAACCTGTATGCATTTTCTGCCATAATCATAGCAGGCCATATGGATTTGGGAAAATAAAGGAAATGACTCTGGACACACCAGTTACGCTGCAAGTACAAATCAAAAGACGCCCTGTAGATCCCGCACGCTTTGCACAAGCGCTGTCTGCAGGTTTTCAAGAAGTTTTTGCGCGCATTGTTGCTGCGCGAGAAGTCCCATTGGATACTTTGTCCAATGCCATGAAGCCACGCCTTCAATATCTAGACTCACCAGAGTCTTTGGCAGATATGGACAAGGCAGTTACCCGGCTTTGTGCAGCGTTAATCCATGGGGAAGTTATTGCCTTAGAAACCGATCATGATTGCGATGGCCAAACCAGCCATGCCGTGTTGTATCAAGCACTCACGCAATACTTTGGTCACCCTAAAGACAAAGTATTATCGTTTATTGGCCATCGCTTAACCGAAGGTTATGGTCTATCTCAAGCCGTTGCTGAACGCATTCTGGCTACAGAGCCACGCCCAACAGTAGTCATTACAGCGGATAATGGTTCGAGTGATGAACCGCGCATCAAAATACTCAAAGAAGCGGGCATTGATGTCATCGTGACCGATCACCACGAAATTCCAACAGCCGGTATTCCTAAAAGCGCCTGGGCGGTCATCAACCCCACGCGTGAGGATAGTCAATACCCTGACCCCTTTGTGGCAGGTTGCATGGTGGCTTGGTTGTTGATGGCCGCCACACGTCGGCGCTTAATCGCCGACGGTAAGCTACCTAAAGACGCGCCCTCACTATCCGGGTTGTTGGACTATGTGGCTGTAGGTACTGTGGCAGACTGTGTCAGCATGGCCAAAAGTATTAATAATCGTGCTGTCGTACGATATGGTATTCAGCTGATGGAACAGCGCCAACGCCCCTGTTGGTCCGTTATCTTTAGCGATGAAAGCAAACGTATCACCACCGAAGACCTAGGCTTTACCGTTGGACCATTGCTTAACAGTGATGGCCGGTTATCCTGCGCTATGAAATCAGTCAGTTTTTTATTGGCAGACGGTGAGGATGAAGCACAAGACTGGTTGGTGTTTTTGGGTGAACAAAACCAAAAACGCAAAACCATTCAACATGAATTAACCGAACAAGTCCGTAACTTGGCGCTGTCTCAAATACAACAGGGTAAAAACGGTCTATGCGTTTACTTGCAGGCTGGGCACGTCGGTGTGCAAGGAATTTGTGCCAGCCGCGTTAAGGACGCTTTTGGACGGCCTATCGTCGTGTTTTCCGACAAGCAGGGGCATCCAGGCTTAATTACCGGTTCGGCACGTGGTATCGATGGGTTACACCTCAAGCGCATCTTTGACGCCATCCACCAACAAAGCCCCACCATGATGGTCAGTTATGGCGGACATCGGGCTGCTGCCGGTGTCACCATCAAAAAGAAAGACTTTGTGGACTTTGCCCACCATTTTCATGAATGTGTTTCCCGAACCGAAGCGGATTTTGGTCCTGTGCTATGGACTGATGGTCATATTGAACCCCATATGATCACCACACAATTCATCCATCAATTGGATGAACAATTGGCACCCTTTGGTCGAGAATTTGATGTCCCGTGCTTTGAAATTTCGGGTACCTTAAAATCCCTTCAGTCCATTGGGGATGGCACCCATGCCCGCCTTCAATTACATACAGACCATGGAACATTAACCTGTGTTTGGTTTAGGGCTCGCAATAAAAAAGAAGACTGTTTTCCTGTACAGCCTGAAGATAGGGTCGTTGGGGTAATTGAGCTGCGGGTAAATCGTTACCTGGGCAGAGAAACCGTATCACCGCATGTGCTGCACTTGATGGTGGAAGAGGCGTAGGGTGAAGGGTGTGGAAGGAAATAGCGTGAAGCGTTGATGGTGGCTGTTAAAAGCATAAAGCCAGCAAGTGCTGGCTTTATGGGGTGGGTGAAGGTTAGTTTGTGTGTGGACCTTTTTTAGGAATGGTTTGATCGACATCATCCTTGCCATCGCCCCGAGCGTAGATGTTTGCATCTGCTTTGTCTACAGATTGAGCTGATGGTTTTTTACCAAAAGTGAGAGCAGCTCGAATCTTCGCTGTCCCTTCTGTCCAAGTTTGCCGCCAATCTTTTTTTACCGATGTGGCTGCAGTACTATTTTTACGCATCGGAACTGCTGGCGCTGGTTCTGCATGAGCTGCATCTGTTGCGTGGTTCGCCGCTTGCATGGCAGGACCAGTAAGGGGGGCAGCATAATAATGAGAAGATGCAGAGGCGCCCAATCCGTTACTCAAATCACCCTCCCTAATATGAGCACTAGAGCGTGGGGAGCCTCCGATTAGTGTTGGCTTCACTGTTGCTGGAGTTCCGCTGGGTTGTTTCCAGTTACCAGCGATGTCCTCAGATACTGGTCTTACTGTTTGACCATGACTATGAGCGCTTGCAGGGCGAGGTGTAGGGGCTGGCTTAGGCGCTGTGGGTGGGCCTATTTTTTTGGGACCAGTTTGGATTGTTGCTGCGGTCGGGCTTGCAGTGCGAGGTGCTGGTTGTGGGGTGTTGGCTGGCGCAGGAGTTTTAAGTACTCTAGCACGAGCTTGAGCTAAAGCATCCTCGCCTAGTGCGAACTGAGGGGCGGCAGGCGCAGCTGCGCTTGGTCTTGCATTCGCTGCTGGTACGTGTGCAGCGCTGAATGGGGGCGCTTGTGCGGGTGATGCATGTTCAGTTGGTTTTGAAACTTTTCTAAGATTTCCCGCCTTTGCTGCCAGAGCCGCTGCAAATGCAGATGGTTTCTCTGCTGGTTCTTCGTCTGCATGCTCAGTTGATGCAACAGAGCTGCGGTGGCTAGTTGTTGAAGCTGGGGCGTCTGCACCTTGAGCATCAGGAAACCCAAATTGCTCTTCTACTGAAGCGTTAGCCTGTTTTTTCGCATCACGACGATGGCGTGGTGGTGCTACGGGCGCGGGTTCGGCTGTACCAGTGTAAGTTGTATCAGTGCGCAGTTGTTCCATGATGTCATGTTGCGCCATTGCCCTTGTAACATTCTCGAGCATCCGTCGGCGTTCAAGCTCAGCTGGTGTAGCAATTGGGTTTGTAGGAAGAACTTTTACGCCCATACGGCCAGCAGTAGAAACACCTGTCGGGGGATGACGTGAATCGAATGTTACAACTGTTCCATCTTTCCCATGTTTAAATACGTGAGGTTTGCCTGATAGATCGAAGGCCGCGTTGTTTTCTACATCTGCCAGTTCATCAGTATGAGATTCACCAGCATCAGGAGTGGGGGCGCCGCTTTTCCGTTGATCTACTGCTGCAGGGGCCAAAGCAGCCAAATTTGCTGCAAGAGGACTTAGGGTCGGCGATCTTTTACCTGCCGCCGTTGTCGCTGTTCCAGTAGATTCGAGAGCTTGAGAATTTAGTGCATGCCTTATAACAGTTGTGCTTTCATAAATTTGCTCAACGAGTTGGTTTGGTACATGCAATGTTGATAAGTGGTTTTTAGCATCTTCTTCAAATTTAGGCATTAATGAACTGACCGTTATTTCTTCAGCCTGTTTTTTTGACTCCAGCACTTTGGATGATGTAAGTGCGCGGGTCAATAGCCCTGATAATGCGTTTTGTTTAGATTTTAGTTCAGCTTTTATTGAGTCAAGGATGTCATTAATGGATTCATTAATCACCTTGTTTCTGCATAATATATCGAAAACATAGAGCTCGGGGTTTTTGTCAAGTAAGCTTTGGGTTGCTTTCGATGGATCCATTGGTAATGGCTGGCCCTCACTTTTGAGTGAAGATTGATAGCTAGACAAGGATTCTTTGGTAAGAGTTAGCATTAGTCGAATGGATAGTTCTTCAAGTTTTTTAATTTTTTGTATTGTTTTTTGTGTTATATCCGATTCTCTGCCATCGGTGTTAGAAGTTAAGTCTTTGGCTTGGGATAGTGCTTCTAAAATTTGCCGACTAACGCTGAGTTTATTTCTGGCAATGGATGGCTGCCTGATGTTAATGGCTTCTGCTATCTTTGCATTTAATGCCGCAATGGCTGCTGTGTCGGGTTTTTTCATGATGATTCCAGGTGATTGTTTGTGCTGCTTTAATTATAGTAAATTATGATATTTTTAATCATTCTATGCATATGCATTAATTTTTTTTATTAATCAAATTAAAATTTTGGTGGGCGGTTTATGTTTACAGATGAGGCGAAGCTCTTGATTGTTCTTGGCTTTTTTCTTTTTCAATTTCTTTATTGTTACTATTGGCGGTAACCTTTATAATTTTTGCATGATTTTTTTTGGAAAAATTGCTGTCCGTTTTTTGTTCTTTTTCTGATAGGTCACTACCATGTACCCCTATCTCTTTCGTGCAATTACGTTCAAAAGAATTCAGCGTCATCATTTTGACACTGGTTGCAATCAATAGCAGTGGAATCAATAGCGGACTCAACAAAATTGCAACACAGGCAATCGCAATCGATATCAGCCTGCTGTGCGTACGCTGCTTAAATCCCGCTATGTCTTTGAGCAGATTGTTCAAAAATGAAGGGCTCTTTGCTTTGTCGATACCACTGGAAATTTCAATAGCGGCTAAATTTTCTTTAAGCCGTGCACGTGTTTGCTCTTCTGTTTCTCCATCTGCCTTGAGCCGTTCAATAAGTGCTTTGCTTGGGTTTTTAACCAAATCCATCTGTGCATCAGACAGGGTGGCACCTAGGTGCTTAACGCCATAGCACCCCTTGTGGTTGGCTTCAGCTGTTTGCTGGTGGTATTCAATCAATACTTGATAGGCAAAGCGTTCGTTGAGCTCTGCAATGTCTGCAGCGTTCTTTGTATCAGGTAGTCGGTTGTTGACTGCAAAGTACTCTGCCAAGGCCACTTGCATCATGTACACAATAGGGTCACGGTCTTTGGCGCTATGGCATCCACCCATTACCAGCATACCGGCACTGAGTGCCATGGTGCGTTCTAAGGCATTTAGATATAACGCATTGTTTAGTGGTGCTGGGGCTAATAGTGATTTGCAGAGGAAGTCTGTCGTTTTTGCTAGTAGTTGGTGTTGTGCTTTAGCGGCATCATAAAGGGCTTTATAGTGTTCGATATTGCTTTCAGGACCATCGGTAACGCTTTCTGAGTTTGCTGAGGCCTCTCTTGCTGCCATAGACGTATCGCACAACTGGTAAAACGCTTCTACCTGCTCTTTGCTCGGTGGTGGGCAATAGATTTGTGTGGGATGTACGGCACGATTTAGGTGTACAAAGTTAACGGACCTACCGTTGATGCTGTAGTCATCCATACCGGCAACAGCCAGCTCAGTTAAACGGGCTTCTTGGTATTCGGCTGCATTCAGTGGCGCATTGGAGACCAAGCTATACACAAAGACATTCAAAGGTTCTTGTGATGCGGTTTGGTCTTTAGGTAAGGTGCTGGAATAACTCTCGACAGCAGCATGTAGTTGATGCTGGTACATGCTGAGTTGTTCGTTCAGCTTTTCTTCTGCTGTACCTGAATACTTTAAATCCTTAAATGACACTGGCATGGCATAGGACAGTTGTTTGAAGTGTAGCTGTGTATCTGGTTGTGCTTCTGTGGTTGATGCCGTGCTTTTTGGTAGAGTCACCGTCAATTCTCGCACGTACCCATTAGATAGCGCGCCAAATCGAGCGCAAACAGGTCGGTGGCCAAAGTGCTGTTCAAAGAGTACATTGGACTCCACAGTCTTGCCGTCTTTCTCAAGTGTTTCTATTTGTGCCATCGTCTGAAAAAAGTAAGCGCGCTCTAGAGTAGATAAGTTTTCGATCCAGCTGGGCATCTTTTTATCATCAGTTTCTGATTGATCTTTACTCGAACCCTTCAGTTGCGCCCTCAACCCACGATAGGCTTCTTTAAACATCTGGCGTTGTTCGTCATTCACATGGGTAATGGCTTGGCTGGATAAGTGAATGGTTGTAGAAGGCTTCTTTTTTGTGTCTTGAGTTACCTTTGTCTCATATCCGTGTTCAAAATCAAGGTAGGGGTTAGTTCCTGTGTTTTCTGTTCTGTACTTATTTTGATGTTTCGTTTGCGCAATCCCTTCAAACCGCCAAGACAAGTTTTTAGGTGAACGGTAATTTTTGGTTTTCTTGGCGAATTCAGGATTAGCTTTCGCCATGAGCTGTGTCAGCAGTTCATCTAGGTTACGTAAATGTTGTTTTACTTCTTTTCTGAGTGCCCAATCTTCTTTTGCTGTAAGGGATTTGGCTTCTTTTGTTCCTTTCTCAGGTATATTTCCGGTTACAAAATCTTTAGAAGCCTGATATGCCTTTTCAATCGCAATAGCGAGTGGATCATCGCTATCTATCGTAGATCGGGTGATAGGGTGGACTGTGTTGGAAAAAACATTATTCGCCAGATTCAAAGCACGTAACTGCGCCTGACAACGTTTATATCGGTTGCGGCCTATATTGTTTTCAAATCGTTCTGTTTTATTGGCGGTTGTGTGCGGCATGTGATTTGACCATCCATGAAATGCAGTTGTATAAGCTGACCGTCATGGCATTGTGCCGCTCGGGTGATGGATACCCCATCAGATGTCACTCGAGCATAGCCACGTGCCAGGATATGTGCAGGGTTCAAATCAGATAAACGCTGCACCAATTCAGTATAGCGCTGTTGTTGGTTGTTCAACTTTTGAGCCATGGCTTGGTGTAAGGCCGTCGTGGTTATTACTAGACGGTGTTGGTGCGGCGCAGCGTTTGGTAATCGTTGTCTGAGCTTATGTTGGTATACCTGGAGCAGGTGGCGGGCGCGGTCCCAGCGGTGTCGTATGTGGTGGGCCAATTGTTTTTGATATTGGCGAATCACGGCAAATAGGTGTTCTTGGTCAGGGGTAGCCAATACAGCAGCACCAGTAGGGGTAGAAGCGCGTGCATCTGCAACAAAATCCGCTGTGGTGGTGTCGTTTTCATGTCCGACCCCGGTAATGACTGGGATACGACATTGGTAAATGGCATAAGCCACCTCGGCTTCCCGATAGGCCCATAGGTCTTCGAGACTACCGCCTCCACGTACCAATAACACCACATCACAATCACTGTTACTGGCAGCTTTAAGCGCTCGGGCAATATTGGCGGCTGCGCCCATACCTTGGACTAGGGTTTCAAAAACGGTAATGGCTGCTAAAGGGTAACGATTCCCTAGGGTACGCAATACGTCTTGAATGGCAGCTCCGGTCGGTGAAGTAACCAAGGCAATACGTTCTGGGTACTGGGGGATAGGACGTTTACGTTCAGGGTTAAATAAGCCTTGTTCTCCTAAACGTGCCCGAATGGCCATAATGGCAGCTTCTAACGTGCCTGCGCCTTCCGGCCTTAGGTGTACCACCATCAATTGGTAGTCGCCCCTGGCCTCATACACTGACATTCTGGCAGCAACCAGCACTTGATCCCCTAAGCCAGGCGTCCATTGCTGTGCCGCATGGTAGCCCCCAAAAAAGACACAGCGAATCTGTGCCCCTGCGTCCTTTAACGTAAAATACCAGTGCCCAGAGCGGGGTTGGGAAAAATTCGATACTTCGCCCGTAATCCACAGCAAGTCTGGGGTAGCGGATTCTAAGGTATGGCGAATCCATTGGGTTAGCGCGGTGATGGTTAAAGGGACGGGTTGTGTCGCTTCAGAGGCGTTAACAGGCTGTTTCATCGTGACCTTGGGGGGTGGGTGTGGTAAAATGAGCCATTTTATATAGGAATTATGTGAATCGTGCATGATTCGTGTATGAGTGTCAATTTTTGGGAGTACGATCATGTCTATGGCTAAGATTCGAGAAGGTCTAACCTACGATGATGTTTTGTTGGTGCCACAGTACTCCAATGTGCTGCCTAAAGATGTAGTCCTGACAACACGGTTGACGGAAGAAATTACGCTGAATATCCCTTTGATTTCCTCTCCCATGGATACGGTTACAGAAAGCCGTATGGCCATTGCCTTGGCACAAGAAGGTGGGATTGGGATTATCCATAAAAATATGAGCACCGATATGCAGGCCCGTTTGGTTATGCAGGTGAAAAAATTTGAAAGTGGCGTGGTAACCGATCCGATCACCATCGCCCCAGAAACCACCATGGATACCTTGCTCGATATCGTTCGTCAGAACCAAATCTCTGGTATGCCGGTAGTAGAAGGCAAACAGTTGGTGGGTATTGTTACCCATCGTGACTGGCGTTTTGTTCAACAGATGGACAAAAAAGTTTCCGAAATCATGACCCCTAAAGAACGACTCGTCACGGTATTGGAAGGTACAGACCGCGTAGAGATTATGCGTCTCTTCCGCGTGCACCGCTTAGAAAAAATATTGGTGGTCAATAAACAATTCGAACTGCGCGGTCTGATTACCGTGAAAGATATTCAAAAAGCCTTAGACAAACCTTTTGCCAGCAAAGATGCGCAAGGCAGATTGTTGGTGGGTGCCGCTGTAGGTACTGCACAAGACACCTTAGACCGTGTTGGTGCATTGGTAGAAGCGGGTGTGGACGTTGTCATCGTAGATACGGCGCATGGTCACTCAGAATTTGTATTGCAAACCGTACGTGCCGTCAAAAAACGTTATCCTTCACTGCAAGTGATTGGCGGTAACGTGACGACAGCAGAAGCAGGGCTTGCCTTGGTTGAAGCGGGTGCAAATGGCGTTAAAGTAGGTATTGGCCCTGGCTCTATTTGTACCACCCGAATCATTGCTGGCGTAGGTGTACCGCAAATCACCGCCATTAATGATGTCGCTACCGCCTTAAAGCATACCAATGTGCCTGTTATCGCAGATGGTGGCGTACGCTATTCCGGTGATTTAGCCAAAGCCATTGCCGCAGGCGCTTCTGCCATTATGTTGGGCGGGTTGTTTGCAGGTACCGACGAATCCCCAGGTGAAATTGTGTTGTACCAAGGTCGCTCGTACAAATCGTACCGTGGCATGGGCTCTTTAGGCGCGATGAGCGCCAAGCAAGGCTCTAAAGATCGCTATTTTCAACACAGCCAAGAAGCAGAAAAATTAGTACCCGAAGGTATCGAAGGGCGCGTACCGTACAAAGGTCCCGTCATTCAAGTGGTTCACCAATTGATGGGTGGGTTGCGTGCCAGTATGGGTTATACCGGTAGCGCCACCATCGATGAATTGCGTACCAAAGCACAGTTTATTCGCATCACCAGCGCAGGCATTAAAGAAAGCCATGTACATGATGTCAGCATTGTAAAAGAAGCCCCCAATTACCCAGTCGATAATTAAGGATTGCTCATGTCATCGCAACAGCATTCGCAACACAAAATCCTGATTTTGGATTTTGGCTCCCAATATACACAGTTGATTGGCCGCCGCATTCGCGAAGCAGGGGTGTACTGCGAAATCCATCCCTGCCACTACAGCGATGACGCCATCCGCGCGTTTGGTGCAAACGGTATTATTTTATCCGGTAGCCCGCAAAGCGCTTATGATGGTGAGGCACCTGGTATTGCTGCTGCAGTGTTTGAGACTGGCGTACCGGTATTGGGTATTTGTTACGGCATGCAAGTCATGGCGCATCAGTTGGGCGGTCAAGTGGTTTCTGGGCGCAAACATGAATTTGGCGCTACGGACATTCAGTTGGTCTCCCATTCTTTATGGAAAGCCTGGTCAGGCGATACCCATTTGGTATGGATGAGCCATGGCGACCAAGTAAACCAATTGCCTGAAGGTTTTGAGGTGATTGCGCGCAGTGACAATACGCCGATTGTCGCCATGGCACATCAAAGCAAACCTTGGTATGGCATACAGTTTCATCCAGAAGTTACCCATACTGTGGATGGTGCATTGTTGTTAAATCACTTTGTGCATGAAATTTGCGGTTGCCCTAAAGAATGGCATGCCACCAGCATCATTCAGCAAATCCAAACAAAAATTCAAGAAACCTTAGGCCCAGACGATCACGTCTTATTAGGCTTGTCTGGTGGGGTAGACTCTTCTGTAGTAGCTGCTTTATTGCATCCTTTGTTAGGCGAGCGTCTGCATTGCGTATTTGTAGACACGGGTATGTTGCGTTACAAAGAAGCAGAAGAAGTGATGGCATGCTTTAACAAACTTGGCATCGCGATTGATTTAGTTTCTGCATCTGAGCAGTTCTTGGGTGCATTGGCGGGTGAGTCTAACCCAGAACAAAAACGCAAAATTGCAGGCCGTGTGTTTGTTGAAGTGTTTACTGAGCGTGCCAAACAATACCCCCATGTGCGCTGGTTGGCGCAGGGAACCATTTACCCGGACGTCATTGAGTCGGGTGGTGTGAACGGACAAGCAAAGGTAATTAAAACCCACCATAACGTTGGTGGTTTGCCAAAAGATTTACCGTTCCAATTGTTAGAGCCACTGCGCGCCTTGTTCAAGGACGAAGTCCGCCAAATTGGCTTAGCATTAGGTTTGCCTAGAGACTTGATGTACCGTCATCCGTTTCCAGGCCCAGGTCTGTGCGTACGCATTTTGGGTGAAGTGAAACCTGAGTACGTAGATATTCTGCAGCGTGTGGATGCCATTTTTATTGAAACATTACGTGCATTTGACTGGTATGACAAAGTCAGCCAAGCGTTTGCCGTCTTTTTGCCCGTGCGTTCGGTCGGTGTGACCGGTGATGATCGTCGCTATGAATATGTCATTGCGCTGCGCGCGGTACAAACGACCGATTTTATGACCGCTCAAGCAGCCCGCTTGCCTTATGAACTATTGGAAGCGGCTTCCGGACGCATCATCAATGAAGTGCGACAAGTGGCGCGCGTTACCTATGATATTTGTTCTAAGCCACCAGCAACGATTGAGTGGGAGTGATGGGTAACCCGTTTAAGAAAAAAGGGACCTGCATTGTATCAAAAAGCCTTGGTACAAGCGCAGTTGGCGTATCAAGCCGATGAAGTACCGGTTGGCGCTTTGTTGGTGCATGAGGGTCGTTTGATTTCCAGCGGGTATAATCAAGTCATTACTTTGTCCGACCCTACAGCGCATGCAGAAATCCAAGCCTTGCGGGCCGCAGGCTTGGCATTTCAAAATTATCGGTTACCGGGGTGTACTTTGTATGTGACCGTAGAGCCTTGCGTTATGTGCGCCGGGGCGTTGGTACACGCGCGCGTTGCGCGCGTCGTGTTTGGTTGCTATGAACCGAAAACAGGGGCTACCTGTAGCGTGCATGAGCTGTTGGACCATCGTGCCAATAACCACACTATCTCTTGGACGCCTGGCGTCTTAGAGGAGCAGTGTGCGGAACGTTTGGTGTGTTATTTTAAAGAAAAGCGCAAAGAGCGCGTGCTGTGTTAGACGTAAAGGTGTGAATCTGATTTCTTGAGTATATCTGGTTGTTTTTGAAGGCGGTGCGCGAATCGCGTATCATAATTTAAATTTTTTGAGGCAGTTTTATGATGGCAACGGTCTATTTTGGTGCACCACTTTGGTCTGATTTTCGTTTGCAAGGCTTGTTGTCTCGCATCAAAAGTCTGGTTCCGGCTACATCGCTTACAGCCCACACCCTGTACTTATGTGATGGCGTTGACCAATTAACAGATGCGCAAAAAGTCCGTTTGGGTGCTTTGTTGGAAACGCAAGCTGAGCCAGCGGTGGGTACGGTCCGGTTGTGGATTTTGCCTCGCCTGGGCACCGTATCGCCTTGGGCTTCTAAAGCATTAGATATCATGCACCACTGTGGCGTTACAGTAAGTGCATTAGAGCAAGGGCGTTGCGTAGACATCCAATTGGCGCAAGTGCCACCAAAACCTCGTTTGGCAGAATTGGCTGCCTTGTTGCACGATCCGCTGACCGAAGAATATTTCTTTAGCTTAGATAAAGTCCAGTGGCCATCAAACCCACCGCCAAAACCATTAAATATGATTCCGCTTGCTCAAGATGGTTTTGCGGCCTTGTCTGCGGCGAATCAGCAATACAATTTTGCACTCAGTGATGATGAAATCCGTTACTTGGTGTCCGCATACGAAAAGTTAGGTCGCGATCCAACGGATGCAGAGTTAATGATGTTTGCTCAGGCAAATTCAGAACACTGTCGACACAAAATTTTCCGTGGCGCTTGGACTATTAACGGCAAAAGCCGTGAACGTAGTTTGTTTGATTGGATCAAACAAACCTACGCCACAAATCCTGAAGGTGTTTTATCTGCCT
>JAZKAM010000083.1:0-1803 GCA_040389145.1 Pseudomonadota bacterium
AACCCGGCGCTCAGCTTCCAACATTATTCAACCGTCATGTGGAAAGCATGATCAACAACGCCGATCATGCTAAAAAAACTCATCTCATGCTTGCTGCGGTTATGAATGGGGTAGAATTAGCCAAACAGATTTGCCGTGCCTATGAAGACACCAAGGCAATACCATTCAATCAGAAAGTTTTGTATTTTCTATTTCGTGTAAAATATCTTATTGGTGGCACACCTCCAGTAAATCAATCACTTGAAAATGAAGCGCTTGACGAACGTCAACGTGCGCCCCTGCCCGCCGATAATGCTGCTACTGTGGAAGCTGATTATAGCAAGCAATTAGAGACTGCCAGAAAAAAAGCTGTTAATGCTCACCCTAGCAACTACTCCAGCGCAATGGCATGTTGGGAAGATTATATCAATGATAAATTTGTTCACGAAGATGCAACCACAAAAGCACAGTTAAAAAAATCCTCACCCAACTCCTCTTATACCTCTGTGTTGACTTTACTTGATGTTGATACTTTGTATGCCATCGACAATAGCTTTTTAAGTGTTGTGAACACCGTATGTAGCCTGCAACATGAAGAACCCAATATATCGCTAATGTTTAAAACTATGGGAACCCCGCAGGTTGAACTGCTAGTCTCACTCACTGGAACATTTTCTAAAATCCCCGACACCTTGAAGGATGTGCCTCTACTTGAAACGCTTGTACGGAACATGCTTAAACCTATTTTAGATCTATTTGCTTCGCCGCATGCAATCGCCGCTCGAGAAGCTGCCGTAAGACCAATTGAACCCATGCCCACTCAATCTGCTGTAGTCGCTCTTACTGAAACGGATTTAATTCATACATATGGAAAGTTCGTTAAAGTAATAGAGGATGGTGCTGGCGATGCCACACAAACACAAGAAAAATTAAAGTTCTTCCTTGAACAAGAGGAAAACGCCCCCTTCAAGGCAGCGCTGGAACGAATTTTCGGGAAAGACATTCTTTCTGAAATTTATAAAAACCCCTACGTTGAATGGATGAAAACCCAAGCTGAATTTTTAGACGCAGATGGTTTTAAAGAATTTACTGATAGTATCAAAAAAATGAATTTGTATTTTGATAACCCTGAAAAACCAAGCAAAGCACGCCGTAGCAAAAGTATATTTTTGAATGGCCCAATATACTCCCGCGCAGACTGCGACGCCCGCATGGAAAGCTGGAACAAAAAAGTATTGACACCCATTCAACTTGCTTTTGCGGGTGATCGGATGGCGCAAAAACAGTTCATTTCCATATTAAAAGACATCGATAAAGAAATATTCAAATTTAATGGGTTCCATTTTCCTACGTACCACAAATTCAAATGGTTAAGCTGGACCGCATGGACACGCACCGACGGTCAATGGGGCAGTAATTGGCAATATCTTGCTGAGCTTCTGAAGAACATGACCTACTGTTTAAAAGGATTTACCCGGCTTCAAGCACATTATGCCAACAATTTGAAACGCGTAAGAAAGTGTTTCATTAAATTAGTTCAGCAAGAGTATGGTTTAACTCAATACACTTCTGATGCAAAATCCATTGCCGCAGCTATCGTAGAGAATGCTACTGCGCCATCGCCAGATTTTTCCGGTGAAAGACCAGCCTCGGCGCCAGTTGTTCCCATACGGCCAGTATCTATGTCATCGCCAATGGCTCTGCCCACTCCGACTGCTCACTCAGATTCTGCATTACTTGAAGAAGACACCGCGATCCCAAATCCTGCAACACCACCTCAAAGCAAACCTGCCATGCAAGCACTAACCAGTGCGCTAGGGTTTG
>JAZKAM010000084.1:0-7293 GCA_040389145.1 Pseudomonadota bacterium
TAGAAATAGTGGATCGGCTGATTGATATTGATCCACAATTGGTACATAAACGCACCAAAACTGGCCTTTCTCCCCTATGCCTGGCAATGGTGTGGGATCGTACCGCCGTCGTCAATAGCCTATTGAACCATGGTGCCAGTGCAAATGAAAAATGGAAAGATGGACTGAATCCACTTCGATATGCGTGCAGCATAAAGTCTAATGTGATGATTAACTTGATATTAGACAAGCTTACCCCTGAGTCTGAGTTAGATGAGGGGGAATCGCCATTGTATTTAGCTCTTTCGAACAAAAAGCTGAAAAGTCCTGTTGAAGTCAAATCATTGCCTTGGCTTTTTAGTAGGTCCCGTTCTGCTCGAACGGGGCAAAAAGTTGATTCTTCAACGCTGAAGCGTTTGTTTGAACTCACGCTCAATATGGATGCTTGCCAACAAACGCTTTCTGATGTATTTCAAAACAAAAATCAGGAAGTGTTAGACCAATTGTTTGAAGTGGGTTTGTCGCCACAGACGTATTATCATGGTAAGAACATTCTTGTTGCTATCGATGAAAATGGCATGAGCGCTCCAGGCATGGCGTCTGCTCAAGCGCAGAAAACACCATTAGCACAGCCTGCAGATATAGCAGATATAGAGGTTGCGCCGCCTAGGTACCCTGACATGGGTATGGATGTGACTGTGACTGTGGAACCGCAGGTAAGAAAGCGGTCAGCAACAGCAGCGTCACTGGATGCACTGGCTCAATTTGCGATGCCAGGCTCTAAATTTGATAAAGCCTCTGAATTCCCCGTGAAGAGGAGCGCTCTATCTGCCACATTAGGGACAAGCCTGGCACATGACGATTTATTTGGGATGTATGGGCCATTTGCAGCTGCTCAAGAGGGAGATGAAACCGAAAGTGAACCTGAAGCAGGCGCTGAAGATACAGCCGCTTATGCTACTCGTTCCGTAAGACCTGTACTGTTTGGCTCAGGGACTACTGATTGGGTTCGGGGACGCGACGAGGCATATGAAACTGCAGGCAACGGCAAGAGTAATGTGTCGGACATGGATGCTCTGTTGTTTCCAGGTTCACCAGGGTTTGGCTCTCGTGATGTAGATGCTGATATGGATGGTCTATCTGCTCAGAATGCTCCAGTAGCAGAGGGAGCCTCAGGAGATCTGACCCCCTTGCTGTGGGATGATAGATTGTCAGGCAAGCCGTCGGCTAGGGGTGGGGACGCTGCGAGTGGCATGACTTATCTGTTCTCTGCTATTGCTCCTGCACCTACTTCTGGATTTCTTAATGTAGCTTCTGCTGCCCATAATCTGTTTGATCGGCCCGCGCCTGTGGTGGGTTGGTCAGCAAGAGGTCAGGGTGTAGCAGAGCTTGATCGGGCAGCTTCAGGAATATCTTCGGGTAATGCTGAAACATGGTTTGACAATAATATGTCGTTTGATAGAGACTGGGCCTCATTAAATCCGATTTAAAAAATAAACTGAAGTATCAAACTTAATTTAGTTTACACACATAAAGCCGTTGTGCCTGCCTTATTGGTTCAACGGCTTTATGCATGGCGGGGATCATCCCCCCCCTTATTGTGAGGCGACAGATCTGTAAGATTATTTTATTTTTAAAATTAATGTAAAAATATTGAGAGAAAAGTTAATGCAAAATGATGTTCTGAGCAATGCGGCTGCGATTCGTGAAAATTTATTAAATGGAATTTTTAATGGTGCTTTTAATGAATTTGATTGTCAGCTCGGTCAAGTTGCTCAAAGCCGCGTTAAGCGAGAGGTATTTATCTGTGATGACTTGGCGGCAAGTCCAACATTGATGCATGCTGCAGCGATGCAGGGTGATGTTTGCTTTGCAGAATCGATTTATGAAGTTTATGGTCGATTAAGTGATAAACGGATGCAGAATGGACTTTCTCCGCTATGTTTATCTATGACACAGGGCAATACGGGCATTGTTGCTTGGTTGTTGAAAAAAGGTGTGAGCAGTGGTGACGAAGCTTGGCTAAATGAGCTAAATCCATTACTTTATGCTTGCGCAAAAAGAAACGACAGCATGATTGAGGCTGTATTGCCCTTTTCACGTGTCGATATAGAGACAGCAAAAAAATACACGCCATTATTTTTAGCATTGACAGATACGCAGTATGTTGGTGAACCAGTGGAGCGTAATGGATTACCATGGGTCAGCGTTGCTCCTGCTCCAGTAACGCCTTATGAAGAAACAGAAACGATGAGGCGCCTCTTTCAAGCAACCTTATCGAAACAAGCCAAAGCCACACTAGATGCTATTTTCCTATGTAAAGACCAGATAGCATTAGACCGATTTGTTTCATTGGCCATTACTACAGATGTCTCTCCAGAAGAATGTAGGCAGCTTAAAGAGCGTGTATTGAAAAATTCTATGCAATATAATGCGCCCAGAAGAAAGAAAAAAGAAAAAGAGAAAAAAGTAGGGGCGGTAGTGGTGGCGCATTCTTATGAAAAACCAAAAACACGGTTTGGGGGTGCTCGTGTCAATAGTGATTCTAAGGGCGAAGCGCCTGTGCGGGCAGCTAAAGAGCATCATGCTGAAATGAGAGAGCCAATTCATCACGTGCAGCCCGTCGTTGCAGTGGCGCCTGTTCAGGGTTCCAGAGGCTTGCATGATGCCTGTGCTAGGAAAGATGAGGCCGCTATTCTAGAAATTTTGAATATAAATAAATTAAATATAAATATGAGTGCTATTGATGGCTGTAGTCCACTTGTTCTGCTGCTATCAGATGAGGCGGCGGACGCTTGGTGTGCGCGTTATGACCTGACTCCTGATAACGAATATGGCAACCTTGACTATGGTAATGTGAGGCAAGCACTGTTCCGTAAAATGTTAGAATCCGATAATTTGGAATCAACGCTCGAGTATATTTTTGAACGAACAGATCAGCAAGCGCTCAGTCGTTTGGTTGATGATTTACACCTGATTCCAGACCTTCTATATAAAGGAAGGAAAGTCAGTGATGTTGTTTCTCAGTTTGATATGCAGTTCAAAGAGGCTGCTTGCGCCCCTAGACCGTGCAGAAGAAAAAGAGGGGGTGCAGGGGCAGAGGCGGAGGTCGAGGGTGTTTCGGAACATTCAGGTGCTAAACGCGCTCATGTTTTTGCGGCAGATAGAGCGTTGGGCATAGAAGATATTGATGATGGATTATTTATCGATGATGCGGATGGCGGATTAGCTGCTTTTAATGAATTAGATTTGCTGCCTCAAGAAGACTCCACTGGATTAAGCGTGTTAAAAGCGTTGGATGGTCATAAAGTTGATAATACATGTATTGATGGTTCATTCAATCCTAGCGATGGTACGTCAGATCTGGTCGGAATCCTTCCTGAACAGCTGGATTCTGGTTTTATCTCTCCGTTCTTGCCAGGATCACCAAAACCAATATTATTCAATTTTGCACTTAGGGAGGCTGCTCCTCCGATTCGTTCTGGGGGCAAGAATGAAAATAGTGTCTCAAATGCTGGAATTACGCACGATCCAACTACAGAAACTGAAGACATTGGATTGCTTGTATCTGGTTCTTTGTTTGACTTCTAAAAGGATGTCCATATTGTTTCACTGAACGAAAGCGGTTCTTTAGTTGATAAACTAAAGAACCGCTAACTTTAGGACAAAAGGACAAGTCTACACATTTTCTTCTTCTTTCTTGTAACCGGAATCCCTCTTTTGTCTTCTTTATCCCCGCTCCGTACAATACTAGGACTGAATGCACGGATATTGGGATAAAGGTTATGGATTTTGATACATCAACGACACGGACAGCACTCAATGACTACTGGCGGTGGTGCGTTTTGCCTCGCCTTTGGTTAAATCGCATAACCATTCCTGAACATTTACTTCCCCATTGGCAGTTACTTCCCCGCGAATGCCTGGCGCAAGGGGTGTTGTCCAAAGCTGACTGCCCTGAGCATGCAAACATTTGGATAGCACCATTTGTTGCTATGCGAGAGGATGGCGCTTATGTGGTGCCTTTATGGTTGCCTGCAGTCATGGATAACCAAGGTCACCTTACGCCAAAGCCTAATGCTTGGCCATGGGTACCTACGTGCTTACTCCAACCAGAAGTTACACCGTGGGCTATTGGTGAAGTGTCTGCATGTGCACTGGGCTTATTAGAAGCAGAACAAAAGCCTTGGACTAACTGGGGCGAATATTGGGAGTTTGGTCGCCGTCTATTAAACCGTTGCTCGGATGGCCAATGGTACGCCAAATTGCACGCTGCAGGTTTTCAGATTCAAGAAGCGGGTGCTATCGTTTCCATCTCTGAATGGGTGAGCGCACAGCCAGCCTATGCCGATTGGTGTCAGGCGGATTTCGGTCAGGTTTTACAACGCGCCTGTCAGCGTTTAGACAGTCCATCGGAGCACAGTGCAGCTGAAGTGTCTGCAGAGCATCTGGCCTATATAACGATGTCGTCATTGCCTTATAGCTCTGAACGAGGTGACACCTTAAGGCAACTGAACCGATTATCCGTAAACGATTGGCATGTGGTACGCGTCGGGGATACAGCTACTGCTGCACCGATATTAACCACGTACTTGACGACCCAATGGGCCTTAGCTTGGTTGGCTGGAAAGCCTGCGCCTAAATCGTGGTTGCTGTGTGCCGATAGTGTGCGCGCAGCGGCGCTTCAGTTTGCCCCTCAATCAATACAAGACCATACGCTGCATACCTGGTGGGGTATTCCTGTGGGGGCGGTATTTGATGAGGTGATTCCGAAAACGGCTTTATTCCTCTCTCATGCTGCCCATCATTTCGGTGAAACGCTAACTATGGACACGGTTGAGCTGCGGCTAAAAGAAGCAGCCGAAGCAGCTTATCAGGCGGTGTTGTGGTGTGACCAGCACATACAGGCGCATGCCAAGTTGTTTGTGCCTGACCCTAGTGGGGGTGTAGATGCGGGTGCAATGTCCGTAAATATGGCGCTAGAAGACCAGGCGGTGGCTGAAAAAGAGATGGCGCTGGACGCACAATACCAAGCATTAATTGATGTGGTCAGCGCTTGGTCTGCGTATGCCCCTGTCCAGCGCTTTTTAGGGTGGCGCCAACGTTTTGCAGTTTTGCAGCCCGGCTTAAGGGATGCCATTTGGGGCTTTTATGAGCAAACGATTGCCCGAACGTGTATTGCACATTTATTGCCGTGGGATGAACGTGCCTTTGATTTTGGTAGAGGGTTGTTGTCTCAGGTACAACATCAGCTGTCACGCGTACAACAGCAGCGTGCCGTACTGCAAGAGCATGGTAAGGCAGCCAGACGGCAACAGGACGCAAATAAGGCAGAGTGGCGCGCGTTTGTGGCTGCAATCCCTAGTAGCTTGCGGTTGCAGTTATCATTAACTGAAGATGCACCCCCTTGTGCGCGCGCCAGTCTTGAAAAAAGAGTGGATGCAACGGTTCGTCGAGACTGGTTTTGGTTAACGTGCCATCAGGCGACCTATCAAGCCATAGTGGAAGAACGTCTGTTTGAGCACCCTTATCGCGTGGTCAACCGTCACGAGTTACCTATAGTGCCACCGCTTGATATCGCTGTTTTTGACGAAGCACAAGCGTGTACTTTGGCAGAGTGCGTGCCAGTCCTGCGCCAAGCGCAGCGCGTGGTAGTGGCTGGTGATGTTCAGCAAGCACAGCAATATCCTGCAACGCTGCCGGTTTATGATGAGCAGGATGTTCGTTGTTTTGGCTTGGATGATGCTTGTATAGAGGAATGGCAGCAATCCGGATTGTTGGGCTCAGCGCGCAGCATGATGACGTTTGCTGAAGCAACAGATGCACTGAGCTATCTAGACGAGTTTGGTATGCTCAGATTGGCGCACAGTGCGTTATCGACACATCAGCGTCCTCAGTCCCTGCTCAATTTATTGAGCGCTCTGTCGCCAGAAAAAAATAGGTTAGCAGGGGTGTCTGTTGATGCACCTGCCTTACTGGCTATTGGACTGAAGGGGCAAGCCCACCAGCCGCAGTTTGGACAAAACATGCAAGAAGCGCATGGCGTCGCCCGCTGGGTACAGCGGCAATGCCAACTAGGACAAGCTGTCGAAGATATTGCCGTCTACACGCCTTATGTTGCTCAAGCTGCTTTATTAAAGAACTTGCTGCCACAACATACCATACTAACCGGCATAGAAATGCCGCATCGACTGTTTGATACCATTGTCTGCTCGCCTGTGATCACCCTTGAATGTGCGCGCCCCTTATTGTTGGAGTCCGACCCGACCAGCCTGATTGCCGCCTTATGGCGGGTCGGTAAAACCTTTGTATGGATAGGGGATGTGGACTTGTGCGACCCGCAAACACATGGCGTCTTAGGTACATTGGGCAAACATATGGTCCAAATGCCGAAGGATGAAGATGCGATTGCTGTGTACACAAACACTCAAGGTCGGCCTTTACCTAGTTTTCAAATACAGGATGTCGCTGCTTTGATGCAATTTTGGGCAAAACTGCTGAATGATGCACGCCATCACTTGGTGCTGGTTAGCCCTGTCATTGATGCCACATTGTTTGAACAGTTTACAGAGTGTGCAGCATTTGTTGCCGCCAAAGGTAGGGGCGTGCAGTGCACGGTGATCACCCAAAACAATCAAATAAAGTCGTTGTCCAAAAAAAGTACACAGGCAGTGGCGTGCTGGTCCAGTAAATACATATCATCGGGTTGGTTGGCCGTGGATGAACAGCAGTTATATGAATTGCCCTTTAGTTTGTTTGCGCCACGCAAGTACCCAGCGTGTGGTGTGTATTGGCAAGCGTACGCTAGCGAGCGCATTCGCTGGCTAAACGCCCATGCAATCAGTCACGCCATCCGAAAAATTACAGACACGACGGTGGTTTCTTAGCCTGCGCATAGCGGGCTAGCGTGGCCAATAAACCATCTTGTGTGTCGCTTTTTAGGATAAATTCGTTCATGCCTGAATCGCGGCACAATTGCGCATCCTGTGCTTCATTACTGGCCGATAGGCCAATGACGGTGACTTGTGAAAACTGCCGTATTTGCTTGGTGGCTTCATGCCCATTCATCTCCGGCATGTACAAGTCCATAATCACCAAATCGTAAGGTGTGCTTCTGACTGCATCAATGGCTTCCTTACCGTTAGATACGGCGGTGACGGCATAGCCTTTGTCCTCCAACGATTGGGTCATAACCGCACGTGCTGTTCGGCCATTTTCAACCAATAACACTTTGAATGGGGAGGTGGCATCAACCATAACATGCTCCTAAAGGGTGGATAACTTCAGTGTAGTCTCCATTAGACGCGTTCGGCG
>JAZKAM010000085.1:0-1740 GCA_040389145.1 Pseudomonadota bacterium
AATGGAAGCCAGTTTGATGTTGGCCTCAAATATGTTGATGCTGTTGGGGGACAAACCTGCCAAAGTACAACAACAGATTTTAGACATACAAAAAAACCGCTACCAAATGCTGCGCGGCTTTTACGCCAGTGAAGTGGGTAGTGACGCGGGCGAGCCCGGCTCCGATTCTGATACCCTACATGCCATTGAACTTGAAGAAGGCGCATGGGCTATTGGGAAAACCATTCCTCAAATTCAAGCAACCGGATTGTCTCTGAATATTGCTGGCTTTTGTCGAGATGGTTTTAAATCCCTAGCCCCAAGTTCTGAAACAAAACTCAAGGCTGGAGATGTGTTGGTGCTTTGTGGCAAAAAAGCACGCCTTTACTGGTGTGAAGAACGCTTACTGCGTGGTCACGCCATCTAGGCACGCTGCCTATTGAGCAATCATCCATTCGAAGGTAGCTTTGAGCTCATCATCGGTGCATTCGGTGCAAGTACCACGTGCTGGCATCATTTTGTACCCATGCAATACGTGTTGATAAAGCACATCAATGCCTTCTGCAATACGTGGCGCCCAAGCACCTTTATCCTTCAGCTTTGGCGCACCTGCAACCCCAGCACCATGGCACACCACGCAATGGTTATCGTAGATCACCGCAGGCGTTAATGGCCCAGCAGGACGTTGCGCCAAAGCTGGCCCTAAATCCGCTACAGCAACATCTGGTGCCGATAAGCGGGTTGTAACCGCTGCTTCTGAATTATCTACAATGGTTGCGGCTGTGCTGGTTAATGCAGCAAACGTGAGCAATAAGCTAACAACACCACGTGTGGTCTTTGATGACATGACCGGATCCTTTTGTCTTACGGAAAAATACTAGTGGCAGTATAATCTACGGCTTATACTGGGTGCTACAATTAAGCTCAGATTATCGTCAATTCCGCGCCCGTAGCTCAGTTGGATAGAGCATTGGCCTCCGAAGCCAAGGGTCAGAGGTTCGACTCCTCTCGGGCGCGCCAATCAAAAGGATATTGCACTATGAAAAAGCCAAGTAGCCAATTCTTTTCCATGCGCGACGCAGCTGCCGGGGTGGATCCACTGTTTGTCGAACGATGGTCGCCACGCAGCTTCCTTGCTGATCCAATTCCCACCAGTCATCTCAGCGCTATTTTTGATGCAGCACGGTGGTCACCCTCCTCTTACAACGAGCAACCATGGCGTTTTGTCACGGCAGAACGCGGCAAAAATAGCTTTGATGCTTTTTTAGAGTGCTTGGTGCCCGCCAACCAGGCCTGGGCTAAAAATGCGCCGGTTCTTGGTTTTGTTATCGGGTTGCAAGTATCCGCCTTTAATAAACAGAAAAACCCCTTTACCGCCTTTGATGCAGGCGCAGCCTGGATGGCCATGACATTGCAAGCCCGACAATTTGGTTACTATACGCATGGTATGGGCGGCATTTTGCCAGAGAAAGTGGCGCAAATGCTCAAGCTAGATGCTGAAAAAGAAGTGGTGCTGTGTGGCTTTGCGTTAGGGAAAATTGGACCTGTAACCGCGCTACCACAAGACTATCAATTGAACGAAAAACCCTCACCACGCAAGCCACTTAGCGACGTGTGGCAAGCTATTGAGTAATTGGTTTGGTGGTATTGTCGGGAGATGCCCAGGTTACCACCAACCCTAACATCGGAATCGCCAACAGCAGCAAACCAATAGTGCTTGCGCTGGGGGCGATCCACAAAGTAATAACCAAGTTCAGCAAT
>JAZKAM010000085.1:1750-7092 GCA_040389145.1 Pseudomonadota bacterium
AGCGGGAATAGTCCCGTTTGCACTACTGGTAGTACTCAACAATGCAGCAGCTTGCGTACTTTGGTGGACAAAATGCTTCATGATGGCGTTAATGGCATTTGGATACACCAACCCAGCCCCTACTAAATAAATAAACATAGGCGCAATCCACAATGCAGGTCCAGGTATGTCAATGAGCTGCCCTACCACTAAAAAGGTACTACCCAACACACATAACGATAACCCCCACCGAATAGTGGTGGCTAGGTCTAAATAATTTGATAAACGAAAGGAGGTAAAGGCGCCGAGCAATAGGCCACCAGAAGCCAATGCACCAAACCAACCACTGTTTTGAGCGCTGACGCCAAAATCCAACTGAAGTGCAAAATGACTGACCGTCACGTATAACGATTCACCAGCAAAGATCAGCCATAGACAAAGAACATTACGTACGAATACAGGATCTTTCAAAATACCGACATTGCCTTTGAACCAACTGAGATAGCCTGCTGGAACAGAAGCCGCAGCAACATCATTTTTCTTGGTTTCAGGAAAGTAACAGTAAAACAGTACCCACAGCGCAGCGCCAGCAACAGCAAAGCCCAAAAATACCAACCCATGGTGGTAATGACTGGATACATATCCGCCAAGCACTTGAGCCACGACTGGGGTAATCGAAAATACCATAGAGATTTGTGCAAAGGCCCGTCTTAAGTCTGTGCCCTTGAATAGATCGGTCGGCACCACGGGGCTTAATACCCCGCCACAGCTTAACGCAAAACTTTGAATCAAGCGTCCTGCCAAAAAGGCAGTGTATACAGGCGCAATGGCCGTTAAGATACTACCTACAATAAATAAGAATACGCCGGATAAGGCAACTGGTCGACGCCCCCATTGAGCAACCAAAGGTGCCCAGCAAAATAAACCCAACCCAAAAGTCAGCAATACTGCATAGGAAGGAATTTGCATGGTTTGCGCATCTACGCCATAGGTTTTGACCAGCTCTGGAAATATGGGATAGAACAACGCAGTATTCAGCTCAGTAAGAACTACCAAGCCAATAATCAGTCGCAAAACTACCCAGGGACTCATCGTCAAACCTCACAAACCTCAGTTATTTTGTTGTCTTGCTGATAACCCAAACAGTCAGGTAACGCAAAGTACTATAACATTAGAAGAACCGCAGCCCCTATATTTAGCATAGGGGCTGCGGTTATGTAAGGGTTAGGAAAAATGACAGTGCTATACAGGTGTTACTTGGCACGGACCACGGCTAGTTAGCTGAAAACCTTCTGCATCTGTAAGTTCAGGTTTTGGCGCGCACCCACGTCTTGGTAGGTACGTTTTTGTCCATTCGATATCCGGCCTATTCTGATGCATCCAAGAATATATATTTGACCCCAAGGTTACATAGCGCTCGTATATATGTGCAGAAGAACTCCACCCGTTTTGATCAACACGAGGATTAACGTGTTTTAATACTTCGGCTTTCTCGTCAAGTTCAACAAGGTTTTGCATCACCACGTTTGCAAGTGACACAAGCGGCCCTGTGTCATGATAGGCGAAGTCTTTAGTGACAACCGTTTTATGTTGCGGGTCTCGAATACCAGCAACAGTCAATTCCATTTGACGTCCATCTTCATCATCCGTGTCACTTTGGAGTTTACGATCCTCTTCTCGGATTTTGAATACGTATTCGTCGTCCGGAGACGCCGTCTGCGCTTGAAGTATATTAACCGTACTCTTAAGGTAGATTAGATCTCCTAATAGCTTCTTCAAATATGCTAGGTTTTTTCTGACTAACTCAACAGTAACTCGTGTCTTATATTCTGACAACATACCACTTTCCCTCTATCCAAACGTAGCATAAACAAAGTAGATATTCTGGCATATTAAAAAGAGCGGGTACACCACAAGTGTACCCGCCCGCCTTAGGTTCTATAATTACGCCAAATAGATACTAACGGTTTTTACGTTTGGGTGCTCTGGGTGGTTCAGGGGATGCTGGTGGTGCGGCCGGCTCATCATCATACAGATCCCCATACTCTGCTTCCCACTTAGGGTCACGATGAGCAGCTGCAGCAGGCGGCCAATCGCTTTCAATTTGTTCTCTAACCGCACAATACCGATCGTATAGATCGCTCTGCTGCTCTGCAGGCCTACTGCGGTCCTTAACTGGAGCATGATCATCACTTAAATAGTTTTCATTTTGAATTACATGATCTAACTTTCTTAATAGACACCCCCTTCTAACCAGCAACCTGGATTCGGCTTGCTCATAGACGTATTTTAATACGTTCATATCTTGTTCATTTGGATCAACATTTAAGACATGATTACCATCTTGGATCATCTGGCGATCACTGTAAGAAATCTCAAATGGCAAAACAATCTTATCCGGAGGCGACATCACAGCATTTGGATTATTAAAATTAGCATGAAAAAAACTTTCAATCATTTTCTCCAACTGGTCTGGCTGCTGTTGATGACGGCGTCTCACTTCATCATTTACCGAATCACAAATGTCACACAGCTCGCGAAACTGCGCTCGTATTTTGTCTAGTTTAAACTTTATAGATGCTAATTCACTGTGTATGGCTTGAACTTCAGGATTATGCTGCATGTGTCCCCCTTTTCAATGATGAAATTCCAACTTTGTTTGATCATGATTCAATGTTTTTGTTAGAGCATTAACTTATGAAATTATAGTCAGGCCGTAATGAAATGCAAAAATGGAACGTGCAATCTAGTAACCGATATGACAATGCGCATAGGTCAAAACGTTGAATATGAAACATAGCACACTAAGTTTTTTCACAGCGGATTGCTCAGATTAAGGCGTAGCTCTTGTTCTTCGATCGCCATTAGCTCGATCAGGTGCTGCTTCACCGCCGCTCATTCCCCAACCAACATGACTCATTGCTTCGACACCGGGCTGCCTTGATCTCATCAGCACGCATGAAACCGGGCTAGTTGATGTAGCCGCGCCTTGTACGCAAAATTCTGAATGCTGGCTGGGGGGAAAGCTTTCAACGCTTGGCATACTATTCTGTAGCTTTTGAGCTAGGGTAATGTAGCGTTGGTTTGCGACCTTTAAGCCTCTGGTAATCATACCTTCCCTATTTTCTAGATAGGATTTATGTTTTAACAGTTGTTGCATAGTTATTTTCAAGCACTGTTCAATGAAAGATAGTCTGGATCTAACCTCCCAGTAGGGCACACTTGGATCAAAATAAGGGCGTAATGAACTAAGCGTTATATCATTAGTGTGCAATTCTAATGTAGTCTCTACGACCTGCAAATCGAGGAGATCCAGCCTTTGCATGGGATCACCATAATGCATTAAAAATGCATTCCTTAAAGCATCGCGCAATTCATTTCTTATATTAATTTCATTATTTACAGTGATGCAAAGGCTATATGCTTGTTGCAAGTCCGCCTTTGCATCTTCAAACACACCCAAAACAGCAGCTAACTGAGCTGCTGTTTTTTGTTCAGATTGATATATATCGCTCGCATACATATTTTGGTCTCTTGAATAAATCAAATATAAAAAAAGACAGAGGGATTCCGAAAAGCAATTTGACATTGCGCCTAGTTCAGAAAGGTGAACAAAATTAACTGTTTCTTTGTTTTTTCACAGTAGGCTGTTCAGGCAAACTTTCTGTTAACGTGTCATCGTCAACTTCACTTTCACTTTCACTTTCAATTTCACTTTGACTATCGTCTGCCTGTTGGGCCCCTTGATATGAAAAGGTAACCGCTAGAGGGGGCGAGTAGAAGTCAGGAGCAGGTGGGAGATCTTTGCCTACCCCAATTTTTTTGGCTAGTTCGATATAGCGTGGATCTCTCGACATCGGACCCTTTACCAACTCTTCTGCGCTCATTTTATAGAAATATTGTTTTTGTGACAATTGCTCAATAGTATTCTTCAAACATTGTTCAATTGAAGCCAGATTTTCTCTAACTTCATTATTACAATTTTGGGCATTAAAGTATTGGCCACCAAACTCAGCCCCAAACTCTATATGCGCAGTGTGAAGCCCCAGTGTACGCTGCACTTCCTCTAAATTAACGAACTCAGTATGATTTTTTGAGGAATATTTATCAGGAAACTGGGTAGCCATCAGACTATTTATACGCTCAATGTCTTGATTTACGATGATGCACACATGATGCACCATTTGTAACTCACTCTTTGCATCATCAAACATACCTAAAGCCTCAATTAACTCAGGTGTAGCTTCCGCGCAAAACTTTTTAAACATAGATTCCCCGCTAAATGACTCGTGGCTGCAATAAAAACGCCCATGGTATCATTTTAAAGCAGAAAATATGAGCCCGGCAGCTCAAAATGTAGGCACAAAAAAATTAAGTCAGCGACTTTTCTTTTAAAAGCCCACTTTCTGCGTTATATCTTAAAATTCCGGCCAACCACATGCTACTATAGCTGCTCAGTCATCGGTAACGGATTAAAAAGACATGGAGCCCGTTCAGTATCGACCGTTCTTAAAGTGGGCGGGTGGAAAATATCGCCTCCTCAAACCCATTCGTGCGCTTTTGCCTAGGGGCAGCCTACTTATTGAACCTTTTGCAGGCGCAGGCTCAGTGTTCTTAAATACGGATTACGATCACTATTGGCTGAATGACATTAACCCACACCTGATTGCTTTGTACCAAAGCGTCAAGGATGAAGGGCCTAAGTTCGTTCACTATGCAAAACGTTATTTCACCCAGAAATACAATGATGAGGATGCTTACTATACCCTGCGGGATCAATTCAACAGTACACGCCATCCGAGACTACGTTCAGCACTGTTCTTGTACTTAAACCGTCATGGCTATAATGGCTTATGCCGTTTTAACCAGCAGGGCAAATATAATGTACCGTTTGGCCACTATGTTAAACCCTACTTCCCTGAGCGCGAACTACAGCACTTTTTTCAAAAGGCACAACAGGCCACGTTTTTCCAAAAAGACTACCGTGAACTGTTTGAGCGTGCCCCTGAGAATGCCGTCATTTACTGCGATCCACCGTATGCGCCCTCTTCATCCGGCCCCAGCTTTACCAACTATTCTGGTCAAGGTTTTAACTGGTCTGAACAGGAACACCTAGCCAAGCTCGCAAGGGCTGCCGCAAAACGTGGCATTCCCGTGTTACTCAGCAACCACGACACACCTGAAGTTCGGGCACTCTACAAAGGTGCAAAAATGCGCAGCATTGCCATCAAGCGCCCGATCAACACGCAAATCCATCGACGCAATGAACCCGTGCTTGAACTACTGGCATTTTTTGCACCTAAGTAGTTTGAGCAAGCAAGCACACGATCTCTAAAAAATCAGAAACGATCGTTCATAAAAAA
>JAZKAM010000085.1:7102-10074 GCA_040389145.1 Pseudomonadota bacterium
TTGAAACTCTTCTTTCTCTTTTTCCTTCATTTTGGGAATTATTTTCGGTTTTTTGCCATTATATTTTCAGCGAAGTCATTTTTTGTGCGCTTCAAAAACAACAGACCCTGATTGAGAAGAAATATTTCGACTGAAAATTAACAAGCGCATCCACGCGAATCCACCGTAAAATATGGAATTATACTGAAATCACCCTAATTGCAACAGGTGGATATTTCTTACAAAATAACCACGATTTTTTTATGACTCTGTATGGCCGACACTTTCTATAGGTTCACCGAAACACCAAGGTGGCCATCATAATCCGTCACATGATGCCGGCTCTTTGAGCCACCCAGCGTTAAATATGCCTCAACTTTGTCCCGTAGGTGACAACGCGCACCTAGCTCTCCCCGTACAGCCACATCGTTTCCAGTGGTATCGGAAAAGCTGTCTGGTGCATTGTCGATGGCAAAATTAAAGCGGTGGCCATATAGGGTTTGATATTGAGCAAGACCCAGACGGATCCACTCTTCATGGTTTTTTGCACGGTGTTCTAATTGTGCATCCAGATGAACAATAGACTGAATAAGTGTACGGGCATTCCATGCAAAGTAATTACTTTCTGAATACGCATCGAAGTGTTCTGTAGCCAAATCAATACCCGCAAACCAATGCAGTTGGGTAGTCGCGGTGGTCCGCCAAGGCTTTCTTGCCTCTAGGCCTACTAAAAAACCTTCGCTAGCATAGTGGGCAGACACAATTTCAGAGCCGTTGCTGTCGTCGTTGTTGTATACCACGCGATTGCCATGGTGGCGTGCATAGCTGAGCAATCCCTTGGCAAACCAAGCCATACCTTTGGCATTCGTATGTTCTTCAGAAACGAGTCCAGCCATTAACCGCCGCGTGTCGAGATGTTGGTTACCACCATCGACGTTCAACTGACTATTGTCGATATTAATGATGGCTTCAGCGCCTTTTAGATAATCGTTAAAAGTGGTGCCCAAGGTAAGTCCCGCCTCAGAAAGATGGTAAGGCGCCACAGAGGGCTCCGACGCATCTGTTCCTCTTTGACTGTAGCTTACATAAGGCTCTACCCAAATATTTTGCGCAAACTGAGCACCTGCAAAGGATGTTTTCGAAATTAGCCGTGAAGATGGTGTCCGGGCAACACCCACAAAATCTGCCTGGCTCTTGTTGTAGAGGCGGCGCTGAACGGTGTTCCCTACGTGTAACGCTCTGTACACTTGGCCATGGCTGGCTTGTTGTTGGGCACCAAGCCCGGCGCTAGTCACTTGGGTAGTAGTAAGCGTTACGGGGCGCTGATTAGCATCCGTCACTGTTCCGACACCGGCAAATGAATACCGGTAACTTTTTCCAGCACCCAAGTTAAACATCAGGGTGTTGGACACATCCCCGGAGTAAATGGCACCGACAATAACACTACCGCTGTCTAATCGGACCAGAGAATTGGTGCCTTCCAGTTGGTAAAGAGCATAAGAATTGGTACCGCTACCAGAACTGATGATTGATCCCGAATTTATGATCACAGCATAACTACCGTTAGCATTAATCGTAATCGAATCGACCCCGCCACTCGTTAAGAGACCACTATTGTTCAGCGTTTGGTAATTATTTGACATCAGTACCGTAGTAACTTGCTCATCTGTATTAGTAACAGCACCGGTATTGATGAAGGCATCGTACGCCCCAGTTATCAAAACAGCGGTAGAGCCGCCACCAGAAACGGTAATGGTGCCAGCATTGTTCGCGGTGATATACGAACCCAAGGTTGAAATTGCGCCGCCGTCCGGTCCAGAGGAAACAATCGTACCGTTGTTTTCAATATTCGTGTTCGAACCAAACGCAATGATTCCGAACGCACCACAAGCAGTACCCGTAAGATTTCCGTTGTTAATGATATAGCTATTTACATCATTGGTGACCATACCGCCGCTACTGACGCCAGTGGTGCTAATAAGCCCTGAAGCGGCGTTAATCAGGGTTGCTCCTGCATATGCAGAACCCATCCCTGTATCCCCTTCTGCATCCACGCTAATAAAACCCGTATTGGTAAGGGTTTCATTATCATGAGTGGTGAAAATGTTACCTGAGTTGGCATGGCTGGTAGAGCCCAAGCTTAAACATAATAAAAGCGATAAGTTACGATACTGCTTGTTCATAATGCGGTGCATCCTTGGCAATTAACACTGATACAGCAATTATAGTCGCTGTATCAGAGGATCTTTGTTTGCTAGGAGTACAAGCTCAGATGGTGCAACCCGCAATAAGTAGTGGTCGTTACTTCGGATGTACCTAGCAAGAATTCAGGCAAGAATAGCCAGCACATCCGAAGTCGACCACTACCGATGTTATAACTTCACTGAAACGCCAAGGTGGCCATCATAATCAGCCACGTGGTGTCGGCTCTTCGAGCCGCCCAGTGTTACATAGGCTTCAACTTTATCACGTAGGTGGCAACGCGCACCTAACTCTCCACGTACAGCCACATCGTTTCCAGCTGTGTCAGAAAAGTTTTCGGGTGTACTGTCAATCACAAAATTAAAACTGTTGCCATGTAGGGTGTGATATTGAGCAAAGCCCAAACGAATCCATTCTTCATGAGTTTTTGCACGGTGTTCTAATTGTGCATCCAGATGAACAATAGACTGAATAAGAGTACGGGCATTCCATGCAAAGTAGTTACTTTCCGCATAGGCATCGAAGTGCTCTGTGACTAAATCCGCACCTGCAAACCAATGCAATTGCGTGGTAGGCCTGGTCAATAAGGGCTTTCTTGCCTCTAGGCCTAATAAAAAGCCTTTGCTGGCATAGTGAGCAGACACCGTTTCAGACCCGCTGGTGTCGTTATTATTGTATACCACGCGATTGCCATGGTGACGTGCATAGCTGAGTAACCCTTTAACAAACCAAGCCATACCTTTGGCGTTCGTGCGCTCTTCAGAGACGAGCCCAGCCATTAACCGACGTGT
>JAZKAM010000085.1:10084-11422 GCA_040389145.1 Pseudomonadota bacterium
ATTACCACTATCGACGTTCAACTGACTATTGTCGATATTAACGATGGCTTCAGCGCCTTTTAAATAATTGTTAAAAGAAGTGCCTAAGGTAAGACCCGCTTCAGAAAGATGGTAAGGCACCACAGTAGGTTCTGACGCATCTGATCCTCTTCGACTGTAGCTTACATAGGGCTCTACCCAAATATCTTGCGCAAACTGATCGCCAGTAAAGGATGTTTTTGAAATTAGCCGTGAAGATGGTGTCCGGGCAACACCTGCAAAATCCGCCTGGCTCTTATTATAGAGGCGGCGCTGAACCGTGTTCCCTATGTGTAACGCTCTGTACACTTGACCATGGCTGGCCTGTTGTTGAACACCGAGACCAGGGCTAGCCGCTTGGCCATTGCTAAAATCGAAGGGACGCTGATTGGCATCCGTTACTGTCCAGGCGCCTGCCAGTGCATAATGGTAACTTTTTCCCGCGCCCAAATTGAACGTCAGGGTGTTAGACCCATCCCCAGAGTTGATTGCACCGGCAACGATGCTACCACTATCTAATCGAACCAGCCCATAGTTGCCATATGCTAGATCAATGGCATAAGCGCTGGCGGTACCTGAATTCAGGATAGACCCGGAATTTATGATCACGGTGCTACTCGAATTAGAATAAACCGTTTTAGCGTTGACGCCCGTCGCTGTTAAAAGCCCGCTATTATTCACCGTTTGGTTAGTATTGCCCATCACTACTGTATAAACGCCAATACCCGCGTCCGTCATAGTCCCAGTATTGTTGAATGTATTGTAAGGGGCATACATCCAAATGCCGGTCGAGCTAGTCCCCGTAACGGTAACCGTGCCCGTATTACTCGTAGTGGTATACGATTCATTGGGAAAGAATCCGCCTCCGCCTAGTCCCGTAGAGACAATCGTACCGTTGTTTTCAATATTCGTTTGCGATCCAAACGTAATGACCCCAAATCCCCCGGCACCACTCCCTGTAATGTTACCATTATTGACAATATTGCTATTCGCTTCATTCGTAGCGATACCGTTGCTACTTGTGGCAGTGGCGCTAATGAGCCCACTGGCAGCATTAATCAGCGTTGCCCCCGCATAAGCAGAGGAAAGACCCGCATTACCGATTGTATTCACACTAATGAAACCCGTATTGGTGAGCGTTTCGTTATCATGGGTAGTCGTCTGCGTACCTGTGTCTGCATGGCTGGTGGTGGCTAAGCTTAAAAACAATAAGAGCGGTAAGCTGCGATAGTTCTTGTTCATAGTGCAATGCATCCCTGGCAAAGTGATAATGACAAAACAATTATAGTCGCTGCCTCAGACGATCTTGTCTGCTAGGAA
>JAZKAM010000086.1:0-1680 GCA_040389145.1 Pseudomonadota bacterium
TAACGAATCATTAGCCAATCGGCGATATCACAAAAACAAAAAATTCTGAATAAAATGAATCAATTACGTCCCATTTAGCCTTACCCTGCTGGATTGTTACTAACAAAAAATAAAAAATTTTTCATAAAAATGTAATGAACGAAACTGTTTTTAGCGCCTAATTATGTTGGTCTGGTGATTAAACGCGACGGTAAAATTTAAATTAAGAAGGTGATTTTAAAAAAAATTGAGGCGAAATCGGAATTTAAATTATGATAAGGAAAGATCAAGATAAAGAAGCAGGGACATTAGACTAAGGGATATCGTTAGCTCTAAAGTCCTGCTTCCTCATGAAATAAATTAAATATCTATTCCAATGCAAACGTCCACGACCACCTTTTGGTGGGTAGGATCGCTCGTTGCACGTTCATCATATAGTTCAAAATCTGCTTTATAGCTGCGCTCACCACCCAGCTCAGCAGGGCTCATTGCCCAAATTCTTTGCCATGCATTGATGACAACAGCTGGCATAGGGCCTGGTTCAGTGGTGTGTTGTGCGTAAAACTGTTTTGGAATGACGCATGTCGAAAACCCTTCTGGCAATTCGTTGGTTTCGCTTACCGCTTCACCAATAAAATAAGTGTATTCACCATGGTGTTTATTCTCGTAATCTGTATAAACACAGTATGTTGTGCCTGGTTTACTTCTATGTGGAATTTTGTCAGATAAGCCATTTTGGAAATACTGTTGTACGGTAGCACCAATTTTTGCCGTCTCAGGGTTAAATTCAGCTGCGTTGCTGGTACGTGCAGTAATGCCAACTAACTGTAATTCTGGATATTCGACTATTTTTTGTTTGAGCATCGTGGTCTCTGAGATTGTGATTGCGTGGATTGGAAGTCTAGCATGGCCTTTCTCATCATTATAGTGAGGCGGATTAAGGTCAGTTGACACATAAACGCCAAAGAACGTAGGATGGAAGGTTACATCTTGTTTTGGTGCGTGGTCTGGTTATGAAAACTTCAAAATTTTCTTGGTTTGCTTTTTATTTAGTGTTGCTCGAAATTGCCTTATACCTGTCTGATGACATGTATTTGCCGACTCTGCCTGCACTGGCAAGGGAGTTTGGGGTAGATGGCGCCTACGCACAATACTCTCTGGTTTCCTGGTTCTTTGGTGCATCCTGTTTGCAGCTGTTTTCAGGGCCGCTATCGGATACCTACGGCCGTCGCCCCTTACTACTGCTGGGTGCTGTCTTGTTTACCGTTACTTCCATACTGTGTGGTATGTCCATTACGGTTGAACAGTTGATTGTTGCGCGCTTTTTGCAAGGCATGACCTTAAGTTTGGTCACCACCCCAGGCTATGCGGTAATTCATGAAACGCATTCAAGTACGGATGCGGTGAAAATTTTGGCCATTATGGGGTCCGTGTCGATTGTAGCGCCAGCGCTAGGACCGTTGGCTGGCGGTATTATTGCTTTGATGGCGAGCTGGCGGGTAACCTTTTATATATTGGCCGGTATGGGTATCGTTTGTTTGTGTGGTTTATACCGCGTTACAGTAGAGCCCAGCACGCCGAAATCACCCTTTACACCCAGCATCATTTTAAAAGATTACTGGTCCTTGCTGCGCAATAAAGCCTATATGCGATTTTGTGTGGCTGATTCATTGTTGGTGGGCGGGTTCTTTATTTGGATTG
>JAZKAM010000086.1:1690-9912 GCA_040389145.1 Pseudomonadota bacterium
TGTGATTATTGAGCATTATGGTCAATCCGGTATTGTGTTGGGCCTGATCCAGCTATGTGTCTTTGGTTCCTTTACGGTAGGGGCGCAAACGACAAAACACTTCATCACAGACCACAACTTAAAGAAAATTCTGTATATCGGCTTATCTTTAGCTGCAGTAGGTGCGCTTTCTGGCTTACTTATTTCGTATGTGATGGATGATATTTTCTATCTCCCTATCGCCTGCATGATGTTGGTTGGGTATGGCGCCTCTATGGTCTTTAGCCCAATGTACCGACTTGGGGTAGAAGCGGCCACTGAACCTATGGGGCGACGCATCTCTTTGCAGGGCGCGCTAACCAGCATGGTCGGTGCCTTGTGTAGTGTGTTAGCTGCAGGTATTGAGAATTCCAGCTTCTTCAACATGTATCTATGCATTGGCTCGTGTTGCAGTGTTGCACTGCTTGTGTTTTTCTCCTTGCGGGGTATACCCATCGCTTTCCGAGATAAAACAGCCTAAACGGGTAGTTTGTTGACGTTCGGACTTAGATTGGGCTTTGACGGGATGCTGGGTAATGCTAGAATCCGGTCAGGGTCCATTGAGGCAGGGGGGCTAGTGAGTCTTCATCCCATAAAAATACTGTTAGTCGACGACCATGATTTAGTACGCGCTGGCATTAAGAGCTTATTAGCAGATGAAGTAGGCATTAAAGTCATTGGCGAAGCCTCCACAGGTGAACAGGCTATTAAGCTTGTGCGTGAACTGCATCCTGATTTAGTGCTCATGGACGTTCGTATGCCTGGCATAGGTGGGCTAGAAGCCACACGTAAACTGTCTCGAGTACATCCCGAACTTAAAATTATCGCCCTGACGGTCTGCGACGATGAGCCGTTTCCTTCAAAGCTGCTACAGGCGGGTGCGCAAGGCTACCTCACTAAAGGTTCTTCTCAAGAAGAAATGGTGCGGGCAATACGCGCTGTTATGCATTCAGGCAAGCGCTATATGAGTCCAGATGTGGCTCAACAGCTGGCCTTAAAACACTTATCTGATGACAAAACTTCACCCTTTGATCCCTTGTCTGAGCGAGAGCTCCAGGTGATGTTGATGATTACCAGTGGCAAAAAGGTTCAATACATATCCGATCAGCTTTGCCTCAGCCCAAAAACGGTAAACAGCTACCGTTATCGACTGTTTGAAAAACTGAACGTGAGCTCTGATGTTGAAATGACGCATTTAGCGATGCGCCATGGGATTCTTGACGCCTCAGAGTTATCCGTCGCGGAAGTAGACTAAGCGTATGGCCTTTGATGCTGAACGCTTTTTAAAGCAAGTCAGCAGTCGCCCTGGTGTGTATACCATGCGCGACCAGGCCGGCTCGGTTTTGTATGTCGGTAAAGCCGGTAATCTTAAAAAACGATTGTCTCAATATTTCCAAAGCAACAGACCAGACAGAACCGCCCGCATGGTCGCGCAGATTGCGCATATCGATGTCACGGTTTCAAGCAGTAATACGGAAGCCTTGCTGCTTGAAGTGGCACTTATTAAGTCTTTGAAGCCAAAGTTCAATGTTCTACTGAAAGATGATAAAAATTACCCCTACCTCTGTTTGTCCGGTGGTCAGTTTCCTCGACTTTCTGTTCACTATGGGTCTCAAATGCCTGGAAACACCTACTTTGGGCCTTATGCCAGCAAGCAGGCTGTTGAAGACTTATTAATATCCTTACAAAAGCTGTTCCAAATTCGTTCATGTAAAGACACCTTCTTCAAAAATCGCATGCGTCCTTGTTTGCAATATCAAATTAAACGCTGTTCAGCGCCCTGTGTTCAAACGATTACTGAGTCAGATTATGCTTTAGACGTTGAGCGCGTTAAAGCATACTTGTCCGGCAAGGAAGATTCAGTGATCGCTGAGTTGATGGTGCAGATGAAAGAGGCAGCGAATTCAAGGCGATTTGAGCGTGCCGTACAACTGCGCGATACGATTGCTCGGCTGCGCGTCATTCAAGAAGAACAATGTGTCTATAAGAACGAGCCAGATTGTGACGTATTGGCTGCTGCGGTGTTGGGGGACGTTGGTGTCGTTCAACTGATGTCTGTTCGTTCGGGTAAAATTCAACGCGCACAAAGCTTTAACTCGCGTCTAAAATTGGATATGGAAGGGGAAGCCACCACTGCGCCAAGTTTGTTAGCGCAGTTTATGGCGCAGTTCTATATTAGTGAAATCACGGTAAGTGATATACCCAGCGTGGTGTACGTTCCAGAAGGAGATTCTTCTTTTGCTGATTTTTCTGCATTAGAAGAGGCACTGAGCCTACATGCGGGCAAGGGCATTCATATCCAAGCGGCAAAATCACGCACTATAAGAGCCTGGCAAACTATGGCACGTGATTCAGCCATAGAAGCTTTGAACCATCAAACAACACGAGAATATCGAGCAGAACAACGTTGGATGCAGCTTCAAACGTTATTGAATTTGCCCAAGCTAGATAAAATTCATGGGTTTGACGTGAGTCATCATGCAGGCGAGGGGACAATTACAGCGTGCGTCGCATGGACGGTATTGGGACGATTAAAATCAGAGTATCGTAAATGGTCTATTAAGACAGTCACTAATGGCGATGATTATGCTGCGTTATCTGAAGCCTGCAAAATCTATCTTCATGAGCATGAAATGGGCACCATCACGCCACCAAGTTTACTGTTGATTGATGGCGGCTTAGGACAATGCCACGCTGTGTTAAAAGTTTACCAGGAGCTTGCGGTGGTGCCACCGCCTATTTTGGGGATCGCAAAAGGTCCTGCGCGTAAAAGCGGACTAGAGACCTTGTGGTTTTTAGCAGATGGGTACGAAGCAGAAATTGCTTTAGCGCCGTACGATGCCCAGCGCTTGTTGCTACAAATGATTAGAGATGATGCGCACCGCTTTGCCATTAAAGGCCAAAGAAAACAGTTATTAAAACGCCAAACCAGCTCACCATTAGAAGGTTTGCCAGGAATAGGACCCAAGCGGCGCCAAAACTTAATTACCTTTTTTGGTGGTGCTCAGGGTTTGCAACAAGCCAGTACTCAAATGATTGCGACCGTGCCGGGCATCAGCAGGGCTTTGGCAGAGAAAATTTACGCTTTTTTACATCCGACCCCTTTATAGAGAAATCTAGTTGAGGAACTAATTTTCTCTAAGTACTTGCTGGTCCTATCGAGCCAGTGTTAGCCTTGGTGCAGATTACCAGCGCGGGGCATTAGACATGAACATTCCCACTATTCTCACCTTGGGGCGAGTGATTGTGATCCCCTTTATGTTGGTGTTCTTTTGTTGGGGAGAGCCGTGGGGCTACTATGTGTCGGCAGGCCTATTCTGGCTCGCCTCAGTAACCGATTGGCTGGATGGGTATTTAGCACGCCGCTGGGGCCAAATCACGCCTTTAGGTGAGTTTTTGGACCCTGTGGCTGACAAGTTGTTGGTAAGCACGGCACTGGTCGGTATTGTGGGCGTTTATGGCGTCCTATTCGTGTTGCCCGCTGCAGTTATTATTGCTCGTGAAATCACCATATCGGCGCTCAGGGAATGGATGGCTGAGCAAGGGCTGAGGTCTTCTGTCAAAGTCATGCTATTGGGCAAGTTCAAAACAGCGATTCAGATGGTAGCTATCTGGATGTTATTGCTGCTTCCTGGCTTTGAGGGGCATGAGTCGGCCGTCTTGTTTGGATTTATACTATTATGTTGCGCAGCGCTGTTAACGGCCGTCTCGATGTTCTATTACTTGGCTGCTGCCCGAAAAGCGGCAAAAGAAACACGATTTGGCGTGCGGTGATAAAAAAATACGCGCTTCTGCACAATTTTTTGCAAAAAGGGATTGACTCGTCCGCCAAAACCATTAAAATGCCACCATGTTTGCGGGAATAGCTCAGTTGGTAGAGCATCTGCTTGCCATGCAGAAGGTCGCGAGTTCGAGTCTCGTTTCCCGCTCCAAATTTCTTGAATACAATAGATACCATATACTGGACTTTGGCTGGGTGGCAGAATGGTGATGCAGCGGCCTGCAAAGCCGTGTATGCCGGTTCGATTCCGGCCTCAGCCTCCAAATTTGGTAAAGCTATAATTAGATTATCCTAGCCGTTGTGGTGGAATTGGTAGACACCCGGGACTTAAAATCCCGTGCTCCGAGAGGCGCGTGCCGGTTCGACTCCGGCCAACGGCACCAACTCCTGCGCACATGCACCGTGCAAAACACCCCAAAATCAAGTATAATGACAGCAGTTCACAGAAACCGTGATTTATATGTCAGATGACTTTATATTAGATTTTGCTTTATCCACCGATTACATTCATCATTTATCCCTCAATAACCGCCTACACGTAAAAGCCTTTCTGGTTGGCGATCAGCTTGCTGTGCGTCCATTAAGCAGCAAGAAGCGTAGCTCCCAATCCGCTGTCATGTTAGGTATGCCTAACCAGCGTGTGGCCTTCTTGTTCGGTTATGGCGTGATGGTCGTGTTTTCTGCTTATCCTATCCATGATGAAGTACGTTGCATTGAGCTATGCCGCCCTTATGTATTGGGTCAACAACCGAACGAATTTCAAACTGAATCTTTAGAAGTACAACTTAACTCGGCTAGTGATGGTTTTTCCTCTAGCGCTTGTGCTTTGACCACAGTAACGCGTGAACGATTAGAGCTGATTGCGGAAGTGATGGCGCGTTCTTTGATTTTGGACAAACATGAGTCTGTTATCGCGACACGTTTTGAACAGGTTAAACCCATTGCTAACAGCATCATCCAGGGCAAAATTCATGAAGACCGTGAGAACCTATTAAAATATATCGGTTTGAATTTGCTGACTGAGCATGAATTGGCTGGTCGTGTGGAAATCACTGAAAAGCCTTCCTTGCTATGGGATAACGGCAGCCTAGAGCCACTATACTTTCAATTAATGGATGAATTTGAGATTGTCGAACGACAAAACACCATTAACCGTAAATTGGAAGTAATTTCCAGAACCGCCCAAACTTACCTAGACGTATCCATGCATCAGCATGACTTACGTTTAGAGTGGTACATCATCATCCTCATTTTTATTGAGATCGTGCTTGAGGTGTATACCATTTTTATGTTGAGTGGTCACTAATCTCAGTTTAGAAAGTCTCGGTAGTCAATACCGCAGACTTTCAACAACTTTTTCAGGTTCGTGCCCGGATCTGTTTTAACCTTACCCTCTCCAAGATACGCCTGAATGTAAGATTTCAGTACATATTGTATTTCCGGAATCATCAGTACAGCTAAAATTTTCTTGGCTCGCTGAATATCTTTAGTAGACGTACTGCTGCATCTTTGAAATAAAATCCGGCCTAACATAGCCGCCCGAGATGCTTGCCGTGCTTTATTGTTTGCATCCTGAAAGGCCTGAATACATTCGTCTAAAGCGCGATCCTTATCCCACTCAATCCATGCCTGATAAAACCATAGCACTTCTTCTCGTATGGCTTTTAGCTTGTCTGGTGATGCTTGAAAGTCTTTCGCTAAGAGCATAAACATGACGGCAGCAATGGAGGCTTCTACGTTTGCCCAGGAGCAGTTGCCGGCAATTTGAGATTCTGTTGGGATGCTTTCAACGGCTTCAAGCCCTAGAGTTGAAAAGAGCTTCAGGTGCAAGAAGGTACTATTCTGTGCTTCAAACATTAAATTATTTAATAAGGTCTTATCCAAATTTTCTGGACGTTTCATGCGGTAGATGATCACAGAGCCAGCGACTTTACTGTGGGCACCTCGGTCACAGTGCGTAAAGTACACGCCATTTTTAACGAAGGTAATGGCATGACCTTCATATGAAACAGGGATGATGAGTGGCTCAACACCCATAAGGCTGTCAATTTCTTTTTGATGAAAGTTTCGGTTGACGTATCTACCTCGGTAATTGCGTAAGGCAGAAGCACGTTTTAATGCCTCAATGGCGATGTTTACCTGAGGACGTATCGGTTGGAACTTAGAGTCACGGCAACCGTTGAAAAACTTCTCTAAAGATTCTTGGATGAAGCCTAACGTAAACTCAAGGTAGAAGCCTTCGTAGTCGAGTTCAATGAATTGATTATCTGCTGGGCTGTAGATGTCTACGCTGTCATCAAGTTCATATCGGTGGCCGAGCAGCTTGGCATCAATGAAATCTTGCGCAAATTGCGTATCCCCACCATGCTTAACCAGCAAATCAATAAAGGGTTCTGCACGACGAAGTAGGGCATAGGCCATAACAGGCTGGCTTGTACGCGTATAGTCATTGGGATTGGCTTTACGCTCTAGTAGTAGCTGAGCGGCTTTGAACTGGTTGTTTTCAACGGCCCAAAATAACGGCGAGCTACCAGACGCATCACAAAATGAAACATCTGCGCCTGCCTCAAGCAACGCTGCAACAAGTTGGGGTTTTTTAGCCAGAATAGCGGTGATAAGAGGAGTTGTGCCGTAAATGTCGATTGTATTAATCGACATGCCTGCGTGAATGCCCGAGAGTACATCGGCATCCGTGCCTTTTACAATTACCTCGGACAAATCACGCATTGCGTGTCAGGGTCTATTCAGTAGATTAGCCGCCCATGCTCAGTCTTGGAACACGAACTGGTGTTGGCTCTTCTTTTGGTTTACGGCCGCCACCCATAGGAGGAGCCATTTTCATTGCTGCTTTAAAGCTAGGAACCATCGCCAACTGATACTTCAGTTCGTCTTTAACGGCATTTTCAGCTTGGTTCATAGCATCGTTCTGGTTTGTGCTCTTTGGTTTTGGTGCAGCACCAATATCTTGGAAGAAGGGGCTTTGTTCAAAACCAGGGCGATTCGCTGTGGCATTCAGAACATTGTTGGTCGCGTCAACAATTGCCTTGGTGTAGTTGCGTGCTACAGACGTGAAATTTGTTTGGCCTGCCACAAGCTTTTGGTCTTGCTCTTGCGCATACCGAATCATATATTGAGAAAGTTGCGTTAGACTTTGCTCAAATTTTTCTTTTTGGTCATCAGTTAGAGTTTGATCTGGGCGTAATTTGAGTGCTTTTGAAAAGGCTTTAGCAAAACTTTTCGCAATACCTTCATAGTCGGCATTCGAGAGATTTAAGTCAAAAGTTTTTGTATTAGTAGGCATATTCATTTCCTCCATCCGGCGGTGTTACACGCTTAGATATGAATTGATTCTATATTTCTTGTTCAATTATAGCATAAATCTACTTAACTTAGTTAGATATAGGTTTGGTCAGCCAAAAGTTCAAGTGCATAAAGTATCCCATATAGTGATGGCGGGAAATAAAAAATTGTATTATCTACACGTAAAGACTTATCGTGCAGCAAGGCAAGATGATACAATTCTGCAGCTATAGGGTCCATTATTCGGAATAAGGTTTAAAAAGACATGGCAGGCATTACATTTCCTTTACGCGTCATAGAAATTAAGCAGCCTAACATCGGTGTTAGGTCTTTTTCTTTCCAGTCATTAGACGGCAGTACCTTTACCTACCAGCCAGGTCAGTTTTTCCGCGTGCATGTACCCGCAACAGACACAACCAAAGCAGTCATTCGTAGTTATAGTTTGGCAAACCCGCCTGGAACAGATCATCTAGATATCTCGGTGGACTTTGTGGAAGGTGGCGTAGGATGTGCTTATCTTTATGCTTTAGCTGAAGGGGATGTGATAGAGGCCAGCGGATTTTTTGGCAAGTTGGTGTTGCCGGAGCGCTTGCTTGAAGTGTATCGCGTATTCTTCCTAGCAACCAGTACAGGGGTAGCGCCATTCTGTGCCATGCTAAACGCAATCGAAAGGCTGCTTACCATACATCCTAATGTGACATGTTATTTATATGAGGGCGTTAAGACGGAAGATCGTGGCTTATATGTAGAAGAGTTTGTTCACTTTATGAGAAAAAATCCACGATTCCAGTTTAGGTTGTGTGTAAGTAGAGAAACGCCGGATGCAGGGCATGAATACCTCAAGCCAGGCTATGTGCAAAAACAGCTGACAGAGTTTGCATTGAACTCTACCGACTTACTCTATCTTTGTGGTAATCCAAAGATGATCGATCAGACCTTCAGCTATTGCCTCGAACAAGGCTTGCGGTCTGCGCAAGTTAAGCGAGAGAAATACTTCGCCTAGGGCTAGCCGTTGATCCTGTTGCAAAATCGGAGTAAAGTGCGCTGCAACAAGGATCGGTGGAGAGGGACCTATGTTGGCGAGCATTCAGCAAAGCATTGACGAATACAACATTGCCGACAG
>JAZKAM010000087.1:0-617 GCA_040389145.1 Pseudomonadota bacterium
ATCAGCTTTTGCAAGACATATCAGTCCGTGTTAATTGTCGCGTCAAAGGTATAACGGACGACACAATAAATGGAACTGTATTTGATTTAAATCTACTGAGACAATTTGTTGAGCCACTGCAAGCACAGAACCCAGATCCACGCTTGCTATCCATTCTTGCATCTATTCACTCGGGATATATGCGGGCTGGGCTACTAGCTCAATATAGAGATGCTAAAGTTGAGGCCCCCTTGGTTTATGTCGACACGACAGCATTGATAACAAAATCAACAGCGCCGAAAACTGTAGAACAGCATATCTACAATACAATTAAATCCCTTCAATGGAACTTCAACGTTTGCCTTAAGTCGCCACTAAAGGAAGGAACTCGAAATCATATGTTTTCGAGTAATAACACTTTAAGACCGCATATTCTTTTGGTCTTGAATTTCTTAGACCGATCGTCAGAAGAGCTCATTCGTCTTGAATCTTATAATGTTTCACCGGAGGCCAAAGCATCAATTGAAACCATTCACAGCTTTAACAGAGAATGCCATAGATTACTAGAAAATGTTTCAAATGCTTTGGATGCTCAAATACAGACCAGCGAACAAGTAAGCGCGGCTATTAGTGCATTA
>JAZKAM010000087.1:627-6583 GCA_040389145.1 Pseudomonadota bacterium
AAAGATCCGGATTTCACAGAATTTTTCAAAAGATATATGCCCACCTCAGATGGGAAAGCGCAATTAAACATTCACGATCTGATCAGAGATATTAATCAAATTCGAGAATGGGTGGTTTCATATACGGGTGCAAATAAAAACAGATCAGAGCAAACACCAGAAACCATAAATTACCTGAAAACTTATCTTAAGTTTGTTGCTAAACTGATTGAAAAAGAAGGAAAAGACAGCGCTCATCAGCCTATACTTACTCACATACATAATGCTTTATCGGTATCACTAGCGGTGAGCGAGGCTTTAAGCACGCCTGCCACCCGGATATACCCATACCGAGAGGTTTACGGAAAAAGTGGTCTGCGCATTCCAGAACAACACCCAATAGCATCATTTAACATAGAAGATAAGCCCGAAAACTCTGCGCGAATAAACAAATATGTTAAAGATGAACTTGACTTGCTTGCTCGAATGGCACGGAATAATTTGCAACAGATTAAGGAAGTTGGTAACGTTAATGGGCTTGAATTCAGCTTTCTACAATCCTGCTCCTTCTACTTAACACAGTCAAAAAAACAACTCGAGCATTTTAAAGCACTGACCAATCTTGATGCAGACTTACAGAAAAAAGTAACTCAAGCTGAAGGCTTTATTGATGCATGGTTTGATGCAATCACTGAAAAAATTAAGTTTAATAAAGTAGTCGCTCGTGGATTTGATGAAACTGATATGGGCATTATTGAGGAACTAACTGACCAACTTTCTATAATCGACGCTACACTAGAAGGCCTCCTTGCAAACACCGAATGGACATCTTCTTCTGACGACTTCTTCATTTCCGAGGTACCTAAACCATCACTCCCCATCCTACACCGACTAGTGCTTGATGAACAATCCGACCAAGAAATTATGGAAGAAACGCCAACGACGTTTATGGACAGAGTCTATGGCATTACAACCTTTGGTTTGGGACAATCCATTAAAGACCTTTTCAATGGTGATGTTAGCTTAACAGGTATCATTGGCACACTATTGTTATTAGTCATTGTACCTGTGCTACTTATAGTGTCAGCGATATCGGCAATTGCTTCGCTATTCAAAAGCGATGAAGAAAATACTCCTGATGATCCAGCTCAAGAAACACCGGCGCAAATGTACACAAAACATGATGATAAAAATAAGTCTACCCCTGCTTCGCCTGCATCCAGTCCAACAGCCGTTCCTCAACCATCAGGAACCCTCGTTGCCGCTCCCAAAGGAAAAATCGCACCTGGCAACTAACAGTTGCCGCATTAAAAAAGGCCCTACGGAAACACCGTAGGGCCTTTTTTTTACGTCTTACACTGCTCTTTCATCGTAACAATCAGCACTTATTCAGGTTTTCTTACTCTATTTTTTACCTGCACCTTTTTGCCCTACCGTTTAACCGTAGGTAACCCCGCGGATTTCCATTGCTCAATACCACCAGCCAGGCAATATACTTCGCCAAGCCCTTTTTGTAGAATTTCTGCTTTGTTTATTTGGGTTCTTTTACCTGACCGACACGAAAGCATCACCTGAGCGCCTTGATACGGCGCCCAATCGGTTTGTGCTAAGCGAGACACGGGAATATTGACGCTCCCTGGTACATGTTCTTCCAGGTACTCTTCAGGCTCCCGAATATCAATATACAATACTTGAGCTTCTGCCAAGTCCTTTACCGCTTCATTATTCGTTACATCGTACCATTCGGTCATGTTTTTCTCCTATGCCGTTATTTTTTGTGATTGCAATGCTTGAATGATCGCATCTGCATTTTTGTTGCTCAAAATTAATAGTTGATTCATCGGCTGTTTTTGGACTTGGACAATAACTTCAGATAGCTTGTGTGCAATGATATGATTTTTTGCACCACCAAGCATATCCTCTAAAGACCATTGCAATGGTTGGCTTACATACCAAATAACACCCGCTGCTTGGGCGCAGGAAGGCAACAAAGTATCTTTGTAAATACCTAACTGCATAGAACGTGTACCCAGCTCACAAATCACCCAGGGTTTTTCACCCAACTTATTCACCAACGTATTCAATGTTTCCCGAATAGCCGTTGGATGATGTGCAAAGTCTTCCCAAATGGCTAGGTCACCCGCAGTGCCGCGGTATTCTAGACGACGCTTTACTGACTTGAAGGTCTCTAAAGCAGCCACAGCGGTCTCAATATCTGCACCTACATGCTCTGCTGCACACAGTGCGCGCAATGCATTACCAATTTGATGCGTACCCATCATCGCCCATGAGATGTCGCGCAAACGCTTACCTTGGTGTATCAGCTCAAAATGCTGCCCACATGGCGTATGTAACCGTGCTTGCCAGGGCCCTTCTTCCAAACCAATACGTATATGTTGTGACCACATACCCTTGGCAAGTACGGCTTCTACGTTTGGATCGGGCGTTTGTGTGATTACACAACCTTCTGGCGGCACGGCCCGAATCAGGTATTGGAATTGTCGTTGAATGCTTTCTAAGCTTGGATAGATATCGGCATGGTCATATTCAATGTTATTAATAATGAGCGTTTTCGGAAACCAATGCAAAAATTTTGGGCGCTTATCAAAATAAGCCGTATCGTACTCGTCTGCTTCAATGACAAAGGGTTTCCCAGTACCGAGTGTGGCGGAATAGTTGAAATTATTGGGTACACCGCCAATCAAATAACCTGGGTTTAAACCACACTCCGTCAAAATGTGCGCCAGCATGCTCGATGTGGTGGTTTTACCATGAGTCCCAGAAACAGCACATACCCAACGGTCAGGAAAAATTTCAGCTTGCAGCCATGCTGGCGCACTGCTAAATGGCTTACCTGAACGTAATAATTGCTCTACCCAAGCGTGTCCACGACTTAAGGTATTACCGACCAAAAAATGGTCGGCAGACCAATCGGGCTCAGGCAACACGGTAATGCCTGCCTGTTCCAATTGCGTGCTCATAGGGGGATATAAGGGGCCATCTGAGCCAGTAACCTGAAAACCCGCATCACGTGCAATCAAGGCTATGCCTGCCATAAATGTACCGCCAATGCCCATGATATGTAGGTGTTTCACAAAACCAATTCCTTATACGACAAAATCTAATAACCAACACCAAGCTTCAATAAAAATAACTCAGCGATACGCCTAAGTACCTGAGACTGTAGCAAAATTTGTATGCCATTTCCATTCGCCACCAGCCTCTGGTTGCACATGTTGCACAAAAGCCAGCTGAGCTATCACGAACCAAACAGTAAACCCGAAATTGGGCGACTACACTAAGTCATATGGCCAATCTTTGGAGCGCGTATGAAACATCATTTTACCCGACTTACTGCCCTATTCTTTCCTGGCCGGTGCGCAACTATTGGTATTTTATTGCTCAGTTTTTTTGCATTGAACACAGTATTAAGAGTTGCCTTTCTGATATTCGAGCAAGACCCTGCCATGCTGACCAGCACAACACATTTTTTCTTGGCCCTTTTAGTTGGCTTATGCTTCGACTTAGCAGCCTTTTCTTGTGTTGCATGGCTGTTTGCCTTGCTGCTGGCTTATTGGCCGGAAACGCCTCGCGCCACCATGTCATTAAAAGCCATCATGCATTTATTGGTCTTTAGCTTATGCGGCTTAGCGTTATTCACGGTTGTAGGCGAATGTCTGTTTTGGAATGAATTTTCATCACGATATAACTTTATTGCTGTTGATTATCTCGTATACACACATGAAGTCATTGGCAATATTGTCGAAAGCTACAATATGCCCTTGATTATCAGCCTACTTACCCTGAGTACTTTGATTTTCTGGTACGGTTTATCATCCCCGGTCCAACGTGCACTGAATTTGCCACGACCACAAGGTCGGGCAAAATTCAGTGCAGTGTTCATCTGGCTAGCCCTGCCCTTTGTGCTGCTGTCCACCTTAGACCAATCGCTTAAAGGCTTTACCGAACATGGCAAAATGCGAGAGCTGGCCAGTAATGGGTACTATGAGCTGTTTCGGGCATTCCACCTCAATGAACTTTCATATGCTGACTACTATGCCCTTCGGTCAAAAGAAACCACCAGTCAACATTTAGCCAGCCTATTCAATAGCGACAAGCTTGAATCCAACGCGCTGCCTAATGCGCGTTGGATTCACCCTACTGGTGAGGCAAAGCTGCTCAATGTTGTCATGGTATCTATCGAAAGCTTTAGCGCAGAGTTTATGGAGTCCTTTGGCGCCAGTTATGGGCCTAATTTAACCCCCAACATGGATAGATATGCAAAGGAAGGACTCCTGTTCACCCGTCTTTATGCCACAGGCACAAGGACCGTCCGGGGTCTAGAAGCGTTAACCTTAAGCATCCCCCCCACACCCGGCAATAGCATTGTCAAACGCCCCAATAATCAAGGTCTGTTCTCGGTTGGGCATGTGTTTCGTGAAAAAGGCTATGAAACGCTGTTCTTATACGGTGGCTATGCCTACTTTGATAACATGAAAGACTTTTATGAAGGCCTAGGGTATCGGGTTGTGGACCGCCTAGCCCTTTCGCCAGAAGAAATCACCCAAGAAACCATTTGGGGCGTGGCGGATGAAAACCTATTCCAACTCACGTTAAAGACACTAGACGAGCAATACAACAAAAACCAAAAGTTCTATGCCCATGTGATGACTACCTCAAACCATCGCCCGTACCATTATCCTGAAGGCCGCATTGATATCCCCTCAGCCACCGGCGGCCGATTGGCCGGCGTCAAATACACAGACTGGGCCATTGGTGACTTTATCGAAACGGCCCGCACTAAGCCCTGGTTTGACGATACCATATTTGTATTTGTCGCCGACCATACACACCGTGGTCGAGGCAAGACCGACTTACCGCTCGAAAACTACCACATCCCTCTGGTCTTCTACGCACCCAAATGGATTGAACCTCAAGTCGTTGATACCCTGGCATCTCAAATCGACACATCCCCTACCTTGCTTGGTCTGCTCAACTTTGACTACCGTACTCAATTCTTTGGTCATGACATTTTAAAAGAAGGTAAAGACAACCCGCGTGCCTTATTAGCAAATTACCAAACGGTTGGGCTGTACACTGATGGCACCACCATTGAATTGCGACCCAAGCAACAAATCACCGTCCGCCATGACAAAGATGCCATCATCAACCCACTAAAAGACGCCATGAGCATTGAACGCACCATCAGCTATTACCAAACGGCCAGCCAAGCGTTTCAAGATGGCCGACTTAAAGTTAGCAGCCGAGAGTAAATTTAATACGGCCTCAGTGCGCAGGGAAACAACCCTGCGCACTACCCTAACCCGCCTCTACGTCACCACACACCCTGAAAAGCATGACTTATACTCTGCATATTCATTTTTTTACCCTGCTATGCACTTACGTTACTTTTTTATCCCTGCAGGGAACAAAAATGTACCCTGCAGGGTACATCCATGTAACATGCTAGGAACACAGATGTACCCACCATGGAACAATACTGTTCCTAGCATGGAACACCAAAGTTCCCTCCCTTATAGATAAATACAAGAACAACACAAGAGAACAGTTTCTAAATAAAAGTAAAACAAGATCATGATCATGCAGGTTGATTTTTTTCATGAGAAAAATTGATCAAGAGGTGTTGACAAGTGTTTTTGGAGTAGGATATCGTGGCTCTGCACGTGACGATTACATGCATTAGGCGTGACGTTAAGGAATCGCACCCCTCAACGCCACTAACCACAACAGACCTCAGATCACAGGAGATCACATTATGGCTAGTTACAATTTTATCGAACTCAGTGTCTCAATGACATGGTCTATCCCACAAAAACCGTTGAATTGACTGCGATTTTTCGCATTTAACCCGTTTTTTGTTTGGAACACGACTGGTCAGGAGACTTACATGCACTATGAATCCATTGCGGCGAAGCGTCCGCATTTGAGTGAAAATCCCGATGCGGCTTATATTCGC
>JAZKAM010000088.1:0-2417 GCA_040389145.1 Pseudomonadota bacterium
TTACGCTTAGTAACTATGGTGCGATAAGCACCACCGGTCAGGGATCTGCATTATATATTACAGGTAGCAGTAGTGGCGCAACTCTAGACAATTTTAGTGGAGGAAGCATCACAACTACGGGTGCTAATAGGCCTGCTATGTTATTGCTTGGAAATACGCATACATTCACCAACCACGCTGGCGCAACCTTAACAACGTCCAACGACAATGCCATAGGGCTAGATGCTTCAGGTAATTATTTTACTTTTAATAACCATGCGCCCATCTCAACGTCAGGTGCTTATTCATCGGCTATTGTTATTTTTGGTGTAGAGGCAACGTTATATACGGATGCGAATATTTCTACGACGGGTGATAATGCTAATGCATTCACCCTAACGGGCACAACGCATAGTCTCGACATAAGTACCAACGCTACCTTAAGCACAACAGGCGACAATGCGCATGCCGTGGGATACGCGTGCGTCAACCATTATTTCACGCTAACCGATACGGGTGTGATTCGCACAACAGGTGATTCAGCGCATGGTGTTTATTCAAGTGGCATAAGTGCAGATCTAACACTCACCAACAATACAATCACCACTTCAGGGGCTGGCTCATGCGGTATTTTTGTTTCTACTGACTTTGGCAGCTACACGGCCTCTGGGCAAATCATCACCACACAAGGTGATACTGCGCACGCAGTTTACTTGATCGGTGATGATAACACAGTGACTGACTCAGGTGTCTTAACCACTCATGGCGACACCGCGTATGGCATGTACTTGCTTGGCAATACAGGCACCTTGACCGACTCAAGTATCATCACCACCCATGGTGCCGGCTCACATGGTTTATTTCTGTCAGGCAATTCAAATGTAATGCATTATTCAGGTACTGCAACCACTAATGGTAGTGGCGCGAATGGGTTGTACCTTGTTGGAAACGACAATACATTCACCAGCTCTGGCCAAATATATATCAATGGCATTGGCTCCGCCGGCATTAGCATAACCGGAGCCACCAACCAAATGACCCATACGGGGAATATTTTGACGATGGGTTATGGTAGTTATGGTATTTCGATTCCTGGCAATAATAATACGTTGACGCACACGTCAACCATAAACACCACTGGCGCTTTGGCCCATGGTGTTTATGTTTCCGGAAACGATTTAACATTCAACAACACAGGTAGAATTGTTACCTCAGGCCAAAGCGCCGCTGCGGTGTTATTGGCGGGCGATACCGCCACGATGACGCACACCGGCACCATTTTAACCGTAGGGGCTGAGGCATCTGGGGTTAACTTTGCGGGTAATGACAACGTGTTAGACGTTACCGCATCTATTCGGTCTTATGGTCAAGGCGCCTTTTCATTATATGCGTCAGGTGACAACAATACGGTCTACTTAAATCCAGGCACATCGATTATCGGTACCATTGGCACCGCGCCCGGTACAACAGGGAATCGTATTATCCTTAACTACACCGGCAAGCACAGCTTTCGCTTCAGTACCGCAGGTGATTGGATATTTACCGATTCAGACGGTGAGCCCGTAGTAGTCTCAAATGTCTCCGTCGGTCAATTGCGGTTTGGCGTACAACAGCACGCCTTACAGGCCTTTACACAGCGTGGCACGCAATTGAATGCCAGTATCCGCGCTCGGTACAGCAACCACACGGCATTTACCAATTTAGGTTACCCCTTCCGCTACACCTCCGCTGACTTGCGCGCCCGCCCTTACAACAACGAAGGGCCAGTTTCTCTAAACTCTGGCATGTGGTTTGACCCGTACGTTACGCGCACCACACGAAAATACAGTATTAACAACCCCAATCTCGCCCCCTACCATGCAACCGATGCGGGAATCACCATTGGTACCCTATTAACAGGTATTGCAAGAAATTGGGAAGGTTTGGTTAATCTGCATACCACACATGCAAATATTGATAACGATTATCAATTGAAAAGAACACGAAGTGCTGGTGTTGGGTTACTGATTCCTGAATTGGCGGAACATTCTGGCGTGATGTTGTCGTGGAAAAGCTTAATTCATTTTGCGCACCATCAAGAAAAACGGTTGATTTATGGCAACGTTGAGCTAGATGATGAATTAGTCGTAACCCGCCACAACAGCTTTGGGCTATTCTTTGGCGCCGATGCCCGAAAAGAAACCATGCTAACAGGCAGCATGACATTACGACTAACAGGCGGATTGGATTTGACGGTTGACCGCTACGCGCGTTACCAAGAGGACGACTTCTTTTTCTGGAAACCCTACACGCTCATTCAATCAGAAGGGCATGTAGATGCAGAGCTAGAACACCGTGCCCTGTTCAGCAGCTTTGCGCAGTGGGGCCGAGTTAGCATGTTTGGCACGCACATTCTACGAGGCCTGAGCTACAACTCCATGATTGATGACGCAAATGCC
>JAZKAM010000088.1:2427-2832 GCA_040389145.1 Pseudomonadota bacterium
CCGACACCCCGACTGACCTGCTAGTACAAGCACAAGTCGGGGCGAAATATTACTTCTTCGATAACAGTACGTGGTACATGTCAGTATCGGGTGCCAGAGGCAAACACCGCACCAGCAATGTTCAAGCCAATGCGGGCATTACCATCAAGTTTTAGTGGTAATGGCTTATGGCGCAAGTCTAGGAGTACCGTCATTCTGCATACGTTGTGCCTTTAGTACACGCGCAGGTTCCAAAAGTTCAATTTCGAGCCGTTGAATAGCTTGAGCACGCTCCGCTTCATTTTCAATCTCAGGATACTGATGACTTGTGAACCAAGCAGAGCTCTGATAGGCACTTGTATATCTAGGCATCCCGGTAGCGCTTGGGATTCCACCCTTTATTCGAGTGTTGTAGTCATCAAGAAA
>JAZKAM010000088.1:2842-4090 GCA_040389145.1 Pseudomonadota bacterium
GTCATCAGGCGTACCGTCCGTATTTTCCCATCCAGGCATTTGGCGAACTAAATCAATTTGAGAATAAGAATGTCCTGCGTGAAGCAATGCACAACTATGTGGCAGTTCACGTGCTGGTATTAGGAGTCTATCTTCGATATTTTGAATAATTCGAACACGCTCCGCTTCATCTTGATTGGGATTAAATAGATCTCGCGGCAAAAGTTCAGGATCCATACTAGTAGCATACAACTTTAAAAAAGATCGAAGAGTATCGGTAGAAGGGTTTTCTGTATTTTGGTTCATTTGAGCAAGAACATTACCTGCCGACATCAATGCATAACGATACTGCAGCAGTTGCAGCCCTTGGATTTCACGTGCCGGGCACCAGAACTTATCTTCAATATTTTTAATAGTTGAATCGTTTTCTGGACAATAATTATATAAATATCTGTAGCGATCTATGGCTTTGTGGACATCCGGATACATTCTAACTGACTGATATGTTCTTAAAAAATCTGAAAGTTGCGCAGGAGTAGGATTTGCCCCATCATCGCCATAAATTGCTTCTTTCGCAATCATCAAGGCAGCCCAATGACATATCGGGGAGATAGGTAGATCGTGTGGGTGTACAGGTTCAGTGCTTTCTTTTGCGGTATCCAATTCATCTTTTAGATAGGACCATGCACTGTAGGTTTTAGCACACCTTTGAGCAGCTTCATTTTTGAATGCTAAATATTCTGCTGAAGTAGGCTCTTCTGTATTTCCCTTAAGAACTTCAGTATAGGTAGCCAATAGTGCTTTCTGTGCTTCAAACAGCTGGGGATAATATCGTTGTTGACCGCCCTGCTTCAGACTTGCAGCGTTTGCAGAAATGAGCTGCGGTAACAAACACCCTTCTTTTTGCCTCACACCAACAGATACGGGATCAACCGCATCCCGACCAGGTTGAAAATTTAACGCCCTTAAATACGCTTGCGCCCCACCCCATAGCGCTTGCAACGTGCGTGGCCCATCAAAATATATTTGCGCCAAGTGTTCACTATTACCTTTTCTATCATCAAAAGATACAGCTATCTCTGTTGATGCATCTTTATCGTTTTTTCCTTCTGGCGTTTCCTTTAGTGCTACAGACTTTTCTTTATCTGAAGAAAATTTCATACCAAATAAGCGGCCGATTGCCCGGAAGAAGCTCATAATGTAGCCGCCGATCTTTTTAAAGAATTCTACAAAAGCAGACGTGTTCTTTGTCTTACCGTTGTACATAGC
>JAZKAM010000089.1:0-2795 GCA_040389145.1 Pseudomonadota bacterium
ATGAATCGTACAAGCCCAAGTTACTGACTTGTAAACCATAGGGGCCGCCAGCAGCATAGTGTTGCTTCCATTGTGCTGGGATTTGCCCCAATACGCGAAATCGTTGACTCACACCGCCTGAAAACTCATTAATATCTTGTACCTTCAGGTATTCAGCATGTGCAAAATCCTGCGTTTGATAGCGGATCCCAAAAGGTGCATGCAAAATTTCAAAGGACGCATTTGCTGCTGGCGTCACTGGCGTAGAAGCGCGAAAGCTGCGGGGTGCAGCACTTAAAATATCCACTTCCATCAAATGTAATGCTGTGTTTAAGTGATGTAATGTTGCACCCCGCCGCACGGTTTCTGCATAATACACGACAGGGCCACTGATAATTTTTACCACCGTCACGCCCATTAAGCCAATCAGCACCATGGTAATCACCAGTTCAATCAGCGAAAACCCGCGTCGTTTACCTGCATGGTGTTCCATCGCGCTTATGTCCCTTTGGGTTTATGGCGTGCTTGATAGGCGTTCAAAATGGCCACATTTTGAACGCCTTGGGTTATGGTTAAACTCCCAAGCCGCAAGTGTTGAACACTGGCGGTTATGGTGCGACCATAATCACTGGGAATAATATCAAAACCAGAATCAGTAATATTTACTGTGATGGTGTAGCGTGAGGCGAGCATCTGCTGGAGTATGGGATTATATTGCTCCGGTGTTCCAGGTAGCGTAGTCGAATTATACGTTACCGTGCAGGGGCTAGCTGGTGTACACGTACCTGTACAAGGCGTGACACCCAATAAATTGGTGCATACTGCATCATAATCTCGAGACAATAAATCCAATAAATAGCTTTGTCCGAATAATAATCCTTGTTCTTCCACAACCGGATCGGTACTTTGTTCCATCATGGTACAAATTGCCGATAGTATGCCCGTTAGTGCGGTTGAAATAATGACGATTGCAATCACCACCTCAATCAAGCTCATACCCGAAGCGTGTCGCAATCGTTCATTTCTCATAAATGTATCCTGAAAATGAATCGATGGTGATGGTTTCATTGTTTAGCTTGAATGTAACGGGTGACGTACACGTCCCAGCAACAGGACAATTGAGGCACCCACCTTGCGGGTTGAATGTAGGTACCACATTGGTCAAAGCACTCACATTAGCCGCATTGGTAATCACCAACGGGGCGGTGGGTGTTGTTACAGCAACGGTATAGTTCCCGCTACTGTCCGGTAAAAAAACCAGCACACACAATGCTGCACGGCCGCTTGGATCGGTGCAATTGTCTGTTCGTACTTGGACGGTGGTGCGCGATGAAAGCGCTATTTGATGTGCAAAGCGCATTAGACCTAAGGTTTGGTCTTTGAAGTAAATATTATCCATGCCTTGGGTATTCAGCATGGGAGAAACAATCGCAGACAGTGTACCAATGACGACCATGACGATCACCATTTCAATTAAACTAAAGCCGCGCTTATTTGCGTTCTTGTTCCTGTTCATGCGTGAATATAGACCCATCCGTGGTGCTATAGTATATGTCGTACTGAGGCGTACCGCTAAAGTCAGAGAAATGCTGACTATAGCGGCAGCCGCCAAAACCATTATTGCGCGAACCTTCAACTACGTACCCATTAAAATGCTCAGGTAGCGTGCTATCGGCCAACACAACAGAAATCCGATAGGCCCAAAGTGCGGCTTGGAAAAAATACGCACACGCTCTGGAACCTTCTGCTTCATCCTTAAAAAAGTAATCACGCCCATCCATATGATAGCCGATAGGAATCCCATCGCCTGTGACCATAAGCGCATGGCCTGGGCCCATACTGGGCAATGGGACGGGTTTATAGTCTCCCGCTACCTTGGCTTTAGATTTGAAGACTTGGATGGCAACGCGAAAATTTTTGGCCACTTCTGTATTGTATTGTTTTCCGGGACTGTCCGAGCCACCATGATGCAACGCAAAATAGCTTAGCCCAGCAGCCAACATGATGACTGTTGAAAGAGCTGCAATGAAAAAAGACCGTTCGCCCGCCATATGCCTCAAAACCACTCAATAAAACTTATACCTTACCTTTGTAAGGTACCATGTTTCTGGGGAAAAAAGAATGTTAATTCATTAAACCAACTATTTTGTCTAGCCTCAGTTGTAGACCGCAAATTGGTCAACTTGGCCTATGGCGGCATTGTAATGCACCCCATAAAACGGAGGCTGCGGCCATCGCCCTGCTTGTACGGCAGCAGCAATGTCTGGCGTGTTGCGCAGGTAATAACATTCTTGGTGACCACCCAGTTGGTGTAGCAAGGGTTGTGGGTCATCCAAGTAAAAATAATCACCAGTCGGCATGGAAAAGTCACCGACACTATAGTGTGTATAGAGTTGTAATACATGGTTGAACAAAAACACGCAATCAGCGGTGGTTACAGTGCTGTCATCCTGATATCGGCCTAGAGGGTATCCCATGGTATTTAGCTGCACACGATCGGTCTGTAGTTGCGCCACATCATGATGCTGTCCAACACCAGCGTTATAGTGTAACCAGGTGACGCTACTTTGCGCGGTGAGCACCAAAAAGCGTTCTTGAACATCTCTGCCCCAAACTGTATGTTTTATAACCAACAGAAAGAGAAAGACCGCCACAGCAAGTGTGGCGGTCCCCAGTAATACCCACTCTAATGTGGTTAAACGTAACTTAAGGGCATTCTTAGAAGTTTGCATTGGTGACCACAGCAGTTAAACCTGACGCTATTTCGTAGTAAATCCCCGCCATGCCTGTGTCGTTCTGATAAGTAGCCAAGGCAA
>JAZKAM010000089.1:2805-6044 GCA_040389145.1 Pseudomonadota bacterium
TGTTGCAGAGAATTTTACAAACAAACATCCTGTTGTGCCACCCAGTGTCAGCTTGGTTGGGCTGCTTGCGGCGGTCAGTCCAGCCATAGCGGCACTTCCAGTTAACCCCCCCGTAACGGACGCAGTAGTAGCATAAAATTGACTGGCGCTTGGTGTGGTCGAGGTGGTTACTTGCACAGAGTTATCCGACAGCAATATCGTGAATAGGTTCGCACAAATGGTTCCGTTAAAGGATGCAGAAGTCAGGGTTGTCGCATAACCACTCAATACAGCGTTGTCAGGCATACCTGTCGCGCTCATGTGTAATCCAGCAACATTAGTGGGCCCTGCTTGAATGGTTGAGGGCTTTGCTGAAGCATTCCACATCGCGTTCAAAATATTCACGCTATCTGTCAATTCAGTAGCGGTGGCTTGGGCCACAGCTTTATTGGCAGAGGTTGCAAAATTGTAGAAGCGCGGCATGGCAACAGCCGCTAAAATGCCAATAAGCACAATCACAATGACCATTTCTATTAAGGTAAAACCCTTCACGTTCCGATTGTTGTGTAACATAGTAGCTCCTGCTTAAAAACCAAGTTGCTAAACCAGTGTAGAATAGACGGCGCTGAAAAGGATGTTATTAACCGTGCAGCGCAACAGTCGACAAATTCCACATCGGTAAAAATATGCCCAATGCCAAAACAAGAACGATACCAGCGACTACGGTGATCAATATCGGTTCAATGGCTTGTGATAAAGCCTTTAACTCATAATCCACATCCGATTCATAACTAATGGCAACCTGCTTTAACATGCTATCAACATTACCGGTCTCTTCGCCAATCACAATCATTTGTAATACCAAAGGCGTAAACATTTGTGACGCGCTGGCCGCGCGTCCCAAAGACTCACCGCGTTCAATACTGCTGCGCATTTCTAAAATCCGTCGACTGAGGTAGGTGTTTTCTACCGTCTTTGAGACGGTGGTCAGCACTTGAAGCAAGGGCACACCAGAAGAAGTCATCATGGAAAAACAACGGCAAAATCGTGCCAATAAGGAACGAAGAATAATACTGCCCAATAAAGGGACACGTAATATCATGCGGTCCCACCAGTAACCACCAGATTCTGAGTTTCTAAAGGAAACAAAACCCGCCACCATCGCAATCAGCATCAACATCATTAACCACCAGTAATGCAGCATGATGCTAGAGCTGGCCATCAATATCCGGGTGGGTAATGGCAATGCCGCATGGAATTTTGAAAAGAAGTTGACGAATGAGGGGATTACCCAAATATTGATGGCCACGATGGCAAAGGCAATGGTTAAAATCACAAAGCTGGGGTAGCGTGTCGCCGATTTAATGCGTTTTCGGGTTTCTTCGTCACGTTCCATGTATTGCGAAATTTGTTCAAAGGCGGTATCCAAGTTACCGGTGCTTTCGCCAACATCTATCATGGAAATCATGAGTTCAGGAAACACCGTATGCTGCATTTTCATAGAGGCACTTAACGAATGCCCGCTTTCTAAGCCATCTGCAACCTTTACCAAGGCCTCCTTCAACGCCTTGCCGCGTGTCGCGTCTGCAATAAGACGCATACTACGGATAATGGGCACCCCTGATTTTGCCAAATTATGCATTTGTCGCGCAAAATTAATCAGCTCTTGTGGGTTAGCCAAGCCAATGCCCAAGGTTTTATTGAACAGTTCTGTTGCTGTTAGGTTAAGACGTTTGTCTTTTAATTTGTTTACCCGAATGCCACGGCCTGCCAATACCTGTATGGCCGCTTCCTCATTGGTGGCCTGTATATTCCCTTCGGCCGCAGCGCCACTGCTAAATGTGCCTCGGTATTCAAAATTTGGCATATTCGTTTCTCCTAACTATTGGATCCCGTTGGTTTGGTATCATCACTCACAGGTGGCGTAGGGACTACGGGTGCTGCTGGTGTTGATGGTGCGGCAGAAATCTCAGATGCGACTATTGGCGCTGGTATTTCTGGCGCTGGTGGCGGGGTAGGAATTTCAGGGACTGTTGGTGGCGCTATTGGCTGTTCTTCAGGGGGCAATACAGGGTTGAGCATAATGGGTTGTTCACTTTCCAAATCACCGGCCGTATGTATCACTTCTTCTAGAGTCGTTTTACCTTGGGCAGCATACTCAAATGCCAATTGGCCCAGACTCTTATAGTTTGGACGTTGCCGTGCGGTCGCTACAAATTTCTGTGTATCGCCCGTCCTCAGAATATCCGAAAGCTCTTGATCAAATTCCAGCAATTCATAAACGCCAATTCGCCCTTTGTATCCTGTCTTATTACATTGTGCACAGCCCCGCCCTTTTTTGAAGGTATAGCCTGTCAATTCTTTTTTCATCAAACCTTTAATCAGAATATTTTCACTGTCGGTAGGCGTATAGTCCTCTACACAATGTGCGCAAATTTTCCGAACCAAACGTTGGGCAATCACCAAATGCAGTGCGCTCGCCACCAAAAACGGTTCAATGCCCATATCCACCAACCGAACAGGTGCGCTTACTGCATCATTCGTGTGCAAGGTCGACAGAACCATGTGCCCCGTTAAGGCTGCGCGCAGCGCAATTTCGGCTGTTTCATCGTCACGAATTTCACCGACCATGAGTACATCCGGATCTTGTCGCAAACAGGCGCGTAATACCCGTGCAAAGGTTAAATCAATTTTCGTTTGCACTTGAACTTGGCTAATCCGTGGTAATTGATACTCTACCGGGTCTTCTACAGTAATAATTTTATTTTCCGGTGAATTCAATTCCGCCAAGCAGGCATAAAGGGTCGTTGATTTACCGCTACCCGTTGGCCCGGTGACCAGTACCATGCCATGGGGGCGGGTAATGTGGTGTTTCAATAGTTTTAATGTTTCCGGTGGCATATCCAAGCTGTCTAAGGACGATACGTTCCCGGTTTGCGGCAGCAAACGCATCACCATAGACTCGCCATACTGAACCGGCATCGTGGATACCCGAACATCAAAACGTTTTTCATGGATGGTGATGGTAAAGCGACCATCTTGGGGGATCCGCTTTTCCGAAATATTCAGTTTGCTCATCAGCTTTAACCGTAGAATGAGCGGAGAAATAATTTTCTTTTCATTCATCACCTGTTCTTGCAGTACGCCATCCACACGTAGACGAATACGCAATACATCTCGGTCAGGTTCAATATGAATATCGGAGGCATCCAACTGCACAGCCTCTTCGAAGATACTTTCAATTAATTTAGAGACGGGGG
>JAZKAM010000089.1:6054-10235 GCA_040389145.1 Pseudomonadota bacterium
GGCGCCCTCGTCCGTGGCATCTTCTTCTAACCCTGTCGGGTCTAACTCATCCGCCAGCTCACTGGCGAAAGACACCAACTCATTTTTGTTTCGATAAAACTGGTCAATAATCCGCAACAAATCCGATTCACGCACCAAAGCAGGTCGAAGCGTTCCTTTGACACGACGCGACACTTCATCTAAGGCAACAAGATTGCTGGGATCGGACATACCCACCAAGTACCCTGAGCCAATTTTGCTTAAGATAATGGCTTTATTCCGGCGCGCGATGGCTTCAGGCAGCATTTTGATGATTTCTGCCTTAACCTCATAGTGTTTTAATTCAATAAACGGAACTTGCAGTTGTTCCGCCAATTTGTTGAGCATGATGGTTTCATCGACATAACCCAAGTCAACTAAAATGGTTTCTAGTTTTGTCTTTGCAATTTTTTGTCGTTCAACGGCTTTATCCAGCTGTTCTTGAGTGATTAAGCCCGCTTCAAGTAAAATCTCTCCGATTTTTTTTTTGGCCGGCGCTCTCATGTTCACCCCTTCCTAACTGGCGCTTCTCGAAGGTTAAAGTCGCGATGAATGTCGTCGCGCTTGGACAACTCACCTACGCGTTGATTGACAAACATACGGAGCTTCGGCTCTAACGCGGTAGTGCCCAAAGCTTTTGCATAACTTTCTAACGCCATTTGTGGCGCTTTGTTGGCCTCTAATGAGATCCCCAAACCTGTCCACCAGCGTCCGCTGTCTGGATACAGAGACAATAGCTCCCAATACAGCTGTGAAGCCAAGTCATGTCGGCCTTGCTGTTGGTATAGTGCTGCCAGCAAACTGTAGTGCTCTGGCTCTTCGTTCATAGATGGCGCTGAATCAATCAACAACGTAATGGCTTCAGGTAACTGTTGTTTGCTGGCATAAACACGTGCCAACAGCCGAGCATAGGCCAAATGTTTGGCATCTAAACGCATGCCCATCTGCAGCGTACGTTCTGCTTCATCCAATTGACCCAAATCTAGATATATACTGGCCAAATGCGCGCGTAATTCGCGCGTATTGGGGTATTGTTGAATTCCGGTCAACAATAACCGTATGGCTTCATCGCTACCGCCAATACGGTGCAATGCCTGTGTTTTCGACAACAGCTGCATCACGCCTTTTGGCTCTGTATAGGTAAGTGGTCGTAACATCATTTCGTCTTTGGCAGATTCCGATGACGCACCACTTACACTTAATGTTTTTAAACTTGCCAATTTTGGCCGAGGCGCTTCTGCTTGGCCGGCTGGCGTTACCTGTACGGATGCTTCGGGCATCGAAACACTGTTGGACTGAGCAGCAGTTGTCTCAGCTGCTGCCAGCGAAAATGCAGCCGGCAAGGGCGGAACGGTAGAAGAACGCATAAATTCATCTTGAATGCCCACGGATACATCACTGGTTTGGCGGCCCGGAACTGTGCTCTGTGCTGCTGCCAAAAGAACCTCACGCGCTTGGCTTGGGTCTGATCTGACATTCGGGGTCAGTAAAGCATAGGTTGTTTCTAAAGCGCCACCAAAGGCCTGATAAAACGGGTCTATGGATACCCAGCGTTTTGCTTGGGCAATACTTTGGTTGATACCGTTAGATAATACGCAGACACCTAAGGCGGATATACCAAACAGCACAAGCCATTTGCCACGTGACGTAAATGCATGTGTGAGTGAGCGGCTGAGACCACGTGGAGATTCTTCATCCCACTCATCCTCTGCCACTTTGAATTCGGGCTGTTCACGGCCTTTAGGCTTTCGTTTTTGCTTTTCTCTGTGTTGAATCACATCATTAATAAGACTCATATTGGTTCCTAAAAAGACAATTGCTGATAAAGGTATACACCTAAGGTGCATACGGCCAAAATAGCCACACCCAATTGCACGACTTCGGGCTTCAGGGTGTAACCAAAAGACCGATGAACTTGTTCCGTATCATCAATAGCACGTTTTACGTGTGCTTCTACTACTTTTGAAGAGCCGCGACCAAAGGCAACCATCAATGCTTTGTGTCCAATAATATTCACCAAACGTGGCACACCGCGCGTTGCTTGATACATAAGGTCTAAAGACTTTGGTGAAAACAGCACATCACCTTGATAACCAGCGACAAATAACCGATGGTGTATGTATAAGCCCACGGAGTGGCGATCCATCGGATTGAGATGATAGGAAAAAACAATACGCTGCCTCAGTTGACGCAACTTAGGTGATGCCAGTTTTACATTCAACTCGGGCTGCCCAAACAGAATGATCTGGATTTGTTCTGATTCACCCTCAGCAGACGACAAAAAGCGCAAAGCCTCTAAAGCCTTTAGGCTCATTGCCTGGGCTTCATCCACCAACAAGATGCAACGTTTGCCTTGTTGGTGGATGTTGCTGAGTTTGGCATCAATGGCAGTTAATAAGGTGGCACGTGGCATTTGCAAGGCATCAGGAATGTGTAAGGCTAATGCGACGGCGCAGAAGAGATCGATGTCTGTACTGCAAGGGGACCGTAAGTAGACCAAATGGTACTTTTCCCCTAGGCCAGCAATGAGTTTTCGGCAGAGCAAGGTTTTACCGGTGCCCACCTCACCCGTTACCTTCATGAACGAGTCACAATTTTCTAAGCCAACCTGCAGCACATTGAGCCCTTCTTGGTAGCCCTGCACGTTCAGAAAATATTCTGCATTGGGCGTAAGGGCAAATGGTGCTTCCTTAAGGCCAAAGTGCTGTAAATACATTGCGCTCATTTATGGTATCCCTTTGATTTCCGCTTCGTCGCCAAACTTAGCATTTAATCCACCCCAATGGAACGGTCTATCCAATGCAGCAAAGGCATCACGTTGCTGTTGTAAAACATCAATCGTGTTTTGATGGTTCACAACGGTCGGTTTCAATAGAATGACCAATTCGTTCTTCGTCTTTACTTGTTTAATCTGACGGAACAAGCTGCCAAAGTAAGGGATATCCCCTAAAAAGGGCACGCTTGCCATCGCTTCAGATGTTTGATGTTGCATCAAACCACCAATCACCACAATTTGCCCTGATTGAGCGCGAATCACACTATCCGATTCGCGCAACTCACTTTTCGCCAGCGGGTATATTTGGGACTGACCATTCATGGTCACCGTCGTGCTGGCGGAACTAACTGTGGTAATCGAAGGATGTACATGTAAGGTAACAACATCGTTTTCATCGATAAACGGCGTTACGTCGAGCGCAATACCCGAGAAGAACGGGGTAAAGGTCACATCTGCACTGGTGTTAGACGCACCAGAAGCGGTACTTGTGTTACTGGCCACATTGGTGACGTAGTATTGGTCTGTACCAATTTTGATGATGGCTTTTTGGTTGTTCATCGTTGCCACACGTGGGCTAGATAACACTTGGACGTTACCTTGATCGTTCAAGAACTCGATAAACCCATCAAAACTGCCACGGTACGCAGCGATATTGAAAATACCACCAAAAGAACTAAACGCATCGGCTGCCAGCGCTGTGAAGTTAGTAGGGTTAATCGTCCCTTGACTCACACCATTTGTGACAATGTTATCTGTCGTACCCGCCAAAATGTCTTGACCGCTACCCGTGATGGCATCGCCACCACCCAACATATTGATACCATATCGGCCCTTATTGCCCGCCAATAAGCCCCAGTTAATACCGTGCTGGTAGGAATCGTTGAGAGTAACTTCAAGCACTTTTGCTTCAATAATGACCTGTCTATTCAAGGATGTTTGGGTCAAATTCAGAAAATCGGTAATTTTACGATGTTCATCTGGCATGGCCCGAATCACAATCATCCCAGATTGTGGGCTAACAGAAACAGAACGCCCATCAGCCGTACCTACTAAAGAGGTTAACATTTGGCTGACTTCAGCCCATACGTCTAAATTGCTTTCAGTAGAAACCTGACTACTTGGGCCACCTGTTGTCCCAGGCGAAGCCGCCCCGCCACCACTACTGGATGCCGCATCGGTTAAGCTGCCCCCACTAATCTCTAAATAAGATTTCCCACTGCGTTTTTGGTGAATACTGTCAAAAGCATACATACGGGTTTGTAACCCTGCTGCCATGATTTCAAAGCCTGAGGAGCTTTTCTTAAACTCATACCCATACAAATCACGGGTAATATTCAAAACATCTTGCACCGTCACGTTATTCAGCGCCAGCGTAAGCGTACCCTTT
>JAZKAM010000089.1:10245-11704 GCA_040389145.1 Pseudomonadota bacterium
GTCCGGATGAACAATGATGTTATAAGGCGTGCCTTTTACTAAGCCGGTAAAAAATGCTTGCGCTGGCGCGTCTTTGACCTGCAAATCGAACCGTGGCTCTTCTGGCTTGCCACCATGGGATAAATCACCACGCATTAACGCCTGACTTACGGCATCGCTTACCACCAACTCATGGGGCTTTTGTGCATAAGCAGCATCAATCCCATCATCCAAACTTTTGTACAGATACGAAATGGTGGTTGGATCGCGCGGCTTAGCCGCAAATTTAGTGTCTTTAGCGCACCCAGGCAAGGTAACCGCCATCACGGATAAGAACCCCAGTACTAACGGTTTTTTCATGTGTTTCATTGGATTTCTACCCCATTCATTTAGCGGTCTTGATTTGAAGTGTATTCAACTCAAGCATGAACACTTTGCTTGCAGACTGAATTTTCACCCCATCTGAAACGATTTGTACTACCTTGTATTCACCAATAGCATCACCTACTTGTAGGCTTTGTTCGTTGATGATAGCCACTTGCCGCAATGGCGACCGGATGATCGACGTCAGCACCAATTCCTTCGAAGTAGAAGCGGCAGGACCAGCATTTGGCACAATAAAGTCAGCGGGCCGTGTTGGGTCCTGCATTTTATGCTCGACAACCGTAGCTGCTGTTGCAGCAGACATGAGCACAACCAAACAGAAGAAACTACCAAATAAACCACGTTTGAGCGTGCTATACACCAATCCAGCCCTCGCTATCACTAATGGTACTGATCAAAAGCATCACTTCCGCTTTTGGATATGTGGTAACGGTATAGGTTAATGAGCCCCAAAGAATCTTCATTTTGTTTTTTTCTAACGATTCTAGATAAGCAATAACAGGAAAATATTCACCAGACAGCTTTACGTTCATCGCATGGCTATACAGCGAGACCGTTGGATCGCTTGGCACCAAGCGTTTTGCTTCCGTGTTCGTTAAGGATACAATGTTAACCCCACCCGATTCGGATAAAACAGATTCTAATACATCACGCATTTGCAATGGCGATATTAAGTCTGCCGTCATACGCGTAAAGGTATCTTTTGCTAAAGATAATTTTTTAGCCATTGCAACTTTATGCGCTCTTTTTTCTGCCAGTGGATCGGACTTAATTTTTTCAACCATTGCCGCGATTTTTGTCTTGTTTTCAACCAGCTTGCTTGATAGCTCATGCACACGGAAATTGTTGCTCGTAATGGCCATGTGAATGGGCGAAAAAATAATGTTGTTCCAAAGCAATAGAATGGAGCAGACAACCAAAACAAAAAACAGCACACGCTCCTGCGCATTTCGCCCATTCACAAAATGCTCTGACTTTACTCGGAATTGACGCACCTTCTTGGTTATGGCCATCTTATCCACCTTCTGCAGGTTTGGTTTCTATTTTAAACTGAACCTTTGTTTGGTCGGCACGTTGCACGTTAAACTTATAAAAA
>JAZKAM010000089.1:11770-13375 GCA_040389145.1 Pseudomonadota bacterium
CCGTGGCTGACCCTTCTAATTCCATGTAATGACCGCCAGCGGTCACGGAAAATTTGGTATACCATGCACCGTTGACATGGTTTCTGGCCAATCCCTTAAGATAACCAGAAAACCCAATGGTATTGTCTAAACCTTGATCCTTAATAACATCAATCTTTTTATTGACGGCCAAAATATCCGATTTCAATCGGTCAATTTCCGCAGTCAACTCACCATCATTTGATATAGAGGCAAATTCTTTGTTTCGTCTATCTAGTTCGGCTTGTGAGCCGACCAACAATTGTTCCACTGCTTTGCTTTTATGCGCGCCATAAAGTTCAACACTCCATAGGGCGCCAGAAAATGCACACAGTGAGAGGGTTAGTATTTTCCAATAGCCCACCATTTTAGCAAAACAAAATTCAGGTGGCTCAATAATTTTTGGCGGGTCGAATAGGTTAATCTCTTGATGCATACTCATTATGCTTTACCTCGTTCCCGTAACGCCGCACCAATAGAAAATGCAGCCCGGTATAGGTGTGCGCGGTTTGCTGCGCTGGCCATTTTAAGGTGTTCCTCTATTGAAACAGCGTTGATCACAATAGGAGAACGTGACTTCAGCTCGGTCAGTACTTGATCCATCGCATGTGAATTAGATACGATCACAATTTCATCTACATGCGCTTGTCCCAGCATGGTTTCGCTGTAATTCACCGATCGCTCAATTTCACCGGCTATGGTGGTTACGAGCGACGTTAAGCCAGAGGCAATCATTTCGGGCGTAATTTCGTCTTGAAAAATCCAGGCGGTGTTCATATCGCAATTACGCATCATTTCGATGGTATCACTTTGCACTTTGACAATTTTGGATTGTCCTGGCAGTAAATGGACAATCAGGCGGTTTTTATCCGCACCACGAAACCGTTGATATAGATTCCGCATGGCCATTTCAGGAATATCCACAGCCCAAGGCACTAACCCACTCTCTTGCACAATATCGAGCTTTCTTTGAATCAATGATTCACGGGCCGCCACAATATATGCCATAGGGGATTGATCGCCCAAAGGCTTAGGTAATGGGATATAGTCAATAGAGGCCTCTTCAATCGTATATTCTAACAATTGAGCAACGGTACTTCTTAACTTGGCCTTATCCGGATTTGAATCTTTCTTTTTGGCATCTTTTTCAAGTTCGGGAATTAAAAATACTTCGTACTCTTCTGGATTCAAGCACAGGACACAAGGCTCACCTTCTAACTGAAGTTCTTGGACAACAGCTTTCATCACGTCTTTAGGGTTGTCGCCTGCTACAGAACGTTGTTCACAATACTTAACCGTCAGTTCATTTTTTTCTGATAAGGAAACTTGCGACAACAGAATTTTTTCGTCGGTAATTAAAATCCCTATATTCTCTTGCGCCACAACATTCTCCTATCGAACATATTGACTCATTGCACAAAATCGGCCTATGAGCTTTCGACACAGTAAGTGTAGTATAGGTGCACCTTCAAACAAGTTTATTAAATTACCAACTTAAATAATCTGGCCACGAACGCGTACAAAAAATAATGAAACGCTATCAAAGCGCTGAGTGATATAGAGATGGCGCAACGCGAAAACACAGCC
>JAZKAM010000089.1:13385-14839 GCA_040389145.1 Pseudomonadota bacterium
CAACATAGTTGTACAGCTTAACCTGGTTGCTGTTAGGCGGCTGGTATACACTAATGAGCACTAGGATTCATATAACACGCCAAAATGGTGAGGAACATATCATGAGCACACCACAAATATTGATTGTTGGGGCTGGCCCTGCTGGACTGGCGTGTGCACTTGCGTTAACCAAAGCAAAAGTGCCTGTGATTATCATTGATAAGAATGAAAGTCCTTCTCTCTATAGCCGGGCAATCTCTATAACCCCTACCACCCTATCCTTACTACATAACTATGGTGTCACGGAAAAGTTGATTGCTGCAGGTAAAAAAATTGAACATTCGGAAATATTCTATAACCATGAGCACTTATGTTCCTTAGATTGGCACAATTTGATTCACCACTACCCCTTTCTACTGTCGCTACCTCAAAACAAGACCGAGCAAGTCCTTACCGAATGTCTTAAGGAAATGGGCGTTCACATAGTACGCAACACCACACTGATTGATATCATGCCTTGCTATGACCTGATCAAGGTACACCTACTCAAAGAAGGTGAGCGCGACGAAATTATGGTGCGTTATGTTTTGGGTGCGGACGGCGCACACAGCGCCGTCCGTAAGCTTATGGGTATTAACTATACCTCAGAGCAACTGGAACAAAAGCTGTACCTGGCAGATGTTCAACTGAAAACAGAATCCGCTGACAATAGCTCCAGACTATTTTTATCAAACGACCGCATGACCATGGTAGCCCCTATTGGCGAAGGTGATTACCGTATCATTGCCAATACACCAGAATATGCCGCAATGATTCCAAAGGATGCCATCACCAACACACATTGGCACTCTGACTTCACGGTAACGTGTCGCTCTGTCGCCAACTTTCACAAAGGGAATGTCTTTTTGGCTGGGGATGCTGCCCATATCCAACCACCCTTCCCTGGTTTAGGCTTAAACTTTGGCATTGAAGACGCCATTTCCTTTACAGAGCACTACCTACGCGGCACCTTAGACCAATACGGCCCGCAAAGAAAAGCACGTACCGCCATAGCGCTTAGCAATGCACTCTGGTTAATACGCTGGACTACAGTATCCAAGCCCTTTCTCATCAAAATACGGAATTTTATGCTCAAACACTGGTTTTCACGCGCACGCTTTCAAAAAAGCTTGCTGCGTAAGCTGAGTGGTGTGGATTAGTATTCATTCAAGTTGAGTAATTAGCGCAAAAGTTGTTGAAATGTTGAACGTAAGGGAAAGAAATAAAAAAGAAGGAAAGAAAGGAAGAAAGAAAGGAAAAAAAGAGATAGTTATATATAGGGTTAAAACAAAGGGCTGCATTTGCAGCCCTTTGTTTTAACTCAGCGTGTAAGTATATTAGTGAAGTGCAGGCCCTTGAGCCGCAGGCTGAGCAGCTACCGGGTCAGGTTTCGCTTGTGGCTGTTGTCCTTGGCTTGGACGCACCATAGGCGCCTG
>JAZKAM010000090.1:0-3673 GCA_040389145.1 Pseudomonadota bacterium
TAGGGAAGGTCGATATCCCGCAAGAAGCGTTTTTAGCGGCATTGAAAATTGACAAAGATAGGAAAAGTTAAAGTGTATACGGATTTATCCTCAATATTGGCTATTGCAACACTCGCGACCGCTGCGGTCTATTTTTTAGATCGCCTGTTTTTTCGTGCAAAACGTGTCGGACAAGCACCATTTTTTGTGCGTATTGCAACAGAAGCTTTGCCGGTACTTTTCATCGTATTGGTGTTGCGTGTATGCATCGGTGAATTTTTTTGGATCCCTTCCGGATCGATGAAACCAACATTATTAGAAGGTGACTTCGTTTTAGTTAATAAGTTTGTCTATGGAATTAGATTGCCAATTGTGGGTACCACTGTTTGGAAACGTGGCACGCCGCAACGTGGCGATATTATGGTGTTTCATCACCCCACGGATATCCGAAAGGAAATGATTAAGCGCGTCATTGGTTTACCAGGTGATGTTGTTTCTTATAAAGATAAGGTATTGCACATTAACGGTGTTGCACAGAATATTGAACTGGTTGCTCAGGATTTAGACGTACACCCCTCTGGTCGTGTCACACGCGTACAACGCGCTCATGAGTCCTTGGGTGATGTGCAACATGATGTCTTTTTTCAAAGCCGGGATGGTGAAGATATGCTGGAGCTAACCGTTCCAGCCGGTCAGTACTTCCTGATGGGCGATAATCGTGACAATAGTCGAGATAGCCGTGAATGGGGCTTGGTCGACGATCGCTACATCATTGGTAAAGCAGTATATATTATGATGAGCTGGGATCCCGTTCATTCTGATGTACGCTGGCATCGCATTGGAGAAAAATTACAATGAATAATCGAGCCAACTATGCAGGTAATGTTTCTGGGGCTTTTAGCTTAGGCGGACTGGCTGTACTGTTCACCATATGCTTTACAGTTTTCTTTTTCTATTGCACATTGCCCATGTATTATGATGCTCATGGTATTGTTCAGCGGATTCATGCAGAAAATATGCAAAGTCCTTTTGCTGAGCGCGATCTTCCTGCAATTGATGCAGCATTACGACTTTTAGTTTCACATAAAAGTCGAAATCCTGTCGTTATCGATGAGCTAGATATTGTTAAAACAGAGTCTCATATACAGATTGCACTGCATTATAAAATGAGTCGTCACTTTGCATACACTATGTTTTTGGTGACAGAACAAACTGAATTATTGGAATTCCCAATCAAACATGCGCACTCCTAATTTAAAACCCCTGATGGGGAAATTGGGCTATACATTTAAAAATGAAGCTCTGTTACTTCAAGCGCTGACACACCGTAGCTTTGGACCGGATAATTACGAACGTCTAGAGTTTTTAGGGGATGGTTTGCTCAATGGTTTGGCGGCACTTTTAGTCTATCAAAAGTACCCTAAACTTGATGAAGGGGAACTAACACGCCTACGTGTACATTTGGTGCGTGGCCAAACCTTAGCTGAGTTGGCACATACTTTTGAGTTACAGATGCTCGTTCGATTGGGCTTAGGAGAGGCTCGTAGTGGGGCTGCCTCGCTTAATTCTATTTTGTCTGATGTCGTGGAAGCTATCATTGGTGCCATTTATTTGGACAGCGGTTGGGCCGAATGCGAGCAGGTTGTTTTTACTTGGTTACATCCTTGGGTAGACGCCTTACCTAAAAAAGGGGATGAACTTTTAAAAGATCCGAAAAGTACCCTACAAGAATGGGTGCAAGCCCGACAAAAATCACTACCCGTGTATTCCTTGATTGGCGTGACAGGCCCAGGGCATCAACAAATGTTTAAAGTTTCTTGCCATGTAGCGACGATACAAACCGAAGGTGTTGCTTCGAGTCGACGCATTGCAGAACAAATTGCAGCTGAAGCTGCCTTGGAGCAACTAAAACGTGAGTCAAAATAATATTAAAACACAATGTGGTTACGTGGCCGTGGTTGGTAGACCCAATGTCGGTAAATCTACGCTGATGAACCAAATTATTGGTGAAAAACTGAGTATTACCTCTCGGCGTCCACAAACAACACGGCACCAAATATTAGGTATTCATACCGAAGGTACTGTGCAGACCATTTTTATTGATACACCAGGTTTGCATGAAGTAGCTTCGCAAAAGGTAGCCCTTCATCGATATATGAACCGTGCTGCACGTACGGCTTTAGATGGCGTTGATGTGGTGGTTTGGGTTATTGAAGCAAAAAAATGGACGCCGGATGATGAGCGTATTTTGGAAATGTTGCCCCAAGATATTCCCGTATATTTGGTGGTTAATAAAATCGACCGTATGGAAGATAAAGCGGAATTATTGCCATTCATTGAAAAAATCCATAGTCGATTTGCTTTTAGAGGGGTGATCCCTTTGTCTGCCAGAACAGGTGACAATGTACCCAGTCTGCTAAAAGAAATCGCGCAACATATTCCTGAAAACAATTTTATCTATGACGCAGAGCAGCGTACTGACAAAGACATGGCCTTTCGTGTCACTGAAGTAATCCGTGAGAAAATCATGCGGATTTTAGGTGATGAGCTACCGTATGCGACCACCGTAGCGATTGAGCACTGGGAACAAAAAGAACAACACCGTGACATATATGCCATTATTTGGGTAGAACGAGACAGTCAAAAACCTATTGTGATTGGCAAAGGCGGTGAACGCTTGAAAGAAATCAGTACACAAGCCCGTGTCGATTTAGAAAGAATATTGAATCAAAAGATATTTTTGCGTATTTGGGTGAAAGTAAAATCAGGATGGTCTAATGATCCTGGTGCTTTATCTAAACTGGGTTACGATGGGTTCGACTAAACAGCAAAAAGCCTATTTGCTGCACCGGCAAGACTATCGGGACACCAGCAATTTGTTGACGGTGCTCACGCCTGACGATGGACGGGTTAGCCTGATTGCACAGGGTGCCCGTCGCCCTAAAACACCACTCAAAGCAATATTGCAGGCGTTTCAGTGCTGCGAACTAGAGTGGCGAGAATCGCGTAGTGATTTGGGACTGTTGCTTCGAGCAGATTTTATCGGTCCCGCAACCCACTTATCCGGCCGTGCTTTGTTCGCTGGTTTTTATGTCAATGAATTACTGGTGCGCTTATTATCGCCAGGCGTGTCCGATCCGCAGTTTTTTGAACAATATCATCAAACGGTTATCAATCTGAGCGACAATTCTGAGCCAGTTTTGCGCTTATTTGAAAAAAATCTGTTATTACATTTGGGCTATGGATTAGATTTGTGGCAAGATAAGTCGGGTCAGGACATTGATCCGCAGGCGACCTACCATTATTTTTTTGAGCAAAACTTTGTTCGGTTGGTTCAGTCTGACGACCCACAAGGATTAAAAATTCCTGGTGAGGCGCTCTGTGCTTTGCGCGAAGAAAAAATTTTACCGCAGCATCGAATGGTCTTAAAAATGTTGTTCCGACAAATTTTGCAGCATTATTTAGGCAAAAAGCCAATTATGTCGCGTCAGTTCTGGTGGGCTTATGATTAAAGGTATTGGAACAGATATTGTTGCCATCGCTCGGATTTCCCGAATGTACACTAAATTTTCGCAACGCAGCTTAGCTCGGATTTTGTCACCACTAGAGCGCGAACATGTGGCCAAAATGACATGTCCCGTTGCTTTTTTGGCAAAGCGGTTTGCTTTGAAAGAAGCGGTGGTTAAGGCACTGG
>JAZKAM010000091.1:0-1795 GCA_040389145.1 Pseudomonadota bacterium
ACCCTGGTTACCATTGCACGCACACAAATTCAAAATGTGAGCAACACATCGGCCGAGTTGCAAAAAATCACCTCCGAACTGAATGAACAAATTGGCCGATATATAGGCCGATTTGCGATATTGGATAAAGATATTGGTGGCCTGTTAACGGCAGTCTCTGAAACAGAAAACAAAGCATCTGCCTTGTTTGGGCGCATTAAAGCACTAGATCCCATGGTTGCTCAAATCGACACACTTGCCAAAAAGCTTGATTTAGACATAAATGCCTGACACAAAGTAGGGGCACGTAATGGAAGACAAAGAACTGGTCAATGTGTTCATTGAAGAGGCCCTTGAGCTGATTGGGAAAATTCAGGAATCACTCGTGCTTATGGACCAACCCAATCAATGCATGGAAGCCGTAAGGGCCATCAAGCGCGATTTGCATACCATTAAAGGCGGCGCCAAAATGGTTAAGCAAATCGCCATTGCCGATGTGATCCATGCGCTAGAGTCTGTCATTGAAAACCAAATAACTCAGGCGCCAGATAAAATCATTGCATGTAAAAGCGAGATCATCGATAAAATTGGCATCGCTTCAAACATGGTGCATGCGATCCGCCAAAAGAAGCCTGACTCAACTGTTCAGCAAATTACCACAGATTTAAGGGCGTTAGCGGGTGACATTCATATCGGCTTGTCACAGTTGGAAGCTACGTATGAGTTATGGCGTAAAGACCAAAAGAGCGGCGAACTGATGAAAGCCCTCCAGGCTGGTTATGAAAAGGTAAAACTGCTTTCGCATAAAATCAACGTGGATACCATCGACATGCTGGTGAAACGTATTGGGGTCGTAATAGAAGAATGGGCTGATCCAACCAAACCCAATAGTGAGATATCCTTTGCCAACTGGGACGAGTTACAAGCTAACTTGTCTGAATGCTTGACGGCCTTGGTTTCAGGAAAGCCGATGCCAAACTTGGATAGTGAAACCGGTTTGCGCGGCGCTCAAGCAGGGTTGTTAAACCGTACCATCAAAGTAAATGCCAACCTGCTTGGCGGATTTAACAGCTTAGCCACCAGTGTGAGCATTGCCCATGCCCACGCCGAATCTGATTTGCTCAGGTTGATCCGTAATGCGGGCGATTTACTTGTGGGCATGGATGAATTGAAGGCGAATTTGTCTTTGGTTGAACGGAAAACCGCCCGTCTGATCCGTTTTTTCCCTGAATCGTATGAGGTGCGCGCGGCAGAACGCGAAATCAGTGACATTATGAACAAAATTGGCGATTCGCATATCAATATGACGCAAGCCCTTGTGAATATCCGTGTCACCATGATGACGACTGAAAATATTTTGGTGGAACAGGGCAAAGCAGCCGCCGATCTACAGGTCGGCTTAACCAATGCACAAATGTTCTCGTTTGAAGAGGTGATCCCTCGATTGGAGCGCTTGGTCGAACAAGTGTCCTCACAACTTGGCAAGAAAGTGACCTTTGTGCACGAAAACCTACACCAAGAAATTGATCGCCAATTGCTCGACGGCCTGATTTTTCCTTTAGAGCATATGGTGCGCAATGCTATTGACCATGGCATTGAATCACCTGAGCAACGTGTTGCGGCCAACAAACCTGAGGCAGGGGTAATCCGGTTATCGATAGAACGTAGTGGCAGCAACCTATTGGTGTCACTTAAAGATGATGGCCAGGGTATAAATGTAAGTAAACTGCGCGAAAAAGCCATCGCGCGTGGATTGCTGCATAAAGAGGTACAGCTGTCCAACCAGGAATTGCTGCGGTTCATTTTCCAACCAGGC
>JAZKAM010000091.1:1805-3483 GCA_040389145.1 Pseudomonadota bacterium
GATGAGGTCACTCAGTTTTCAGGACGCGGTGTTGGTATGGATGTGGTCAACAGTGATGTAGAAAAACTGGGCGGTAGCCTAATCGTATCCTCTACACCTGGTAAGGGTACAGAACTGGTGATTTCTGTACCGTTCACGCAGTCGCTGAATGAAGCGTTGGTATTCCGATTAAGCAACCGCTGGTACGGCCTGCAGCTGTTTAACATTCAATCGGTCGTTCGTGTACCCTATAGCCAAATTGAAGACTACCTAACGGGTAGCCGACCCTTTGTCCATGACGAAAAAACATATGCATTTTATTATTTAGGGGATTTGTTACAAGGTGAACGGATCCCTTCTTCGGAACATCGACGCAAAGCACTGCCAGTAATTTTGCTCAAAATTGCTGAAACGTATATCGCAGTGTTGGTTGATCACCTATTGGGGGCGCGCCAAATCTTTCTAAAGTCCCCCGGCCCGCAATTACGCCAAGTGCGTGAAATTTCGGGCGTATCTTTGTTGCCTGACGGCGAAATCGTTGTCATTCTAGATGCCATTGTGCTTGAGCATATTGTGTTACATGACCGTCGCATGGGTATCGCACGAGAAACCAAAAAGAACGCGTATCGTGCTCTCGTAGTAGATGATTCGATTACTGTCCGAACTATGACCAAAAAGTTGCTAGAATCAGATGGCTATCAAGTCGATACCGCTAAAGACGGGATGGAAGGCTTGGAGCGGGCCAAAGCATTGCACCCCAATGTAATTTTACTAGACATTGATATGCCCCGGATGAGCGGGTACGACTTGATCGCCGCCATACGACTAGAGCCACGCTTAAGCAAAACACCTATTGTTGTCTTGTCTGCACGTACAGGCCCGGAACATGTGCATCAATGCAAAGAAGCCGGTGCAAATTTGGTACTGGCTAAGCCATGCAAGGATCGGCTGCTCTTGGCGCACTTAGAAATATTGCTGGGGGAACAGAATGAAGCGAAGTAATGAATCCTTACGTGCTGCATCGCTAAGTTGCATGGTCATCGCTTTAGAGAAGATCCATCTGATTCTGCCCAGCAGTGTGGTTATTGAGGTGTGTTTGGCGGGTATGCTTGAGATATGCAGCCCAGGAACAGCGCCCGCACAAGCAAGCAACGTGCAGCAAACCACACTGCCTATCGGCTATTTGGCTTGGAATGAAACCAAGCTACCGGTATACAACTTTGAAAAAATTCAGGATGTTAATTTTGATGCACAGTGCCCTATGCCATATGTTTTGATAGTGCACAGTTTAGATCCAGCAACAAAATGTCCCACCTATGGCTTGCAAATCAGCAAACTGCCGCGCATGGTTAAAGTCGGTTACTCTGCTATGGAAGTACGCGAATCTTCTCTGCCTGCGTACATACAAGCAGAGATTGCGTTTGATGGGCAAGCGATGTTTATTCCGAAACTGCTCGAAATAGAAAAGCACCTTACAACTTAGCCAATAACCCAGCGTATTGCCAACAGGCTAAAGCAGAAACCGCAGCGGTTTCTGCACGCAGTACGTGTGGCCCCAAGCTAAACCCTACAAAGCCTTGTTGCCGAACCAACGACATTTCTTCTTCACTAAAACCACCTTCAGGGCCTACCAAAAAATGATGATGCGTGTTGGGTTTGATTTTATTCACAGGTAACGGACAAGGTCCAGTGGTATCTA
>JAZKAM010000091.1:3493-5334 GCA_040389145.1 Pseudomonadota bacterium
CAAGATAATCAGACAATTTAAGGGGTAGGGCAATGCCGGGTAGCCGCGTACGACCAGACTGCTCACACGCTGAAATTGCTATCTGCTGCCAATGCGCTTGACGTTGAGCCAGGCGGTCTTTAGGTACGGTTGCAATGGTGCGGTCTGTAACTATGGGCTGAATAGCGGTAACACCGAGCTCAGTCGCTTTTTGAATGACCCAATCCATTTTTTCACCGCGTAACAATGCAATGGCCAAGGTTGCACTGGCGTGGTGACAGGGCGCATCGGGTAAGGCGGTGGTTAGTGATACCACGGTCGATTTACCTGTGCTCAATACCACGCCAGCATAGGCGCCACCTTGGCCATTAAATACCTCAACCGGTTCGCCTGGGCGCATTTTGAGCACAGTGCTTACGTGGTGGCTTTGTTCTTTAGGTAATGTAAACCGTTCAGTCACCGCCAAATCGGTATCACAATAAACGCGCACTACTCTCATCAAAGGATTCCTATGGTTGCTTGCTATATAGTATATGCGAAGAGGCTGACTTTGAAGTCTTTCGTACGGATTGCTTTGTATGTCAACTGAAATAATCATAAAGCTAAATAGTTGATAAATGTTTTCACAACAATGGACTAGGCATGGTTTGTATATCAACAGTTAGGTTTGAGGCCAGCTATATAAATGTATTGTCTTTCGGTGATTGGCCCAGTTTCGTATATAATGCTGCGGGCATATAAACTTCATCAAGGAAAAATTGTGGAAAAACCCCAATCTGAAACATTCGAATCTCTGCCACCTGACCTAAGTGAGCAAATTTCGAATATTTTTGACAGGATAAGAGCCTTAAAGCAAAGGGCTGAAGATATTAATACCTACTTCAACAATTCTGATGATATTTATGCCCGTACTGAGGACTATTACTCTTATGATGATATAGCGCTGGCAAGAGCAGCGTCTGATGCTGAAATTTGTCGCCTTAAAGACTTAATGGACCGCTATGGGCACGAAATTATACCTGCTGAAAATCGTGCGTTTTTATTCAAAGAGTTGACATACAATCACAAAAATGAGACGTGGAGACCAAAGTGGGCGCACACCTTCATCACAGAAGCTGTACGGCTTGAGTTTGATATTCATTTTACATTTTTTTGTGGCAGATTGGATCAGCTGGCACAGGCAGATAGGTATTCTCACTCTCTCATTGCTATTAATACAATGCATGATTTTCATAGAATTGACAGTCTCATTAGGAAGTATGGCATTGATATTGTGCCAGCGGAAAATCGTAGCCGGATTATCGAATTCGCACGTAGCAAGATGGAACACAACTGGAGCTGGTTGTCCGAGTTAATCGCTTGGAAAGAGTTAACCGAACGTGTTGCACTACCTAGCTCTGAGTCTTCAAATATAGATGGCGCACCTCCACCTGTCGAAGAGCCGTCTAATCCTGAAATTGTATTCCATCCTGCATCTATTGATAGAGTCATTACTCCAGCCACAGGTTTAGTAAATGGGCCGATAGTCGCGCCTAAGTCCAGTCCATTTGTGCAGCCTGTTCCAGCAGAGAATGCTGTAAAGTCACTAAGTATGTGGGCAAGATTAAAGGCATTTTTTTCAGACCTATTTGAATCTATAGGAAATGTTTTTTTGACACTGTGGCGTAGCATTGCCGGGCGATCTTCTGCGGTTTCTGAAAAAGAAATTCCAATGGAAAAGCTTCCACCCACTAGCGCTATTATTTTAGCAGAGTCGAAACCTTATACAGCGATACTGTCTAGTGAAGGTCACAGCGCACCAGAAGCGGAGATTAAGAGTCGACGAAATCGATCGATATGTAGTTAATGATCAAAACATGCCG
>JAZKAM010000092.1:0-3534 GCA_040389145.1 Pseudomonadota bacterium
CAACCTCAACCTGTTGAAGCTGATGCAGTAGTTTCTTTTGGTAACCTTTGGCGGAAGCTTACAGGTCAGTCTATTGCTGTTCCTGAACCTGAAGGTGTTGCTGGGGATACGAAGCTGCCTTCAGCAGGTGCGGATCAACTGCGCACAGAGCTGGTATCGCAAAAAGCGCCGCCACCAGTAGCGAAAACTAATCTCGACCAAGGTCAACGAAACGAAGCTTCTCCTAAGCTCCGGATGTAAGCGAAACCAGGCGCGCCAATCTGGCGCGCCTGGGTCTATTAAAATTCTAAACCCAAAACTCAATCAGCCCATCAAAATAATTATCCACTGCTTTCCCTATGCATAATTAGTGCCATTTCCATTTCTATACTTTGCAGACGTATCGGCGTATGCTGAATCCCAGTTATTTTTTCTCATAAATAGTTAGGATTCAGAATGGCTTTGTTAGAAACGCCCGCGTGCGCTATGGGCACCTCAGCGCCCGCATTTCAATTAACCGATGTGTTCGGTAAAGCCCATACATTAGACAGCGCACGCGGGCCAAAGGGCCTATTGGTGGTGTTTATGTGCAACCATTGCCCCTATGTGCAACGGATATTGCCTGACTTGGTGCCTGCCTTAAAAGAAGTCCAAAGCTACGGTATTGGTGTGATTGCCATCAGTGCAAACGATGCCAATCGTTATCCACAGGACGCGCCAGAACATATGCAGACCTTGGCGACCGAACAGCACTTCAGTTTTCCTTATTGCTATGACGAAACCCAAGCGGTTGCACATGCCTATGGCGCTGTCTGTACACCGGATTTTTTTGGTTATAATGCTGAATTAGAATTACAGTACCGGGGTTGTTTCCGACATCCGGTCACAAAAGAAATAAGTTTGTTAACTGCTATGAATGAGATTGCGCAGACTGGCATGGTGTCTTTTGAGCAATATCCGAGTATGGGGTGCTCAATTAAGTGGCGTGACTAAGGTCCGGGATGGTATCATTTGCGGCTATCCACCGGACAGTTAACCATTCATCGTGAGGTTCTATGCCAGCGCGCCGAACATCTGCAAACATTTTACGCGTTTTGGCCATGGATGCTGTTCAGCAGGCCAATTCTGGCCATCCTGGCATGCCTATGGGCATGGCAGATATTGCTGAAGTTTTATGGAAGAGACATTTACGCCATAACCCGTTAAACCCCCATTGGGCCAATCGTGACCGCTTTGTATTGTCGAACGGTCATGGCAGCATGTTGTTGTATGCATTGTTGCATTTAACCGGTTATGAACTTTCTTTAGAAGACCTCCGCCAATTTCGGCAGCTCCACAGCAAAACCCCCGGCCATCCTGAATATGGCATTACCCCTGGTGTAGAAACCTCTACGGGCCCATTAGGTCAAGGTATTACCAATGCCGTGGGTTTTGCGTTGGCACAACGTTTGGCTGCTGCGCAATTTAACCGTCCTGGCTTTAATTTGATTGACCATCACATCTATACCTTTGTAGGCGATGGCTGTTTGATGGAAGGTATTTCCCACGAAGCGGCTTCCTTTGCCGGCACCTTGGGTTTAGATAAGCTGATTGTCGTTTGGGATGACAACAAAATTTCCATCGATGGCGATTTAGCCGCGTGGTTTAGCGAATCTGTGCCTGACCGTTTCCGTGCCTATGGTTGGCATGTGATTGCAGATGTCGATGGCCATGATGCAGATGCAATTGAAGCGGCCATTGTTGAAGCAAAGGCTGTGGTTGGTAAACCTGTATTCATCGGTTGCCGTACGCAAATTGGTTATGGTTCACCTGACCATGTGGGCAAAGCGTCTTCTCATGGTAGTCCGCTAGGCGTTCCAGCTGTAGCGCGGGCGCGCGAAACTTTGCAATGTGCCTTGGGTGCATTTGAATTGCCGGACAGTGTGTACGCGGATTGGTCTGCTAAAGCACAAGGCGCGACCCGCGAAGCCGCGTGGCGTGAATTGTTTGAAGCCTACCGTGCTGCGTATCCAGAATTGGCTGCTGAATTTGAACGGCGCTATGCGCAGCAGCTACCTGCCAGCATCAATGAAGCAATTTGGACACAGCAAATCGAGCAAACTCAAGCTGCTGCGCCTAAATTGGCCACGCGGCAGGCTTCTAAAGCTGTATTGGATGTGTTGGGTCCTATCATGCCTGAGTTGTTGGGTGGTTCAGCAGATTTAACCGAGTCCAACTTAACAGCTTGGAAGGGCTGCGAGGCGATCCAAAACGGTTCTTGGACTGGTAACTATTTGCACTACGGTGTTCGTGAATTTGGTATGGCCGGCATTATGAATGGTTGCCAGCTGTACGGCTTTCACCGACCTTATGGTGGCACCTTCCTAGTATTTTCTGATTACATGCGTAACGCCATGCGTATGGCTGCATTAATGCAAATTCCAGTTGTGTATGTGTTAACCCATGATTCCATTGGTTTGGGCGAAGACGGCCCAACGCACCAACCCGTAGAGCATTTGAGCATGTTACGCGCTACCCCAAATCTGCATGTATGGCGCCCTTGTGACGCTGTAGAAACATGGGCGGCGTGGCGCTCTGCGTTGGTACAAACCAAGACGCCTAGTGTTTTGGCTTTGTCACGGCAAGCATTACCTACCTTAGCGCGCACGCCAGAAACCTGTGCGTTAATTGCGCGTGGTGGTTATGTGCTTTGGGCGCCCAAGGCGGCGCCTAAAGCCATCATTATGGCAACAGGCTCTGAAGTGGCTGTTGCATTGGAAGCCGCGCAAAAGCTTGAAGCAGAATATCCTATTCAAGTGGTATCCATGCCTTCTCACGAATGTTTTATGCAGCAGCCAGCAGCGTATCGCGAAGCTGTGTTGCCTAACCATATTCGTCAACGGATTGCGATTGAAGCGGGCGCGTCACTCAGTTGGGGGCGTTTCATTGGTTTAGATGGCTGTGCCATTATGCTAGACCGCTTTGGTGAATCTGCAAAGGGTGCGGACGTTTTTGCCGCATTGGGTTTTGATTGTAACGCCGTAGTGGCAAAAATTCGTGCTTATATAGGGGAACGTTAAGATGGCAATTCGTGTAGCAATTAATGGTTATGGTCGTATTGGTCGCAATACCTTACGTGCCTTGTTTGAAGCAAAGCGAAAAGACATTGAAATTGTCGCCATCAATGACCTTGGTTCACCTGAAACCAGCGCGCACTTAACGCGTTACGACTCTACCCATGGTCGTTTCCCCCTGCCGGTCGATTTTAAAGAAAACCACTTGGTCATTGATGGCCAAGATATTCGCATGTTTGCACAGCGCGATCCGGCATTGTTACCTTGGGGCGAGTTGAACGTGGACGTTGTGTTGGAATGCACCGGCATGTTTACGACTAAGGAACAATCACAAGCGCACATTAACGCAGGCGCTAAAAAAGTATTAATTTCTGCGCCTGCTGGAGATGATCCCGTGAGTTCAAGCCGGACCTCTCCCATTGCGCCTTCCTCCTCCCTGCCCTAATGAATCACCTGAAGCATGCTCTCTTCCTCTTTGCCTGCACTGTCTCTTGATTTGAAC